>NZ_PSYC01000028.1:0-162179 GCF_002931515.1 Pseudoclavibacter sp. RFBG4 | reverse complement strand
TGGCGAGGTGGCGATGGCGGTGGGGCGAGGTGGCGGGGTGGCGAGTTCGCGACGGCGAGGTAGCGAGGGCGGTCGGGTCGGGTGGCGTGGTGCATCTCACGGGAGAGAGGTGCGTGCGATTTGCACCGAGCTTCGCGTTGCCTGGTGCAAAGAGTGCGTCCCTAAAGGCGGTTCCTTCGCTAGCTTCTGGGGAGAAGCACGCGGCAAGGAGGCCCCACAGTGAGCAACGATTTCTTCTGGATGAACCCCGCTCGGGTGACGCAGGACGGCAACGTCGGACCGACCGATTCGGCGCAGGTTCCTCGCTTCGCAGGGCCCGCGACCTTCGCGCTGCTGCCGAGGGTCGATGAGGTCGACAAGCTCGACGTGGCGATCCTCGGGGTCCCGTTCGACAGCGGCGTCTCCTACCGCCCCGGTGCTCGCTTCGGTCCGGCGCACGTGCGTCAGTCGAGCCGCCTCCTGCGCCCCTACCACCCGACGCTCGACGTGTCGCCGTTCGCAGCGCAGCAGGTCGCCGACGCCGGCGACGTCGCCGTCAACCCGTTCGACATCGAGGAGGCGCTAGGGACCGTGGAGCAGGCCGCGAAGGCCCTCAGCGACACGGGCGCGAAGATCGTCACGATCGGCGGCGACCACACGATCGCGCTGCCGCTCCTGCGCAACATGGCGCGCATCCACGGCCCCGTCGCGATGCTGCACTTCGACGCGCACCTCGATACGTGGGACACGTACTTCGGTGCGGCGTACACACACGGCACCCCGTTCCGCCGCGCCTTCGAGGAAGGGCTCCTCGACACGGACGCGCTCAGCCACGTCGGCACGCGCGGACCGCTGTACGGCAAGCAGGACCTCGAGGACGACGAGCGCTTCGGATTCGGCATCGTCAGCTCGGCCGACATCTACCGTCGCGGAGCGGATGCGGTCGTGCAGCAGCTTCGGCAGCGCATCGGGGATCGCCCGCTCTACATCTCCATCGACATCGACGTGCTCGACCCGGCGCACGCGCCCGGCACCGGGACGCCAGAGGCTGGCGGCATGACGAGCCGCGAGCTGCTCGAGATCCTGCGCGGTCTCGCGGACCTCAACGTTGTCGGGGCAGATGTCGTCGAGGTGTCGCCGGCCTACGACCACGCCGAGCTCACGGGCGTCGCCGCGGCGCACGTCGTCTACGAGCTCGTCTCGATGTTCGCGGTGCGCCGCTAGCTGGACTGCCCGCGCGTCTGCGTCCGCATCTGCTGGTTCGCTCTCGCCGGATGCTGACCAACTTCAGTGCAGAATCGGGCTCCCTCGCTGTTCCAAAGGCGGTTTGGGCCGTTCTGGCACTGAAGTTGGTCACGGAGGTCGCCGGCTTGGAGCTTCGGGCGGCGTCCGTTCGCGCCCGCACGCCCGCTCCACGCGCGCTGTCGGAGTCGGAGTCGGTGCCAGCGTCCTAGGCTTCTGGCATGGGATGCACTTGGCTCGGAGCTCTGCCAGAACAGGTGACCGCGGCATGAGCGGCGCGAGCGTCGCGGCGAGCAGCGCCGCGCAGGAGGCGGCCTGGCACGACGGAGCCGTGGCGCCCCTCGAGGCGGTGCGGGACGGGATCTGGACGGTGGGCAGCCCGATGCCCGCGGGGCCGACGCCCGGTGGCCGCATCCCGTGCACGCTAGCTTCGGTGATCGCCGACGAGGCGGGTGGCGTGCACGTCATCGACCCTGGCTCAGACTCCGAAGCGAACCTCGCCGTGCTCTCCGCCGCCATCACGGCGACCGGCCACCGGCTCGACCAGGTGCGGTCGATCATCGTGACGCACCTGCATCACGATCACCTCGGTCTGGCCGAGCGGCTCCGGGATGCGACGGGTGCGCCGATCGTGCTGCACCGTGCCGAGCAGGCGGCGCTCGATGCGCTGGCTGCGGACGTGCCGAGCGTCGAGGTCGAGACGGCAAGGCTCGTCGGGTGGGGTGTGCCGGTCGAACGCCGCCCGCAGATCCTTCAGCTCGTCGGGCGGTCGGCGACCCCGGTCTCGCTGCGCGCTGACGTGCTTGTCGATGACGCGCAGCTGCTCGACGTGCCCGGCAGACGGCTGCGTACCGTCCACACCCCGGGCCACACACCCGGGCACCTGTCGATCGTCGACGAGGAGGCCCGGCTGGTGTTCACCGGCGACCACGTCTCACCCGTGCTGCACCCGGGCCTCGGCCTCGGCGGCGACGATGGCAGCAACCCGGTGCTCCAGTATCAGCGCTCGCTGCGGCGCATCGTCGAGCTCGGCGTCGACGAGGCCGTGCCGGGGCACGGCTACCGGTTCGTGGGGCTTGCCGAACGCTGCGGTGAGCATGCGCGGCACCACCAGCGCCGCACCGATGAGGTTGCGGGCGCCCTCACGGTCTCGCCAGACGCCTCGATCTTCGAGATCGCCTCTCGCCTCACGTGGTCGGCCGGCTGGGCGAATCTCGACGGTTTCACGTTGCGTTCGGCGCTTCAGCAGACGGCGATGCACATCGAGGCCGTGCGGACCGACTCGGCCTGAGTGCGGCCAGACCCAGGCCTGCCCAAGTGCGACGGCGCCAGCGGAGCCAACTCGAAGCTACGCCTGGTTGACTGCTGCGAACGTGATTCCTGGGGGGAGCGCGACCGGAGCGCGAGCCACGACATCGAAGACCGGAGGCCAACATGGAAGACGCCACCACTCGCCGCTGGATCCTCGCGGGGCTCGTGCTGCTGTCGGTGCTTGTCGTCGGCGCGTCCTTCCAGACCGGGGATGTGCTTCTGCGCATCCTGCTCATCCTGCCGACCGCGCTCCTATGGGTCGTCTACCGTGAGGCTGAGCGACGCCGACGAGACGCGAAAATCTCGGCAGTCGAGGGCGAAAGCCAGGGCACCGGCCGCCGCTGACCGGCGCACGCAGCACCGGAAGCGCTTCGGCGCAACCCCTGGGGCCGGTGGATCTTCGTCGCGTAGCGTCCGGTCCATGACCCATGAACCAGTAGGTGCCAACACTCCCGACGAGGGCCAGAGCGCCGCGCAGGCGGCCGAGGCTGCCGAGCGGGATGCGCTGCGCAGCGTCCGTGCCGTGGGCGAGGACCGCGGCGACCCCGACGCAGCTCGGCACGAGAGCGCGCCCACCCCGCCGAGTGAGGTCGACCCCGAAGCTGGCACGGATGCCGACGGCTTCCCGGTCGAGAACCCGTCTGGCTGACTGGGGAAAGTGAGGGGTCGGCGACGGGCCTCTCCTCAGCTTCGAGTGGGCGCCGTCTCGCCCTGCGGAGTTCCCCAGGCGTCATTCCAATAGCGCGCATCGGTGCTGCCCGTTCGAACGATCTCGTCGTGCTCGACGGGCGCTGACCAGAGCTGCAGCAAGTACGAGTCGACCACTTCGTCTTCGAATTCGCCGTCATGGCCCGCGTCGCGTCCTCGGGCAGTCACGCGGAGCCTGTATGTGCCACCGGGCAAATCGAACGCACCTGCGTCCATGCCGGTGAAGCCGCTCCACCATACTTCTCGGTCGTCGGTGAGCGTGACGGACACTTCGACGCAGTCTTCGCCGGTGGCGTCGAGCTGCGGGCGCGCCTCAAGCAGCTCGATCTTCACTGCGGACCCTCCCGCGCGACGTGCGAGGCAGACGAACAGCATGCCGGGCAGTGCGGCCCCAACCCAACCGTTCTGCTGCCCGGCGAAGTGGGGCGCGAGGTCACCGTCGTAATCGAACGCCTCCCACGTCAGGTAGAAGAGTCCGTAGTCGGTCATGACGACCTGGTCGAGGAGCACTGTCATACGGGCATCCTGCCAGCCCGCGCGCGATGCGTGCGGCACACCAGCTCAACAGGGACCTAGGTCCATTGTCGCGAGTGCCCGCGTCGGCGAGTGTGATTCCTGAGATGTGATCTTCCCGACGTCTCTCAGGGAACCTCGACGAATGAGGAATCATGCGCAGCCCCCAAGCCCCCTCCAGAGCATCCCAAGCATCCAGAGCTCCCCTATCTGCTCGTCTTCTCGGCATGGCGGCGATGGCCGCTGCCATCGGCCTGTTGGCGAGCGGATGCACGTCTGCCGGCGGTGACGGCGCGGGGAGCGCGACTGACTCGGCGGCTCCTGAGGTCACTCGCCCCGCCGCGCCGGACGGCGAGCTGCCCGCGGAACTCCAGGACGGGCTGCAGGCTGCGCTCGACGCGGTGATGGCCGAGCTCGAGGTGCCAGGTGCGGCCGCCGGGGTGTGGATTCCGGGCCAGGGCTCGTGGACGACGGCCACGGGACTCGCGAACGTCGAGGACAGCACGCCCGTCACGACGGACATGTCGTGGCCGATCCGCAGCATCACGAAGTCGTACACGGTCACGCTCATCCTGCAGCTCGCCGACGAGGGCAGGCTGAGCCTCGATGACACCATCGATCAGTACGTCGAGGGCATCACGAACGGCGACAGGATCACGCTCCTGCAGCTCGCGAACATGTCGAGCGGGAACGCCGACTACGTCACGGAGGCCTTCCAGGACGAGTTCCTCTCCGACCCGACGAAGATCTACACCCTGGAGGAGCTGAACGCCCCCGTCGTCGATCAGCCGGCGCGGTTCGAGCCCGGCGCCGAGTACGTGTACACGAATGCCAACACGAACCTGCTCGGCGCGGTCGTCGAGAAGGTCACAGGCGAGCCGTACGCGGATGCGCTCGACGCGCGCATCCTCACCCCGCTCGGGCAGACGGGCACGACGTACCTGACCGACGTCGACGACTGGGCGCAACCGCATCCCACGGGCTACGTCATCGACGACGGCAAGCCCGTCGCGCAGAGCGAGAACCCGTCCATCCTCGGAGCCGCCGGCTCGCTCTTCTCGACGCTCGAGGATGGGCGAGCCTGGGCTGAGACGCTCGGTTCGGGCTCACTGTTGAAGCCGGAGACGCAGGAGCTGCGCCAGGTGGGCCATGAGATCCCGAAGCCGCCCTACGACCTGTATGCGGTGGGGATGGGGGAGACGAACGGGTGGCTCGGCCATAACGGCGAGGGGCTCGGCTTCACGGCCGCCACCTTCCACGACCCGGCGACGGGCGCGAGCATCGTCGTCTACATGAACGAGTCGGACAGCCCTGCCGGGCATCCGGCTGACATCGCCTTCCGCGCCCTCGCTGAGGTCCTCGCGAACGGAGCGGGCGCGTGATCGCCGACGGCGTTGCCGGGCGAGCACGCGGATCAGGGTTCGGCCGCGGCGCTCGCGTCTTGACGGCGGGGGCCGTCGCGATGCTGCTGCTCACGGGGTGCGTCGCGGCCGACGCGAACGACGCGGACGTCCCGGTGTGGGACGGGACGACGCTCGTGTCCGTCCCTGGCCTTCCGGATGCAGCACTCGAGGTCATGAATCAGCCGCAGTTCGCGAGCGGACGCTGGTCGATCGCGGTCGAGGATCTGGACACGGGCGAGGTGCTCGTGGACTTGGACGGCGAGAAGCTCGCCGAGCCGGGCTCCTTCGTGAAGACGTACAGCGCCGGGGCCGCGTGGGTGAAGTGGGGGCCGGACCACACGGTTGTGACGCCGGTCAAGCAGTCGGGCGAGGTCACGGCGGGCACGCTCGACGGTGATCTCGTGCTTGTCGGGCAGGGCGACCTGACGATGGGCGGACGCACCAAGGACGACGGCAGCGTCAGCTTCGCGAACCTCGACCACAACGACGCGAACCCTCTGCCGGGGGCGACGCTCACGCCGGAGGACCCCTTGACGGGGCTCGACGAGCTGGCCGCGCAGGTGAAGGCGTCCGGGATCACGACGGTGAGCGGCGACGTGATCATCGACGACCGCCTGTTCCAGGGCACGCTCGCCGAGCAGTCGATCACCCCCATCGTCATCAACCAGAACCTCCTCGACGTGCTCGTCACGCCGGGGGAGGCGGGTGCCCCCGCGACCGCGGCACTCACACCTGCCGTCGGAAAGTGGGCGCTCGACCTCCAGGTGGAGACGGTGCCAGCTGGTGAGGAGTACAAGGTCGAGGCGCCGGAGGTGTCGGCAAGCGATCCGAACACGATCGTCGTGACCGGCACGATCGCCGCGGATGCCGACCCCGTTCTGCGGGTCTTCGAGTTCGACGACCCGTCGACGTTCGCCCGCACGGCGTTCATCGAAGCCCTGGAGCGCGCAGGGGTCACCGTCAGCGCCGACCCCTCCGCGGAGAACCCGAAGTCGGCCCTCCCGAACTGGGATGCCGTCGAGGCGCTCCCCGCGGTCGCGGAGCTCGAGTCGCTGCCGCTCGCCGAGGAGATCACCTACGTCATGAAGGTCAGCTACAACCGCGGCGCACAGACCCTCGTCTGCCGCCTCGCGGTCGACGCGGGCAAGACCGACTGCAACAAGGACGGCATGGGGGTGGCGCAGGCCATCTGGGCCGAGGCCGGCCTCGACACGACGGGCGCCTCCCTCGTCGACGGCTCCGGGCTCGAAGGCAACTACATCACCCCGAGGAACGCGGTGCAGATCCAGAGCCTCATGGCGGAGCGTCCCGACGCCGAGCGCTGGCGCGACACGATGCCGATCCTCGGCGTCGACGGATCGCTCGCCGACGTGCAGAAGGACAGCCCGGCCGCCGGGAAGGTGTTCGCGAAGACGGGAACTCTCGCAAGCGCCGACGCGTTCAACGGCAGGCTCCGGCTCGGCACCAAGACCCTCGGCGGCGTCATGGTCACCGAGTCAGGCCGCAACCTGGCGTTCACGATCATCGTGAACCAGGGCTTCTACGAGGGCATGCCCGGGGTCTTCGAAGCGAACGATGACGTCGGCAAGGTCGCGGCGATCATCCAGCAGGCGTACTGACCGAGCATCCCCGAGTTCGCACGCAATCCATGAGGAGACAGCACATGTCCAAGATCGCGAAGAGAACGACGTACACGGCGACCGCCATGGTCGCCGCCCTCGCCCTCGTCTCCTGCACGGCGCAGGCCGCGGAGACCGAGGCGCCGACATCCACGCTGAAGCCGTTCGACGAGGCGGCCGTGACCGCGATCTTCGAGGAGACCGCGGAGGAGCTCGGCCAGCCGGGCGCCGTGATGCTGCTGCGCACGCCAGAGGGGGAGTTCACGGCGACCTACGGGGTGACGAGCCCCGGCGGCAGCACGCCCGTCTCGGTCGACGACCACATCCGTATCGGCTCCAACACGAAGACGTGGACGGGCACCGTCATCCTGCAGCTCGTGCAGGAGGGCAAGATCGCGCTCGCGGACCCCGTGTCGAAGTACCGGCCCGACGTGCCGAACGGCGACAACATCACGATCGAGCAGATGCTGCTCATGCGCAGCGGGCTCGCCAACTACACGGAGACGCTCGAGCTCAACACGGCACTGGATGAGGACCCGGACCGCGTGTGGGAGCCGGAGGAGCTCATCAAGATGGCGCTTCCTCTGCCGGTCGACTTCGAGCCCGGCACCGACTACCACTACTCGAACACCAACACGATCCTCCTCGGGCTCATCGCCGAGGACCTCGACGGGAAGCCGCTCGCTGAGATCTACGACGAGCGGATCTTCACGCCGCTCGGCCTCGACGAGACGTCGTTCCCCGAGATCGGGGACAGCAGCATCCCATCGCCGCACTCCGACGGCTACTTCTGGTGGACCAACGTCAACACGATCGGCTCGTCGAAGCTGCCGCCGGACCTCATGAAGCAGGTCGAGGAGGGCACGTTCACACCCAACGACGGCACCCTCGACAACCCGTCGTGGGCGTGGTCGGCTGGCTCCGGCATCTCGACCGCGGGCGACCTCGCCGACTGGGTTGAGGCGCTCGGTGGGAAGAGCGGCGACATCCTGGATTCGGACATGCAGCAGGCGCGCATGGACAGCTTCCAGCCCACGACGAAGAACCCGGCTGACCCGTCGTACGGCTACAACATCGCCCACTTCGGGCAGTTCTACGGCCACACGGGCGAGCTGCCCGGCTTCAACTCCTTCATGGGCTACGACCCGGTCGCCGACGTGACGCTCGTCGTCTGGGCGAACCTCGCCCCGGCCGCGAACGGCGCGGGGCCCGCCACCGAGATCGCGAAGCAGCTCATCGGCACCCTCTACAGCTCGCCTGTCGCGAGCTGACCGGCTTACGGCTGGTACGAGGTATTGGTGATGCCCAGCTCGAAGAGCTCGCCTTCCCAGAGCAGCTGACCCGAGAGGATGCCGACGATGCTGGCCGCCACCACGGAGGCCGCTCCGATCGCGAGTCCTTTCCACCGCCATGCGCGCCAGCCGAACGGGAGGAGCAGTCCCGCCCCTACGAGGTGAGCGAGCACAAGCGGGACGCCGCCCGTCAGCTCTGCGAACCCCGCCATCGTCGTGTTGGCTGCCAGGGCCTTCGGCTGCTCCGTCTGTGCTTCGAACTGGGCAAGCGCGTACCCGTTCCAGGCGAGGATCATCGCGACGAACCCGAGGCCGAAGAACGTCCAGAACAGGGCGCGAGCGGCGGTCGGCGCCTTCTTGGCGGCGGGGTGCTGGTTCGGCGGCTCGGGTGCGAGCCTGCGGTCTCCGAGTGGCTGGTTCACGAGGCTGCCTGCCAGAACGCCATGACTTGTGCGGGACCCCCGCAGATCGCGGGTGTCTCGGGAGGGGCGGAATCGATGCCGCCGCTGCCGCCGATGGTGTCGCCCTCGCCGACAATGCCAACGCCGGGAACGTCCACTCCGCGGCCGTCCTGCGTCAGCGTGGAACCGAAGGGGAACTGCAACAGGGTCTCGTAGTCGTTCTCGATCACGACCCAGCAGCCGCCCTCGTTGAGCCCGAGCGTTCCGCCGATTCGTGCCTCCATGATCGTCTCAGGTGCTTCGCTGGCGGCGAGGAGCACGGTCTCGCCGATCATTGTGGTCTGTGTCTCGTCGATCGTCGGCCAATCGTCGTAGCCATTGGTGTAGCTGATGACGAGGTCATCGGACGACGTGCAGTAGAGGTTCCACTCCGCTTCGATCTGCTGCGTCGGCACGAGGGTGATCTGCCATTCGCCGTCGACGACGTTCGTGATCGACTTGTCGTTCACGTAGAAGCTCTCGTACTGTTCCGTCGACTGGACGTCCGGATCGGGGCGCCATGCGTCGACGCAGCCGGCGATGGCCTCGGCCTCGGTGAGCCGCGGCTGTGCTGATGCCTCGAGCGGTGACGGTGAGGTCGTGGCGATGGGGGTGGTGCCGACGACGGGGGTCGGGTTGCCGAGGTAGGTGGTCGCGGCGACGATGAGTGCCGCCACGGCTGCGCCCGTCACTGCGACGATGCCGATGCCCCACGCGAGGCGCCGTCGAGTGCGGCTCCTGCGGGATCGCCGCGAGGGTGCCTGGAGTGCGCCAGCGCCAGTGCCCACGCCCGTTCCTGCACCTGCACCTGCACCTGCGCCCGCGCCCTCGCGATCGGTCGGGTCGGTTGCGAGGATGCTGGCCTTCCTGGCCGCGGCCACCTCCCGTTGGGCGTCGGTGAGAGATGTGCGCGGCGCGACATCGAGTGTGCGCAGGCGCTTGAGGGTTTCGTCGTCGACGTTCATGCCTGCTGCTCCGTCACGGTCGAGGGGCTGGTGCGTGGTGGTGTGGCGCGCTCGAGGTGCTCCCGGAGCGCGGCGCGCGCCCGGTGGAGGCGAACGCGGTAGCTCTGCGCGCTGATGCCGAGTACCGATCCGGCGAGTGCGGAGGGAAGCTGTTCCCAGATCGCGAGGGAGAGCACCTCCTGGTGGCTCGGGTCGAGCCGCTTCCAGGCGGCGGAGAGGTCGAGGCGCACATCGGCGGCCAGCGATTCGAGGTCCGGCGTCCGGGCCTGCTCGGCGTCCGCGATGCGCACGCCGAGCGCGTCGCGCTTCCCGTGCTCTCGCCATTCGCGGAGCAGGCAGTTGCGAGCCGTGCCGAACAGCCAGGCGCGAGCCTCGTCCCGGACGGTCGGCACCGTGTCGAAGCGCCGCCACGCGGTCAGGAACACCTCGTGGGCGACGTCCTCGGCCGCCTCGTGGCTGGTGCGGCGGGTGACGAAGCGCAGCACGTCGACGTACGCGTCGTCGTACAGCGCCGAGAAGCGCTCCGCGCGGCTGGGTTCGAGTCTGTTCGGGCTCACATCACCTACATGCCCAGAAACGGGCGAGTGTTACAAATCGTGGTTCCAGAATGCCCGTCGGCGTTTCGCGTGGCACCCGCGGGTGAGCCTCAGCGCCCGCCGCCGGCATCCACGTCTCCGGCGGCCGCGAGGTAGCGGACGACCGCGAGCACGCGCCGGTGGTCGTCGGCAGCGACGGGCAGGTCGAAGGCGTCGTAGATGTTCGAGGTGTGGTGCACGACGGCCTTCTCGGAGGAGCCGAGCCGCGCGGCGATGTAGCTGTTGCTGCGGCCTTCGGCCATGAGCCCGAGCACGTCGAGCTGCCGGGGTGTGAGCTCCCCGACGGGCCCGCTGATCTTCGTCGCCCGCGCGAGGAGCACGGCCACGACGTCGGGGTCGAGCACGGTGCCGCCCGCCTGCACGTGGCGCAGATCGGCGGTGAAGGCCCGAACATCGGCGATGCGCTGCTTGAGCAGGTAGCCGACGCCACCGTCGCGTTGCCCGATGAGCTCGCTCGCGTAGCGCCGCTGCACGTGCTGCGACAGCACGACCACGGCGGCCTGCGGATGCGCCTGCCGGATGCGGAGGGCAGCGACGAGACCTTCGTCGGTGTAGGTCGGGGGCATCCGGATGTCGGTGATCACGAGGTCGGGCGCGAGCCGCGCGACCTCGACCTCGAGCTCCACGGCGGTGCCGACCGCGGCAACCACCTCGAAGCCGTCATTGCTGAGGACGTGCCCGAGCCCCTCGCGCAGCAGCGCTTCGTCTTCGCCGATCACGACCCGCATGGCAGCTCCACTCGTACTTCCGTTCCCGACCCGAGCGGCGAGACGAGCTCGAAGGAGCCGCCGAGGGTGTCGATCCGGTCGACGAGCCCCTTCAATCCGGTGCCGTCCTCGACCCGTGCCCCGCCGCGGCCGTCGTCTTTCACCGTCACGCTGAGCAGCGCGCCCTGCTGCGTGATGCGCACGTTCACGGTGCGTGCGTCGGAGTGCTTGACGGCGTTCGTGAGGGCCTCGGCCATGATGAGATACGCCGACTGCGACGTCGCGGGAGCCAAGGTGCTGTCGTCGGCGTCGCTGACGAGGCTCGCGGGGATCTCGAGGCGATCGACGAGGTCTTCGGCGGCCGCCGTCAGCCCGCGCTCGACGAGCGCCGACGGCAGCACCGCGTGCACGAGGCGGCGAAGGTCGGCGGCCGCCGTGTCGATGCGGTGCCTGAGCGCGGTCGCCTCGGCCATCGTCGACGGGTGCGCGTCGCCGGAGTTGGCGATCTGCTGGGCCTCGAGCGCGAGCAGCACGAGCTGCACCTGCAGGCCGTCGTGGAGGTCTCGGGCGATGCGGTTGCGCTCGCGGTCGGCGGTCTCCACGATGCGGAGCCTCGACCGCTGCAGCGCCTCGTTGCTCGCGAGGAGCGCGGCGGTGAGGCGCTCGCGGTCGAGCGCGATGGCGAGCACACGACCTGCCCGGCGCACGGTTTCCGGGTCTGCGATCATCCGCTCGTCGTAGCTGATGGCGCCGACCAGTCGGGACTCGACGTGCACCTCCTGCCACTGGCGCGGTGTCGACTGCGCGCGGACCTCCACGTCGAGGCCCGCTTCGTCGACGAACACCTGCCGGTTCTCTGCCCAGTACGCGACCCGCAGCGAGTCGTCGCCGAGCGAGCGGGCGAGCGCCGCCCCGACGACGGTGCGCGCGGAGCCGGCCAGGCTGAGCCAGGCGCTGAGCACCTCCGCCTCCACGGTCTGCGCGTAGCCGCCGATGAGCACGCCGAGGAGGAAGGCGATGGGGATGCCCGCGATGACGACCAGCTGGATGGAGCCGATCACCTCGCCGGGAGCACCGAGGAGGCGCAGCACGTTGGCGGAGAGGGGGATGCTCAGCACCGCGAGGATGCCGGACAGGTACAGGGGGAGCAGGACGCGCAGGTTCTTCGGGTCGGCGGAGCGGAGGCGGCGGATGAGGAGGGCCGCGGTGACCCCCATGACGCCGAGGCCGACAAACGCCTGCACCCAGACTCCGACGAGGTGCGGGAGCGTGTCGGGTGGGAGCACGTACAGCGGGATCTGCAGCAGGAGCGTCACGCCGTAGCCGACGGCCACCGTGGCGATGGAGACGCGCCCCTGCAGGCGTCCGGACGGGAACGCGTGCAGCAGGTGCACCGTGACGGCGAGGATGAGGGTCGCGAAGATGGTGCTCAGCTCCATCAGCACGGGGAGCCCCAGGTTGCCGACCCCGCCGAGGAACATGGCGATCGCGCCGACGAGCAGCAGCCCGCCGACCATGCTCAGGGGGCGCTGCCACCACGCGATGACGCCGGCGGCCGTCCAGACGAAGAACACGGCGGTGAAGGCGAGCGGCACCCAGAACGGGACGGGCGCGTCCACGCCGACGGCGAGCTGCACGCCGCCGAGGGCGAGCGCGAGCACGGCGATGATCAGGAGGGCCGGGCGCAGGGCATCGCCTCGCGTCGCGCGAAGCGGGATGCGTGCTGCTCGGGCGTCGATGGAACGGGTCACGTCGAGGTCACCTCGGCTCAGGCCAAGTGATGCAGCGGTGCGTTCGGCGAGCACTGGTCTCGCTGAGGTGCGGTGCTGCGCGCTGGGAGAGCGTGCCCGAATCCTACCGCGGTGGGGGTGCCTGCGGTGGTGCGCGGGCTACCCTGTTGGCTTGCTGGTGCGGCAGGCTGATCACCGTCTGCAGGGGGCGGAGAAACCCGACTCGGGGCGATCGCGGCGGGGTGAATTGAGGGAGCGCATGTCGGTACGGGCTGGGCGATGGTTTCTGGTCATCGCGGCCGCTGCGTTGCTCGTCGGCGTCGCGTGGTTCGCGCTCGTCGAGGCTGCCGCAGGGCCGTGGGCGCAGGGCTCGGTAGGCGGCGCGGTGCTTGCGCTCCTCGGGGCCGTGGCATTCGCGGTGGGCGGGGTGCTCTTCGGCCGGTTCGTCGAAGCGAGGGTCGAGAAGACCGGTCTCGTGATCAGCTCCGTTCGGCGGAGGGAGCGGGTCATCCCGCTTGCCATCATCGACGAGGTCGTCGTCGTCGAGCGCCTGCTGCTTCCGACGAGGATGGGGCCGGGAACCGCCGCGCGAGTCATCCTGCGGGGCGGCGGCGACACGATCGCGGCGTTCACTCCGCACGGTCTCGGGGTCGTGGATGCGCTGCGCTCGGCCGGGTGCCGCGTCACGCTGGTCAGCGAGCCGCTCTCCCCGGTGCTCGTGCGGCGCCGATACCGAGGCGGGGCGAGTCTCGGCGAGGTGCTCGTGGCTGGGGCGCCGGTGTTCGCGATCGTCGTCGCGGCGCTGGTGCTGCTCTGGGTCCTGGCCGAGTCGTTCGCGGGGTAGCTACTCCACGTACTCGAGGGCGATGACGAGCTCGGCGCGCACGCGGGCGTCGTCGAGGTCGAGCCCGAGCAGCCCCCGCAGCTGGTCGATGCCGCGGCGCACGCTGTTGCGGTGCATCCCGAGTTCGCGGCCCGTCGCATCCCAGTGCCCGTTCGCGTGCAGCCAGGCGCGCAGCAGCGCGAGGCGTGCGTTCCGGGCCTCTACGTCGAGCTCGAGGAGCGGTTCGAGACGTCGCTCGGCGAGGGCTCGCCCCGAGGCCGCGCCGATGAACGAGTGCACGGGCGCGAGGTCGGCGCCGACGCGCACCACCCCGCCGTCCTCCCTCGCTCGCCGCTCGAGTGCGCGAACCTCCGCGGCGGATGCACGCAGCTGCTCGGCCGTGACGGGCCGGCCGACGACGAAGCTCCACCCCTCGTCGAGGAACGCGGTGAGGCGCCGTTCCGTGACGTCGAGGCGGGTGATGAGGGTGACGGTGGCGTGCTCCGCCGAGATGGTGACGAGCTTCGTGTCGAAGAGGCTGCGCCAGCGGTGCAGCTCGCTCGCGTCCTTCAGGGAGGAGGGCGCGCAGGCGACGACGACCCGGAGGGTTCGGGCGCGCGCGTCTCCGCCGGCCGCCTGCAGGAGGAGGTCGCGCCACAGCTCGGTGTCCGGGCCGCCGTCCGGGCGCGCGAATACGTCGTCGGCTTCGAGGAGGAGCGGCACGAGCAGCTGGCCGGGCGCGACGCTGCCGGTGGTGCGCTGCCTCGCGATGAGCTCGAGCATGCCGTGCGCCGTCGTGAGGAACGCGTGCGCCGTCGAGCCCGCCGGGGGAGCGGCCTCCACGAGCAGCGTGCCGAGGGCGGCCCCGCCGAGGCTGCGCAGCGGGTAGGCGGCCGGGCCGCCCCTCGTCTGGTCTGCCGACTCGGCGAGGGCGCCCAGCACGGGCGCGGGTGGCACCTGGCCGGCCCTCGCGCGCACCGCGCCGCCCGGCCCGACGATCGCGGCCCAGGAGCCGAGCCGCTCGGCGAGCGCCGCCGCCACGGCCGTCTCGGGCTGGTCCGCGGAGGCGGCGCGCAGCAGCCGGCGGGTCGCGTCGGCGAGCGTGCGCAGCGCATCTACTCGCCGCAGCTCGGTCATCTCGGCGAAGGTGCGCGACACGGCCACGAACGGGGTGTCGTTGGGGATGCGCACGAGGGTGAGGTCGCTTGCGGTGCAGGCCTCGAGGAGGGCTGGTGGCACCTCGTGGAACACCGGGTCGATGCCGAGGCCGAGCGCGACGACGCCGGCGCTGACGGCCCGTTCGACGTAGCCCTCCAGCTCGGCGTGGTCGAGGTCGCGCAGCCCGACGCCGGCAGTCAGCAGGAACTCGCCGCCGAGGAGGTACGGCGTCGGGTCGGTGAGGTCGCTCGTCGCGACCCAGCGGATGCTTGTGTCGAGGTCGCCGGGCACGAGCACCTCGAGGTGCAGCTCGGGGCGTGCGAGCAGTTGGGCGAGTGAGATCTGGCCGTGTGGTGACGAGGGTGATGGCATGCGAGCTCCCGTGCATTCTGTCGCATCTTCGCGACGAACCGAGCATATCGCCCGTGGATGCACTGCGTGGTGCGACCATACGATTGCCAGGCCCAGCACTGCTGGGCGCAGTTGGACAGCGCCGATCGATCCCTGATCATGCTGGTCCCGAACCCAAGAAGGGCAACCGTCAATGGCGACACCACCCACCACAGCCGGCCGGTCACGCACGCCGCTCGGCACGCAGCTGCTGCGGCGCAAGCCGCTGGAGCAGCTCACCGACGAGTCCCTGACCGAGTCGGGCGAGGGCGGCCTGAAGCGCACCCTCGGCATGTGGCAGCTGACGATGATCAGCGTCGGCGCGACGCTGGGCACAGGCATCTTCGTGATCCTGGGCACCGCAGTGCCGCTCGCCGGCCCCGCCGTCTGGATCGCGTTCGCCGTCGCCGGCCTCGCCGCGCTGCTCTCGGCCCTCTCGTACGCCGAGATGGCGAGCTCGGTGCCCGTCTCCGGGTCGAGCTACTCCTACTCCTACGCGACGATGGGCGAGGGCGTCGCCTGGGTGTGCGGCTGGTGCCTGGTGCTCGAGTACGGCGTCTCGGTGGCCGCCGTCGCGGTCGGCGCCGGGCAGTACGTCAACGAGACGCTCGGCGTCTTCGGCCTCGCGCTCCCGCCGGCGCTCGCTAACCCGATCGGCCTCGACGGCGGCTTCTTCAACCTGCCAGCCGCGGCGCTCGTGATCGTCGCGATGCTGCTGCTCGTGCGCGGCGCGAAGGAGAGCGCCTGGGTGAACACCGTCATGGTCGCCATCAAGGTCATCGTGCTGCTCATCTTCGTGTTCATCGCCTTCACGGCGTTCACGACGGCGAACTTCGAGCCGCTCGCCCCCATGGGTGCGGCCGGCGTCGCGGCCGCCTCGAGCCGCCTCTTCTTCTCCTACATCGGCTTCGACGCCGCCTCCACGGCCGGCGACGAGGCGAAGAACCCGCAGAAGGACCTGCCGCGCGCGATCATCCTGTCGATGGTCATCGTCACGGTCGTCTACATCCTCGTCGCGGTCGCCGCCATCGGCGCGCTCCCGTGGACCGAGTTCAACGACGGCGAGGCGGCGTTCGTGCGCATCCTCACCGACATCACGGGCCAGCCGCTGCTCGCGCTCATGTTCTCGGTCGGCGCGGTCATCGCGATCGCGAGCGTCGTGCTGACGGTCTACTACGGCCAGACGCGCATCCTGTTCCGCATGTCGCGCGACGGCATGGTGCCGAAGATCTTCGGCCGCGTGCGACCCTCGACGGGCACCCCGGTCGCCGGCACGGTCATCGTGGGGTCGATCATCGCGGTCGTCGCCGCGTTCATCCCGCTCGGCGAGCTGGCGGATGCGACGAGCATCGGCACGCTGTTCGCGTTTGCCCTCGTCAACCTCTCGGTCATCTACCTGCGCCGCGCCCGCCCCGAGCTGCCGCGCAGCTACAAGGTGCCGTTCTTCCCCGTCGTGCCGATCCTCGGCATCGTCATGTGCCTCGGCCTCATGGTCACGCTCGGCGGCACCACCTGGATGGTGTTCGGGCTGTGGATGCTCGTGGGTGTCGGCCTGTACTTCGCGTACGGTCGGAAGCACTCCATCGTCGGCGCCATGAGCGAGAACGACTACGTCAACGCGGCGACCGCCGCGACCCCCGTCATCATGAAGGAGCACAAGTGACCATCGCGACCCCGATGCCGAGCGGCCCGCAGCGCGCGGAAGGCGCATCCACGCCGCAGGACTCCCAGCCGGTGACCATGCTCAACCCGGACTTCCCGTTCAGCTACGACGAGTTCCTCACCCACCCGGCCGGCCTCGGGTCGGTACCGGAGCGGATGCATGGCACCGAGGTCGCCGTCGTCGGCGCCGGTCTCGCGGGTGTCGTCGCCGCGTACGAGCTCATGAAGATGGGGCTGAAGCCCGTCATCTTCGAGGCGGACAGCATCGGCGGGCGCCTCAAGACGCGGTCGTTCGATGCGGCGCCGAACGTCATCGCCGACCTGGGCGGCATGCGCTTCCCCGAGTCGGGGCGTGCGTTCTACCACTACGTCGATCTCGTCGGCTTGGAGACGCAGGCGTTCCCGAACCCGCTGGCGGAGGTGACGCCGTCGACGGTCATCGAGCTCGCCGGCACCTCGTTCTACGCCGAGACTCCCGCCGACCTGCCCCCGTTCTTCACGGAGGTGGCGGAGGCGTGGAAGCGTGCGCTGACGGAGGAGGCCGACCTGGTTCGCATCCAGGACGCCATCCGCGCACGCGATACGGAGACCCTGAAGGCCGCATGGAATGAGCTGGTCGAGAAGTTCGACAACCGCTCGTTCTATGGATTCGTGGCAGAGAGCGCGGCCTTCAGGGATCTCAGCTTCGAGCACATCGAGGCGTTCGGCCAGGTGGGCTTCGGCACGGGTGGTTGGGACACCGACTTCGGCAATTCGATCCTCGAGATCCTGCGGGTCGTGTTCACGAACGCCGACGACGCGCACCGCCGCATCGTGGGCGGGGCGCAGAAGCTGCCCGTCGACCTGTGGCACCACGAGCCGACCGAGCTGGAGCACTGGCCTGAGGGCACGAGCCTCGCGAGCCTGCACGGCGGGGTGCCGCGGGGTGCGGTCGCCGCGATCAAGCGCGGGCAGAACGGTGGCGTCAGCATCACGGAGAAGTGGGGGCGCACGCAGGAGTTCGCGTCCGCCATCGTGACCTGCCAGTCGTGGCTGCTGTCGGCGCGCATCGACACGGACGAGGAGCTGTTCACGCCCGAGATGTGGACGGCCATCGAGAAGAGCCACTACATGCTCTCGTCGAAGACGTTCGTGATGGTCGACCGGCCCTTCTGGCGCGACCTGGACCCGGCGACGGGGAAGCCCGTCATGAGCATGACGCTCACCGACCGCCTGCCCCGCGCGACGTACCTCATCGACGAGGGTCCCGACAAGCCCGCCGTGATCCTGCTCTCCTACACGTGGAACGACGACGCCCTGAAATGGCTGGCCCTCGACGCGTCGGAGCGCACGCGGCTCATGCTGCATTCGCTCGACAAGATCTACCCCGGCCTCGACATCGGCGCGCACATCGTGGGGGAGCCGATCACCGTGTCGTGGGAGGCCGACCCCAACTACATGGGCGCGTTCAAGAACAACCTGCCCGGCCACTACCGCTACCAGGAACGCCTCTTCGGGCACTTCGTGCAGGACGAGCTCGACGACCACCAGCGGGGCATCTTCCTCGCGGGCGACGACATCTCGTTCACGGCGGGCTGGGCCGAGGGTGCGGTGACGACGGCCCTCAACGCCGTGTGGGGCGTCGCGAAGCACCTCGGGGGCGCATCCGCTGCCGGGAACCCGGGGCCGGGTGACGTGTGGTCGGAGCTTGCTCCGGTGCGCCTCGACTGAGTGACACGCCCGGACTCCACTTGAGAGGGCCCTGGCAAGCACGTGGGCAGGAGCGGCGAGCACGCGCAGAATTGCTGCAGTATTCCTGCAGAGCTGCCTGGATCGCGCTGCCTCCCGGCTCTTCGCGCGCTTTGATTCGCCCAGCGCGTCGACCGGTTCGCCGAGCTCGGGCAGGGCGTATGCCGCCTGGAAGACTTGTTGCCGGAGGTCACCGCGACCTCCACCAAGGAAATCTCACACAGAAAGCGGGGGTTCGCCTCCGCCCGACACGCAAGATGAATTGGAGTGATCATGAAGGTCCGCAACAGGTTGGTCATGAGCGCGACGGCCGCGACGCTCGCTGCTGCATTCTTCGTTCCCACGACCGCAACAGCTTCGCCGAGCACGACGACGTTCACGGCGGCATCGTCCGGTGCGATGACGCAGGGGCAGGAAGCCGAATTGGCGCAGACCCTCGAGAGCCTCTTCGAAGAGGCGCTCATCCTCGGGCCCGACGGCGTCGTCTCCTACGACCAGGAGAAGGCCGCATCGATCATCGGCGAGCAGGAAGCCGCCGACATCGGAGCCTCGCTCGAGGCGGCGCGTGCGCAGGGCGCTGGACCGCAGGCCTTGCAGTCATCCCAGGCCCGCGCCGCATCGACGGGGAACGCGTTCGTGGACTGCATGGTCGAGAACAGCGTCATCGGCCTGATCTCCGGCATCGTCAGCGGCGAGATCGCCGAGCTCATCCGCGACAAGAAGTGGGACGAGGTCGCGGAGAAGGTCGGCCCGAAGCTCGTGCGCGCCGGAGTTGCCGGCGGCATCGCGGGCGTGGCCGCGAGCCTCGCGGCGGGTGCCGTGCAGTGCAGCCTCTTCAGCGATTGATGGGGCCTTCCTGACGGGTCGCCCGTTCTTGGGCAAGTCGGCTACGGGCTGGGTGGGTCAACCACCCAGCCCGTAGCGCTGCAAGTCGGCCAGGAGTTCGCGGAACCGCCCCCGCCCGCTCGGCGTAGCGCGCACCAGGGTCTGCGGGTAGCGGCCCTTCTGGCCCTTTCTGACCTGGACGAGGCCTGCCTCGTCCAGGAACTTCACGGTTCTCGAGATCTCCGGAACGCCGAGGCCGGTGAACTCCCCGATGGAGGCGTAGTCGGACTCCTCGACCTGCACGAGGAACCCGAGCACCTTGAACCGCGGCGGTGAGAACAGCGCTCGAAGCTCTGGCGTCTCGCTCACGGCCGCGGCCTCCGGAAGACGGCGATGACGAGGGCGAAGAACAGTGCCACCGGGACGAGGGGCAGCGTAAAGACGATGCCGGTGTCGAGGGGAGCGGCTCGGAACGCGTTCCACGCGGTGACGAAGGAGGCGACGGCGACGCCGATCGACAGCCAGTGGGTCCACGGAGCGATGTGCGGCTCGTTCCTCCTGCCGACACGAAGGGCGCGGAAGGCGACCATGGCGAGCGCGGCGAATCCGGTGAGGACGAGGCCGGCGGTGTTGCCGACGGCCGCACCCGCGACGCCGAAGTAGGCGACAACGGGGATGCCGAGGAGCATCACCCAGTCGAAGGCCGAGAGTGTGCGCTTGGGACTCTGTGGCAGTCGGAGCTGCTCGGGGTGCTCTGCTTCGGTCATCGACCTTCCTCTCCATCGATTGATGCGTGCATCTAGTTTCATTTATGCAAGTAGTTGCCGCAACCGGGCCACCCGGATGTCCAGGGTTCTCTCACCTGCCTGGGCCGATCCCGGCTTCGCCCCGGTTCGGTCAGCTGCCCGTCGTGCGGGGCTGGCTAGGGTTGCCCACATGACGCAGACCACGGTGGACGCAACGCACATGTTCGGCGACGAGCCGGAGATGGTGCACTCGAGCCGCTCGGCGATCTCGACGGGGCAGCTGCCCGACTCCGACGACGTGAAGACCGCGGTCGACGAGACGTACGAGCAGTTCTCGTCGGTCGACGACGGCGAGGTGCCCGACTACATTCCGGCGCTGGCGGATGCGGACCCGGACCTGTTCGGGATCTGCATCGTGTCGACCGAAGGGCAGTCGTACAGTCGCGGCGACGCTGAGCTGCTGTTCACGATCCAGTCGATCTCGAAGGCGTTCGTGTTCGCGCTCGTGCGCGAGGAGGTCGGGCACACGAAGGCGCGCGAGCTGGTGGGCGTGAACAACACGGGCCTGCCGTTCGACTCGGTCATGGCGATCGAGCTGAACGGCGGCCGCACCATGAACCCCCTCGTCAACGCGGGTGCCCTGGCCACGTCGGCGCTCGCGCCGGGGGAGACGTGGGAGGAGAAGTGGGACTTCATCCTGAGCGGCCTCTCCGCCTTCGCGGGGCGCGACCTCGAGATCGACGAGGACGCGTTCGCGTCGGAGCGCGAGAACAACATCCGCAACCAGGGCATCGCGCGGCTCCTGCAGAGCTACGGGCACATCACCCTCGACCCGCACGAGGTCACCGAGCTGTACACGCGGCAGTGCGCGCTGCTCGTGAGCACCGAGGACCTCGCCGTCATGGGGGCGACGCTCGCCGACGGCGGGAGGAACCCGAAGACGGGCGAGCAGGTCATCGGGCAGGGTGCATCGAGGGACGCGCTCGCTGTGATGGCCGCGAACGGCCTGTACGAGGCGAGCGGGGAGTGGCTGTACGAGATCGGGATGCCCGCGAAGAGCGGCGTCTCGGGCGGGCTCGTGACGATCGCGCCAGGCAAGGGCGGCTTCGCGAGCTACTCGCCGCGGCTCGACGACGCCGGCAACAGCGTGCGCGGCATCAAAGCCGCGCGGCACCTGTCGAACGAGCTCGGCATGAACCTCTTCGCGTCGGGCACCGTGCAGGACTAGATTCGGGGTCGTGACGACTCTCCCCGAACAGACACTCCTGCCGGAACACCCGACCGCGTTCCCCAGCGAGCCGGACCTCGTGCATCCCGACACCCGTGTCGTCTCGACCGGCAGGCTGCCGGATGCCGAGCATGTGCGGGAGATGCTCTCCGAGACCTACGAGCGGTACCGCCACGTGCAGGACGGCGCCGTCGCCGACTACATCCCCGCGCTCGCGGAGGCCGACTCGTCCTGGTTCGGGCTGAGCCTCACTTCGGCGAACGGGCACCGGTTCTCGTTCGGGGACGCGCAGCTCAAGTTCTCGATCCAGTCGATCTCGAAGGCGTTCGTGTACGCGTTGGTCGTGCAGGAGCTGGGGCACGAGGAGGTGCGCGAGCGGATCGGTGTGAACAACACGGGGCTGCCGTTCAACTCGGTCATGGCGATCGAGCTCAACGGCGGACGCACCATGAATCCGCTCGTCAACGCGGGGGCGATCGCGACGACGTCGCTCGTGCCCGGAAAGACGTGGGATGAGAAGTGGGACTTCATCCATGCGGGGCTGTCGAACTTCGTCGGCCACCCGCTCGAGATCGACGAGCGCGTCTACGAGTCGGAGATGAAGACCAACACTCGCAACCGCAGCATCGCGAGGCTGCTCGAGAGCTATGGGCACATCTCGCTCGACCCGACTCAGGTGACCGAGCTGTACACGCGGCAGTGCTCGCTGCTCGTCACCGCCGAGGACCTCGCCACGATGGGCGCGACGCTCGCCGACGGCGGCGACTGCCCCATCTCGGGCGTGGATGTCGTCGATCCGTCCGTGAGCCGCGACGTGCTGTCGGTCATGGCGACGAACGGCATGTACGAGGCGAGCGGCGACTGGCTGTTCGAGGTGGGCATGCCCGGCAAGAGCGGCGTCTCCGGCGGCATCGTCACGATCGCGCCCGGCAAGGGCTCGCTCGCGACGTTCTCCCCGCCACTGGATGCGGCCGGCAACAGCGTGCGCGGCATCCGCGCCACCCGGCACCTGTCGAACAAGCTCGGCCTGAATATGTTCGCGTCGACGGTGCAGTAGGCGCTCCTGGGGGTTGCGCTCTGCCCGGGCGCTCTCGGCGATCGCTGCCCGGCGTTTCGCCCTCTGAGGCGATCTCCAGAGGGCGAAACGCCGGGCAGCGATTGGTGGGTCAGGCTCCGATGTCGGCGCGTTCGGCTGCGGGGATCGTGCGGAGGCCGGTGGTGTCGAGGGAGTGGCGCTTGTCGCGGCGCTCGACGGAGACGCCGAGTGCGGTGAGGCCCATGCCGAGGACGGCGAGGACGACGCCCACCCAGCCGGGTGCGAGGTAGCCGAGGCCGCCCGCGATGACCATGCCGCCGAGCCACGCGCCAAGGCTGTTGCCGACGTTGAAGGCTGCGTGGTTGATGGCCGCTCCGAGGAGTGCTGCTTCGTCGGCGATGCGCACGAGGCGCGACTGGATGGCCGGGAGCAGCGACGACGAGGTGAGGCCGAGGAAGAACACGGCGACGAACAGGCCGACCGGGTTCGATGCGATGAGGCTGTAGAAGACGAGCGAGGCGATGAACGAGCCGAAGCCGACGAACATGGTGCGGGTCAGGTTGCGGTCTGCCGCCCATCCGCCGATGAGGTTGCCGAGCGTCATGCCGACGCCGAGGGTCGCGAGCACCCACGGCACGATGCCCGGGCCGAGGCCCGTCTCGCGGGTGGTGACCTCGGCGATGTACGAGTAGACGGCGAAGAAGCCGCCGAAGCCGATGGCGCCGACGGCGACCATGATCCAGAGGCGCGGGTTCTTGAAGGCGATGAGCTCCTTCATGGCGCTGCGCTCCGGGTTGCCGGGGTAGCGGGGTACGAAGAAGAACACGAGCAGGAACGTGACGAAGAAGATCGCGGCGACGAGCACGTAGGCGTAGCGCCAGCCGCTGGCCTGGCCGAGCCAGGTCGCGAGGGGCACGCCGAAGATGTTGGCGATTGTGAGGCCGGACAGGGCGAGTGCGACGCCCTGGCCCTGCTTGCCTGGGCCCATGATGCGGGCGGCGAGCAGGGAGGCGACGCCGAAGTACGCGCCGTGGGGGAGCGCGGCGATGAAGCGCATGACGGCGGTCGTGCCGAAGTCGGGCATGAGGGCGGATGCAGCGGAGGCGACGATGAAGATGCCGAGCAGCCAGAAGGCGAGCTTCGTCTGCGACATGCGGGCCGCGAGCACCGCGAACACGGGCGCACCGACGACGACGCCGAGGGCGTAGGCGGAGATGAGGATGCCGGCCTGCGCGATCACCGCATCCGGGTTCTGTTCGAAGCCGGGGAGCAGCTCGCGGGCGATGTCGGGCAGCAGGCCCATCGTGGCGAACTCGGTGACACCGATGCCGAAGCCTCCGAGCGCAAGCGCGAAGAGGGCGATTCCGCGCCGGAAGGGGGTGAGTTCGGGCATGACCTGCATGTTGCGGACCTCTGCTTCTGAGATAGGGGACTGGGTTCGCAACACTGCGCGGGTACCAGGCTATTCCCAGGCGGGAGAATGTGCGAACAATCGGCCGGGTGGATGTGGTTGGGCTGGGTCGGCCGCGTGCGTGCCCACGGCTCAAGCTCAGTCGACCGCTTTCGCCGTCTTCCTCTTCTGCTCGTGGGGCCACCCGCTCCAAATGGCTGCCGGGAGCAGGGTTGTGGCTCGCGGCTGTCGGCGCGGTTGCTCAGCGCATCGCGCCACAACCCTGCGGTGGTCGGCCGGTGTTGCTCAAATCCACCGGTGCACGACACGTTCGACACGGTGGTGCGCGGACCTCCCAGGTTCGGGTAGGATGGTCGAGTTGTCCTCGCGGAGAACGAAAGCCACGGGCTGTGGCGCAGCTTGGTAGCGCACTTGACTGGGGGTCAAGGGGTCGCAAGTTCAAATCTTGTCAGCCCGACGGTGGAGATGTCGCAAGACATCGGAATAGCTCGAACCTGCAGTTGCAGGTTCGGGCTATTTTGTTTTTCGGGTGGGTCCTTTGGGGTTGCCGGTGGGTTGGTAGTCCTTGCTGAGGTCGATGGTGAGCTCGCGGAGGACTTCGCCGGTGGTGGTGTTGATGACGGTCACGTCGAGGTCCTGAATGAGCAAATTGGCGCGGGCTCGCCCTCTTTCGGCGTGGTGGAGCTTTCTGCCAGAGCGGAACTCGGCGACATGTCGCTACAGCTCGGTCAAGACAGAGGGTCGCGGCGCGAAGCCAGTTTTTGTAGTCGTCCGGAAGCGGCTTGTCCTGTTTGTCCTTCTTGGACGCGGGCAAGCTGAGCAACATCGAGCCAGTTTGCATTCTGTGGCTGATCCGCGTCCCTTTCCGACAGGCTGAGGCGACAGGCCTCAAGGTTTGCCCCCAAGTCTGCGCTCAGGCCTTCAGCTCGGCTTGAACCCCAATGGCCTGCGTTCTGTGCTCTCGTCTTCGGCGAGTCCGTTGTGGTCGAATCCACCTCTGGATGGCCACCTAGTTGCGAAGTCGCTCACTCGCGGGTGTCGTTGGCGGACACTAGGGTGGTAAGCATGACGGGATCGAGAGCTTCAACTTACCGGGACCCTGATGGGCTTGAACGCGCTTTCGTTGACCCAGTCGCGCTCGGCTCGGTTCAGCGAGTTGCCGGTCGTGTTCGACCGCGCAGCGGTCGCCAAAACGGCCGGTCTTAGCGCGGAGCCTCGGCATGACGACGACAACACTCATTCGAGACGAGGCACTAGCCCGAGGAACACTCGGGATATCCGCGCTAGCCATGATGCGAAGCGTCATGACAGAGCAGCTGCCCAGATTTCCCGGTGTGCGCACTACCGACTCAGTCGACGATTTCGTCAGCGGTTTCTTTGAGGATAAGGGCACCGGTTACGTAAACGTGATCACTGCCCTGCCTGACGACCGGGCCGCCAAACGGGAGACGCGAAAGTGGGTCGAACGGTGGCTCATCGACCTCACGCGCAAGCAGCCGTGGGGCGCGCTACGGAACCGAATCGAGAAGCGGCTCGAACGTTCCTCCTTTTTTAGTCCGTCAGAGGTCAAGCACTATTGGTTCCTCGCCGACGGCGAGGACACCGACTTGCAAGTAACCGAAACCGCCCTTCGGGAGATCGCAGCTAGCGCCCGAGTTGAGATATCAGTAGCCACGGGCGATGGCTCAGGGGCGTTGGGGAGTAAGGGTCAGCTAGAAGAGATGCTGCGAAGACTGCTCGTCGAGGCGGGCCGATTGCATGTGAGCGAGCTCACGAGGATCTGCGCAGACCGATTCCCGTCATTGCTCGAGACGGGAGATGTTCTGACATCCGCAACTGATGCGGACTGGGACACGGTCGAAGAGACAACACCGGCTGTTGACAGTTCAGAAGTTACCCAGATCAAGGTCGACGACGAAGAGTTCGCCAAGCGGCTGATGCCCCAGCTCACTGAGGTTGAGCTCGCAGCCATTCGTCACGGGGGAGACGCCGCAGCGCTGGCAATCGAACTTGGCGTCGGGCGAACCAGCGCGTACAACGCTGTTCAGAAAGTCCGGGCTCGGTTGACAGAACTTGCAGGCGACAGCACACGAAGCCAGGGAGTCCTCGCTGCCTTGCTCCGCCTTGTGTTGGACGATTCGCCCAATGTCCCGTCATTACACAGTGAGGATAAGGAGGACGCCAATGTCGTCTGAGGCATCAGAGCGCTGGTTGGCACTCTCCCAACAATTTCCCGTTGGGCCGAAGCGGAGGAGCGGCACGCTTCGAAGCGCCGAGGCAACCGATGCCGTTGCAGTTGGGCAGTTGCGGCAGGCCTACTGGGGTGGCGCTAACCTTGTGGTGGTCGTCGATGCCATCGACGACGCGGCAGCGCTAGTCTCCGTGCTCCCGGCCACCTTGGAACCCGGGGTCGAAAACAGGAAGGCCGTCGTCATCGAAGACGACGCTAGCCCTTTGCATGGGGCCGTGACAGTGTGGCCAGCCCACCAGGGGCTGATCCCATTCGCAACTCTTGGCGCGACGATCGCTACTATTCCCAAGCCTCAACTGCAAGCAATCGAGGCCGCCCGTTCAAGCGACACGATCCTGGACGGACTACGTCGAGGCCACGCGGAGCCGGCGCTTGAATCTGGTGCTGCCCTCGCCTTAGCTGACCTTTTCGATGCATTTGACGTGCTTCAAAGCGCACCGCGCCTGCAACCGACTGTCTCAGATCGCGCAGGCGTCCGATTGCAGGTTCCGCTTGAGACCATCATGAGCGCTATAGGAACGTCGCAACCGCGCGCGATGGCAATTCGTATGGGCAAAGAGCTGCTCACCGTCGAGGAGGTCACTCGCCTCGCTGCGTCAGTAGAAGTTCCTGTTGGCGAGGTTCTCGACGCGATTGACCCGCTACCGACGGACCTCCAGCGCGAATTGCAAGAGCCGCGTTGGCGTGCCCGCATCAGGGACCGAGCAACCGATGGCGACGAGAACGATGCCCGCACGCGCCTCGGCTATGAGGCTTACCAGCTTGCAGCTCGTGAAACAGGCCAGGGTCGTGAGCTCTGGCGGCAGCGACTGGACACAGTCCTCGCTACCGACAAGCGATAGCCCATGCGTGCCTCCTTCGACGACACACCAACGCAGGTCGCATCGATGCTGACCGCCTGGGAAGCATTGGGTGGATCTCTCGAAGACCTGACACTTGACGCGTTCACGGTTCTGGAACAGCGCAGCGACCTCACTGTGCTCCGGGTGCCGGAGTTTGTTCCAGCAGACTCGCAGCTTGGATGCTCTGTCGCCGGCGGGTATCGCTGGGAGCCGCCAACACTGGTTGTGACTGAGTCGATGTCTCGACGTCGCCAACAGTTCACGCTCCTGCATGAACTTGGCCACCACATTCAGAAGACAAACATTAGTCTCGGAACAAGAGTGGTCGAGCACCGGGAGCCTGAGGCTTTCGAAGATGCTTGTTGCGACGCTTTTGCTGCACAGATACTCCTTCCTGACGACCTAGTCAACTCGCACATCTCCGATCAGGGCCCTACGGTCGACACTGCCCTGGAACTGTTCGAATCTTCGAACGCATCGCGCTCGGCGATATGCGTCCGCCTTGCCAACCGCCTCCAGTCGCCCGGTGCTGTCGGTGTTATCGACAAGGACGGAACAGTTACCTTTGCGGCTGCGCGCGGTGGCCTGTATCCCCCCGCCCGCGGTAGCAACCAGACCGCGAACCCACTCGTCCGTGCAGCACTCGATGCAAAGGGTGAACGCCGGACCTTCACGCGCGACGACGCACAGATCTGGTACCGCGATGGCCACACTTCTGAACGTCTATACGGTCAGGCGGCATGGGCAGGAGACCTGCTGTTTCTCCTCATGGTCGAATACAGTGCGCCGTGGCTGTCGATGTCTCCACCCAGAGACGGGACCGCCCAGTACACGACCGATCGCTGGGACCAGTGCGAGCACTGCAGCAGATCATTCGTCATCGGCTTCATCTGTCGTAAGTGCAGGCAACCTCGCTGCCCGTCCGAGCACTGTGGATGTACCGCTAAGTCGCAGAAGACGTGCCTTGAGTGCTTCCTCCAGAAACACTCCAACCAGTTCGCTCCCGACTCGAACACGTGTCTGGAATGCGCGAGTTGATCACGGTGTGGACGATTCGTGAGTTGTCCCGTCTCTAACTGTTGAGCAGGCAACCGGCCTGCCACAGAGCAGTTAGGAGCCCACCGTGGCACCGATTAAGAAGATCCGAATCTATATCGACGGCGAACCGATCGACGTTGAGGAGCGACGCCTCACCGGCGCCCAGCTACAAACGCTGATCACGCCGGCGGCCGACAACCTGTGGCTCGACGTCCACGACGCGCAAGATCACCTCGTCGCACCCACTGAACCGGTGGCAATCGAGAACGGCATGCGATTCTTCACCGACCGACCTCGCGTGATCTACATCGACAAGGCCCCCTACGAGGTTCGCACGGCGGCGCTCACCGAGACGCAGTTGCGCGAGCTTCCGACGCCGGCCGTGCGCGCAGACCATGGAGTTTGGAAGGACATCCAGGACGATCTCGACGACCCCATCGAAATGGGCGAGATCGTCGCGATCATCAACGGGGACCGCTTCTTCACGAAGCCGCTTCCGCCGAAGAAGATTCACGTCACGGTCAACCGCCGTCCCGTCACTCTGCACGGTGCAGAACAGACGGGCTTGGCAATCAAGGAAGCCGCGATTGCCCAGGGCGTGCCCATCAAGATCGACTTTCTCCTGTCTCGCAAGGACGGACTGAAGTTCAAGCAGGTCGGCGACACCGAGAACATCCGTGTCCGCAAGGACGACGAGTTCCGCGCAAACGACGGGGACGACAACTCGTGAACATGGCAACAACTACCGCGGCTATTGCGGAAGCGATCGACGAGCTGACACAGACGTTTGCAGACGCAAACATCACTACCGAAGATGACGGAGCGGGCGGGGCTTGGGTCACCGTCAGCGACGTGCCACTCGGGCCGGTGTACGAGCAGGAGAGTTCCTGGATTGCGTTCCAGATTACTTTCCCGTACCCGGAAGCGGACGTGTACCCGTTGTTCGTGCGCCCGGACCTTCGGCGGAAGGACGGCGGTGTTCACGGCGAAGGATTCCAGGCGGTCCAGTGGGGGCCGCGGGCCGAGGCCGGAACGCAACTATCCCGCCGCAGCAACAGGCTCGACCCCGCGATCGACACGGCCGCCACGAAAGTCCTGAAGGTGCTCAAGTGGCTGAGCGAACAGTGAACGATAGCTGGTCGGTCGTGATTACCGGGGAACAGTGGGCCGTCTTGCACGGGCACCTGTTCCCCGGTGACGGGGACGAACACGGCCTCGTCCTGCGATGCGGGATCGCGCGCAGCCCCCGTGGAACTCGACTCCTCGTCCGCGACCTCGTGCCAGCAACTGATGGCGTCGCCTACGTCGAAGGAAGCCGGGGCTATCGCAAGCTCACCGCCGAGTTCGTCGCAGACAACATTGATGTGTGCACACAAGAGAAGCTCGCATACATCGCCGTGCACAATCACGGCGGGCGCGATCGCGTTGGTTTCTCCGGAACCGACATGGCGTCTCACGAACGCGGCTATCCAGCGCTGTTGGACATCAACGACGGAGTCCCTGTCGGCGCACTAGTGTTCGCCAACAATGCGGTGGCAGGTGACATCTGGACGAGTGACGGGAAGCGTCACACCGTCACTGACTTGCGTGTTGTTGGGCGGTCCCAGCGCACGCTCACGCCCGAGCCTGTGTCCGCCAGGGTCGCGGACCCAACTTACGATCGGCAAGCGCGCATCTTCGGCGATCGTGGCCAGGCGATCCTCGCTGGATCTAAAATTGCCGTTGTTGGGCTGGGTGGAATCGGCTCGCTCATTTCCGAGTACCTCGCCAGGCTCGGAGTGGGGGAGCTTCTGCTCATTGACCCTGATCGACTCGATCCGACAAACCTGCCGCGCGTTGTTGGGGCCCGCCGATTTGACGCGCTGCCTCTGCTTCAGAACAACGGACGGCCCCGGTGGATGCAACGACTCGGCGCTCGTTTTGCGACCTCCAAGGTCAGGATCGCGGCGAGAGTCGCTAGCCAGGCCTCCCGGAGTGTGCGGATCAGTACGGTACCGCGCTCCGTTGTTGAGGCGGATGTCGCGGTGCTGTTAACGGACTGCGACCACATTTTCCTCGCTGCCGATTCTGCGCTCGCCCGTCGCCTGATCAACTCGATCACCCATCAATACCTCATCCCCAACACCCAAGTGGGATCAAAAGTCACGGTCGTCGATGGCGTAGTTGCCGACATCTTCTCTGTTTCCCGGATGAGCAGCCCTGGGGGCGGATGTTTGCAGTGCAACGGCTTGATCCCCGCGTGGAAGTTGACGGAAGAAGCTACCAGCGAGATCCAACGCCGTCGGCAGCGATACGTCGAGGACGAGGCTGTTCACGCCCCCAGCGTGATAACCCTCAACGCTGTCGCCGCGTCGCGCGCGGTCGACGACTGGCTCATGGCCATCGGCAGTCTGACAGATTCGGAAACGAGTGCCGACCATTGGGTTGAGTATCACCCACTCACCGATGAGGTAGTCGAGCACGAACCCGCGAAGTCGCCCGAATGCCGCCACTGCGGTGCGTCTCGCTTCGCCCGCGGGGACGGAGTGCCCCTGTTTGCGAAGCCATGAGGAACCAAGGGCGATGAGATCATGGAAGGGAGTGGCTCGGGGCCAGTGCGAGACCCGCGCAACTCGATCTCCAGCAACTGAGCGTGGACCGTGGTCGGACCAGACTCGAGAAGCTCGACACATCCGTTGGTCGTGCGTGCAAGGCAACGCTTTGTTTGGAGAGTGAACGAGCCTTCACGCCATCAGGTCAGGGGATGAGTGGTGGAATTTTCAGTACGGGAACAGAAGCTCATCGCCCAGGATCGCAGCAGGAACAGTGTTCACTACCGCAAGCCCGACCCAGGGGCCGGCGATGGTTGGACCGGAGATGCGAGCAGAGTCGATGGTTCGGTACACCACGCGGTCGCCGTCGATCGTTGCCGCGTGCTGGCCGGCGGTGTCCAAGACGTAGCGGCACTGGATCGTTCCTAGGTGGATTCCCGATCCGGCAAGCAGTAGTTTGCCGCCTCGTTTCAACGGACGGTCATTCTTTGTGTAGAGCTGAGGCATGTTGGCGTTCTCCGTCGGACCTCCGACATTGCGACTGGCGAGTTTTGTGTGCCGCTCACCGAGGAACAGAAGGTGAACGAGCGCAGACGCGTCGCACAACCAGCGCCCTTAAGGACGAGGCACTCGCGCATCGCGACGAAGCGAGGTGGCAGGAATGGCGCGACGAGGGGACTTATCTCACTCACGCAGCGGGGGGCGGGTGAGGCATGCCGAGGGTGCGGATTGCCGGTCATCGATAACCTTGGTCGTTGGCTGGGGATGACCTACCTCACGGATGAACACCGCTTCATCAGGGATTTAGGCCAGGAGAGCTACCGCGAGATGCACCCGAACTTCTGGAGCATGGCCGATTCGCGTGCAACGCATTGGGGATACTGCCGTCCACCGATCGTGATGGTGCGCGAATACTCCGGGCGTCTTTGCCACCGCCCCGAGGGTCGGCAGGAAGAAATCGATACCTTGGTTCGTATCCTGACCTGCGGGCACGTGGTGGAGCAGAGCGTCCACGACTCCAGCCGGGAACCGAGCTTATTAACGCAGCGGTGCCCCGAGTGTGAGGTAACTGGCGCTGTCGTGTCGTCCGAGAAGGTGGTCGAAAGCTGCGGCGCGAATGGCGGAGGCGACCCGGAGGCGCGACGAGAGGATTGCGCGCGGAACGTGAAGTAAAGGAGGCGGAGGAGGCGGCGTCCGCGGCCCGCAAGAAGCGGGCCGCGGTTCAGTCTGAGCGGCGAGGGGCAACCAGCCGGTCAGGCAGGAAGCGGACGAAAATATGCCGATGTCTCGAGACAAGGTATGCGCCTGTACTACACCAGGTCGCTGCCAGTCCGACAGAAAATCCCTGATGAGAAACAATCCCCAAAAGGGAATCTTGACCTCTGAATGTCGTGCGCCGCGGTCGACCTCTGCTTTGCGTGCAACCTCGCTTGCACTGTCGCAATAGGTTGCGCATCAGCGGCCACCGCCACAATCCGCCGGAACCTCGTCAGCATGCCGCCCAAACCGTGTTCTGTTAGAGCCGTGGCCAGCTCTGCCTCACCCGGAGTCAGTGGCTCGAGCCAAAGCCTGACGCCCCTAGCTCTTCGGGAACCTCGCGCGCAGCGCGTCGAGGCCCTGTTGCGCACTTCGCCGCACCTCGATTTCGGGATCCTTGAGCAGCGGGCGCAGGCGATCCACGTCTTCGAGTGTGCCCACGGCTGCCAGAGACCTTGCGGCTGCCGATCGCACGCGAGCCACGCTGTCGCCGAGCAGCCCGGCCAGTTCGGATGCTGCTGGGAGCTCGCGCGCTGCGACAACCCGTGCTCCCATTTCGCGGACGCGCCAGGCCGGGTTGCCGAGCGTGCCGATCGCCGCTGGCGCGGCCGACTCATCCCAGACGTACAGCAGCGCTCGGGTGCCCCAGAGCTCGGGCCAGTAGAGCACCGGCGCGCCATCGAGGATGCCCTGCGCGTGGTCGCCACCGACGTAGAGGAGGAGGTCGTCGCCCTCGTCGTACCCCTTCATGAGGTTGAGTACCCGCTCGACGAACTCGGACTGGCCGTATCGCTCGACGGCAGCCGCCAGCCGCTGCTCGAGCGGGAGGTCTACAGGAACGGGCGCAGGATTCGAGGAAGTGATTTCAGGCATCAGCTCACCCTACGCGGACCGCGCTGTGGGCAGGTGCGGCGAAGGCACCCTCCCGGTGCGAACTTAGACGTTGGCATCCTCATCCGCCGCCACGTTCTTCTGCACGGCGAACTGGGTCCGGTGCAGTTCCTCGTACCGCCCGGCCGCGGCGAGCAGCTCTTCGTGCGTGCCGCGCTCGACGATGGAGCCGTCCTCGATCACGAGGATCTGGTCGGCACTGCGGATGGTGGACAGTCGGTGGGCGATCACCATCGCGGTCCGTCCCTCGAGCGCCTCGCTCAGCGCCGCCTGCACGGCGGCCTCCGACGTCGAGTCGAGCGCTGCCGTCGCCTCGTCGAGGATCACGACGCGCGGCTGGGCGAGGAGGAGCCTCGCGATGGTCATCCGCTGTCGCTCACCGCCGGACAGCCGGTAGCCGCGCTCTCCGACCATGGTGTCGAGCTGGTCAGGCAGGGAACGGATGAGCGGCTCGAGCCGCGCACGGCGCACCGCATCCCAAACCTCGTCGTCAGTCGCCTCGGGCCTCGCGAGACGAAGGTTGGAGAGGATGGTCTCGTGGAACAGATGGCCGTCTTGCGTCACCATGCCCAGGGTGTGCCGCATCGAGGCGAAGGTGACGTCGCGGACATCCGTCCCCGCGAGCCGCACGGCACCACTGTCGACGTCGTAGAGGCGTGAGAGGAGCTGCGCGATCGTGGACTTGCCGGCGCCGGACGTGCCGACGAGGGCGACGGTCTGCCCCGGCTCGATGCGGAAGGACACCCCGTGCAGCACCTCCTCGCCGCCGCGGGTATCCAGCGTGGCGACCTCCTCGAGGGAGGCGAGCGACACCTTGTCCGCGGACGGGTAGGCGAAGCGGACGTCGTCGAACTCGACCGACACCGGGCCCTCGGGGACGACGGTCGCGTCGGGCTTCTCCTGGATGAGCGGCTCGAGGTCCAGCACCTCGAAGACGCGCTCGAAGCTGACCACCGCGCTCATGATCTCGACCCGTGCGTTCGCGAGGCTCGTGAGCGGCGCGTAGAGGCGCGTGAGAAGCAGCGCGAGGGTGACGACGTCACCGGTTTCCAGCTGGCCGCCGAGCGCGAGGACGCCACCGAGCCCGTACACGAGCGCGAGGGCGAGCGCGGAGACCAGCATCAGCGCGGTGAAGAAGACGAACTGCAGCATCGCCGTGCGAACGCCGATGTCGCGGACACGGGCGGCGCGCACGCGGAACTCCTCGGCCTCCTCATCCGGTCGGCCGAACAGCTTGACGAGGGTGGCGCCGGGCGCCGAGAAGCGCTCGGTCATCTGCGTGCTCATGGCCGAGTTGTGGTCGGCGGCCTCGCGGCGCAGCGCGGCGAGGCGGCTGCCCATGCGGCGCGCGGGGATCAGGAAGATGGGGAGCATGATCACGGCGAGCACGGTGACGAGCCAGGACGTGCTGAGCATGACGATCAGGGTCAGGATGAGCGCCACGAGGTTCGTGACCACGCCAGACAGCGTGCCGCTGAAGGCCTGCTGGGCGCCGATCACGTCGTTGTTCAGGCGGCTCACGAGGGCGCCCGTCCGCGTGCGGGTGAAGAACGCGATGGGCATCTTCTGCACGTGGTTGAAGACGGCGGTGCGGAGGTCGAGGATCACGCCCTCGCCGATCCTTGCCGAGTACCAGCGCGTCACGAGCGACACGGCCGCGTCGGCGATGGCCACGAGCGCGATGACGACGGCAATCCAGACGATCGTGCTGACTGCACCCCGGGCGACGATGACGTCGACTACCTGGCCGGCGAGCACCGGCGTCGCGACCGCGAGGAACGCGCCAACGATCGACAGGGCGATGAACAGCACCAGCTTGGCCCGGTAGGGCACCGCGAACGTCAGGATCCGCCGCACCGACTCACGCGAGAAGCCGTGCTTGCCATCCCTCGCGGATGAGATCTTGTAGAGCGAACTCCAGGCAGCGCCTTCCATGCTCATAGCGGTTCCTTCCCCTAAGCAGGAGGCTCAGCCTAGATCGCGGTTCGCCAGCGATTGCGCTTGTCCGCCAGGGGCGAAGGACGTTCGATGTAGGTAATCCACACCTGCTGCGAGCCGGCTTCAACGGACGCGATGTCCTCCGCGACGCCGTCCGCCACGCTCGGGAAGCTGGGGGAGAAGGAGCTCTCGGCGTGGTCTCGGTTTCTCGCCAACTTCATGGCGGAAATCCGCTCGGCGATCGCGGCACCTCCGACGGCTATGCGCGGTGCACCGCGACCGCGCGCACCGGCGAGCCATCGAGGCCGGTGAAAGGCAGGGGCAATGCAGAGATCCAGGGGCCGCGAGCCGGGTCGACGGCCGACAGGTTCGTGAGGTTCTCGATGATGACGCCGCCCGCGCCCAGGAACACGTCGTGGAACGGGAGGTCGGCCGACTCCGCAGTCGCGTCGGTGCGGTCCGGGCTGAGGGTGTCGACTCCGATGACCGTCACACCTGCAGCAAGCAGACGCTCGGCGATCGCCGCATCCAAGAAGGGATGCTCGAGATAGTCGTGCTGCCCGAACCGCGCTGACCAGTCGGTCCGAAACACGACGACCGCGCCGGGAACGACCTGCTCGAGCTGGGCGGCGACCTGAGCGAGTTCGATCCTGCGTCCGGGCTGCGCGAGCTCGGTCACATCGACGACCAGCAGCGGCGCCACGAGCCGGCCGAGATCGAGGCCGTCGACGGTGCGGCCGTCCGCGATCGAGTGCGAGGGCGCATCCAGGTGCGTGCCGGTGTGCGTGCCGAGCTGCAGGGCGTGCACCACGACCCCGTCGTCGGCGAGCGAGGTGGCGGGCGCAATCTGCACCTCAGGGTCGCCCGGGTAAATCTGCATGCCTGAGGCGAGCGGATGCGTGAGGTCGACGATCTTCGGATGCGTGTGCGCCATGGGGCCACCTTAGGCATTCGCGATCCACGAGCCGCCGTTCCGAACGTCCCGGCGCGTGGGAGGCTTGGCGCATGGATTTGGAGGTGTCGCGCTCGCTCACGATTCCGGCCGCGGAGCTCGGCTGGCGCTTCTCGCGATCCTCCGGGCCGGGCGGGCAGCACGTCAACACCTCCGACAGCCGCGTCGAGCTCTTCTGGAACGTCGAAGCCTCGCTCGTGCTCAGCGACGAGCAGCGGCGGATGCTCCTGTCGCGACTCGGTAAGCGCCTCGTGTCCGGGGTGGTCACGGTTGCATCCTCCGAGCGGCGCTCCCAGCTGCGCAACCGCGAGGCGGCGCTCGAGAAGCTCGCGAACCTCGTGCGCGAGGGCCTCGCCCCGCCCGGACCGAAGCGCCGGGCGACCAAGCCGACGAAGGGCTCGCAGCGCCGCCGGCTCGAGACGAAAGGCCAGCGCTCGGCGACGAAGGCGCAGCGCAGGCGCCCGTCCCACGACTGACCATGACCGATGCGGTGCGCTGAGCGCTGGACGACTCGGACATAATGCCCTTTGTCAACCGAAATGAGTTCGGTTCCTCACTGTACGAGGCTCGGCGGGTGGGTGTTTGCTTGGTGAGTGCGGCAACTGCACTGTGACGGCCGGAAGCACCGATCGCCGGTTGATGCTTGTCAGCAGAGCCCACCAAGTCCAAAGGAGCACTTGAATGTCGACCACACCCACGCAGGAGGCGGTGCTCGCCGCCGCCGACGCCATCATCGACGCGTTCCGCGCGACCGACACCGAGGCGTACTTCGCCGGATTCGCGCCCGACGCGTCGTTCATCTTCCATCCGGAGCCCGCGCGCCTCGACTCGCGCGCCGAGTACGAGGCGCTCTGGGCGGGCTGGGTCGCGGCGGGTTGGCGGGTCACCTCCTGCGCATCCACCGACCGCCTCGTGCAGGTCTTCCCGGGCGGCGCGGTCTTCAGCCACACCGTCGCGACGAGCGTCGACTCGGCCGATGGACCGGCTTCCTACGTCGAGCGGGAGAGCATCGTCTTCACGGTCGGAGACGAGGGCTCGCTCATCGCGGTCCATGAGCACCTGTCCGCGCCGACGACTGACGCGGAGGCATCCGCATGACCGGCCCGAAGACCATGGCCCTGAACCTCGACGGCCAGGACGACTCGGCGGGCCCCGTCCGCGGCACGCAGTCGCTCATCCGCATCGCCCTCATCTGGCTCGCCGCGAACCTCGTCGTCACGACGCTCCTCACGGGCACGCTCTTCGTGCCTGGCGTCTCGTTCGGCACCGCGACCGGGATGATCGTGCTCGGCACCCTGATCGGCGTCATCGTGCTCGTGCTCATCGGCAACATGGGCACCCGCACGGGCCTCCCGACGATGGCGCTCACACGTGGCGCGTTCGGCATCCGCGGCAGCCTCGTGCCGGCGGCCTCCAATCTCATCGTGCTGATGGGGTGGAGCTGGGTGCAGGCGATGCTCGCCGGCGTCACCGTCGACTTCCTCGTCTTCGAGGCGACGGGCTTCTCGAACCCGATGCTGTTCTCCGCCATCTGCCAGGGCATCGTCGTCGTGCTCGCGATCTTCGGCCACACGGGCATCTCTCGCGTCGAGCCGTGGCTGGCACTCGTGATCCTCGTCGTCATGGGCTTCGTGTTCGCGGCAGCGTTCGGCGCGTTCAGCCCCGGCGAATTCGCGGCGCTGCCCGTGGATGCGGAGCTCGGCGGCACCCCGTTCATCACGCTCGACCTGGTCATCGCGACGGCCATCTCGTGGACCGTCCTCTCCGCCGACATGAATCGGCACGCGAAGAACAGCGTCGCCGGAGTCGTCGGCTCGGGCGTGGGCTACACGCTCTCGACCACGATCGCCATGTTCCTCGGCCTCGTCGCGTTCAGCGTCGTGCTCCTTCGCGGAGGCGAGGCGATCGCCTTCGACCCGACCGTGATCGTCGCCGAGTTCGGCTGGCCGCTGGGCATCGCGATCTTCCTCTCGGTGATGGCGACCAACACCATGGTCGTCTTCGGCATGGTCACCTCGGTCATCAACGCGCAGTCGAAGTGGCACCTGCGCTTCCTGCCGACGGCGATCGTGCTCGGCATCATCTCGATCATCGGATCCACGTTCCTCGGCCTGCTGAACCAGTTCACCGACTTCCTCTTCATCATCAGCGCGTTCTTCGTACCCGTGTTCGCGATCATGATCGCCGACTACTACCTGCTGAAGCGCCGCAGCTACTCGCGGCAGATCCTGCAGGAGCGGCCCGAGAGCCGCTACTGGTATCTGGGTGGCATCAACTGGGTGGCGGTGTTCGTGTGGATCTTCGGCGCCGCACTCTCGTACGTGCTCGCGTACGTCGCTCCGAGCCCCATCGGGGCGAACATCCCGGCCTTCGCGGTGAGCTTCGCCCTCTACCTCGGTCTCACCTGGGCGCTGCGCGCTGTGAAGCCGCTTGGGCTCGCCGACCGGCGCGACACCGTCCACGCGGGGCACCTGCTCGACGAGGAGGAAGAGGCGGGAGAGCCGACGCGAGGGCGCTGAACCTAGCCCCGCAGCCGCGGATCGTACGTCGGGTCTGGGTATTGCTCGGCGCAGCCGTTGGCGGGGGCTGAGGCTTGGAACTCGAAGTGCCACGGCTCGTTGAGGTAGGTCTGGCAGAGGCCGTACCGCGACCCGTTGGTGGCGAGCCAGTCGGAGGCACCCCCGCCTTCCACGTCGACGGCATCACCCGAGACGTGCAGGGAGGTCTCGGGTGAGGCGACCCAGCGCGACGCCTCCTCCGCGGAGCCGTACTCGGCAACCGCATCCTGCAGCAGCTGCCGCTGCAGCTCCGCCGACCGCCACCCGCTGTTGACCATGACGTACACGCCGTCCAGCTCGGCGTCGCTCGTCGCCTCCTGCAGCGCGTCGAGAAGCACGGGGGAGAGGTTGGCGATGCCGGCGTACTCGGTCTCGAACGCCGTCGTGCCGAACTGGAGCCGCCCGTCTGGGCTCTCCGCGCCGTCAGCCCCCGAGCTGGTTTCGACTGCCGTCCCGCCGCCCGGCCCGCCCGACCCGGCCGACCCGGCCGACCCGGCCGTGGAGGGGGCGGCGAGCACTGCATCCGGTGCCGGAGCCTCACGGTGCGACGCGGCAGTCTGCCCGAGCTGCGCCGAGAAGAGCGCGACGCCGAGACCTGCGAGCGCGACGAGGGATGCGCCGCCAACGAGGAGGCGCACGCTCCGCTTCTTCGCGGGTGGGTCGGTGACGGTGCGCTGGTGGCGGGGCGAGCTGGTGAGCGTCATGGGACAAGTTCAGGCGAGCGCACGTTGCCCTGGCGTTGCGGGTTTCCCATACGCGGGCGATATGCCGCGGCTCGTATCATCGGCATATGCGTGTGCTGTTGGTAGAGGACGAGCCCTACATGGCGGAGGCGATCCGTGACGGGCTGCGGCTCGAGGCGATCGCTGCCGACATCGCCGGCGACGGGCACGCGGCGCTGGAGCTGCTGAGCGTCAACGACTACGACGTCGCCGTGCTCGACCGCGACATCCCCGGCCCGTCCGGCGACGAGGTCGCAAGACGCATCGTCGCGTCCAAGAGCGGGGTGCTCATCCTCATGCTCACGGCCGCCGACCGCCTCGACGACAAGGCGTCGGGCTTCGAGCTCGGCGCCGACGACTACCTCACGAAGCCGTTCGAGCTGCAGGAGCTCGTGCTCCGTTTGCGCGCCCTCAACCGCCGCCGCGCGCACAGCCGCCCGCCCATCCACGAGATCGCCGGCCTCAAGCTCGACCCGTTCCGCCGCGAGGTGTATCGCGACGGGCGCTACGTCGCCCTCACCCGCAAGCAGTTCGCGGTGCTCGAAGTGCTCATGAGCGCCGGCGGGGGAGTGATCAGCGCTGAGGAGCTGCTCGAGAAGGCGTGGGACGAGAACGCCGACCCCTTCACGAACGCCGTGCGCATCACGGTCTCCGCGCTCCGCAAGCGACTCGGCGAGCCGTGGCTCATCGTGACCGTGCCGGGCGTCGGCTACCGCATCGACGCCGAGGCCGCATCGGTGCTCGACGAGAACGAACTCCGGTGACGAGGCAGCGCGGCCTCAGCGTCCGCCTGAAGCTCGCGCTGAGCTACGCGGCCTTCCTCATGATCGCGGGCGCCCTGCTGCTCGCCGTCGTCTACGCCTTCCTCCTCCGCTACGTTCCGGCCGAGGCGATGGCCAGCGAGTGGACCTTCTTCCCCGGCCGCACCGACCTCGTCCGCGCGTTCGTGCCGGCCGCAGCCTGGGCGCTGCTGTTCCTGCTCGTCTTCGCGCTGGTCGGCGGCTGGTTCCTGGCGGGGCGGATGCTCGCCCCGCTCACCCGCATCACGAACGCCACGCGGGCCGCGGCGGCCGGGTCGCTGTCGCACCGCATCCGCCTCGACGGCCGGAGCGACGAGTTCACCGAGCTGGCGGACAGCTTCGACGCCATGCTCGCGCAGCTCGAGGCGCACGTCGCGCAGCAGCAGCGCTTCGCGGCGAACGCCTCGCACGAGCTGCGCACGCCCCTCGCGATCTCGCAGACGCTCCTCGACGTCGCCCGCCGAGACCCGGGACACGACCACGACGAGGTGCTCGGGCGCCTCCACTCGGTCAACACGCGCGCGATCGAGCTGACCGAGGCGCTGCTCGTGCTGAGCCGCACCGAGCACGGCACCTTCGCGACCGAGCGCGTCGACCTGTCGCTCGTCGCCGAGGAGGCGGCCGAGACGCTGCTGCCGCTCGCCGAGAAGCGCGGCGTCGTCATCGAGACGGAGGGGGAGGCCGCGGACACGATCGGCTCGCCTGCCCTCATCTCCCTGCTCACGACGAACCTGCTGCACAACGCGATCGTCCACAACCTCCCCGAGGGCGGCACGGTGCGCCTGACGACGGCGTCGGCACCGGATGCGGCGACCCTCGTCGTCGAGAACACGGGAAGCATGGTCGGCCCCGAGCTGCTGGCAACCCTCACGGAGCCCTTCCAGCGCGGCGAGCAGCGCGCCCGCAGCGACCACGCCGGGGTGGGGCTCGGCCTCGCCATCGTGAAGAGCGTCGTCAAGGCCCACGGTGGGACGATGCGCCTCGCGGCCCGGGACGGGGGCGGGCTGCGCGTGACCGTCCAGCTGCCGCCTGCCACGCGGGCCGCGACCACTCCTGAGTTCGACTCCCAGCGAGGCGCCGAGCGCCCGCGCTAGCTGAACGCCGCGCGACGCACGCTCGGGGCGACGACGGCCGCGCCGAGCAGCGCACCCACGGTGTTCGCGACGATGTCGCTCGTGTCGAAGCTGCCGACGGCGAGCGCGAACTGCGTCGTCTCCATCGCGAGGCTCGTGAAGCCGGCCGCGAAGAACGTCTTCGGGCCAGGCAGGACGCGCCACAGGTACCCGGTGCAGAGGCCGAACGGCACGAAGACGGCGACGTTCGCGAGCACCTCAAGCGGCTTGCTCGCCGCATACCCCTCGCTCGCGATGAACGGGATGAGCTTCAGCTGCCTCGTCTCGCCCCACCCGACGAACGGCACCTCGAGCTTCCACACGATGAGCCACGTCAGCAGCACCAGGTACGCGAGGAAGAGGACGGCCACGAGGAAGCGCGGCGCCCGCGAGCGTCGACGAGTCCGCGGCGCCCGCTGGGCGGTGGCGAACGCCCCGGTCGTCGGGAGTTCCAGGGTCTGGTCTGCTCGGCTGTAGCTCATGGCTACAGCCTCTCGAGGGGCGTGTTGCGGTGGCGTATGCGGGTTTCGATACGCGGACGATACCTGCCAGCGCGGGGGCAGCCAGGGGCGCCGTGCCGGGGTCGCCATTCGTGAGAGACTTCCGGCTTGTGACTTCCGCCAGCGCATCCGAGAACAGCAACCAGCACGAGGCTGCGCGAGAACCGCAAGCGGTCGCAGGGCAGGCGAGCGCCGCCCACCACCTGCAGCGTTCCCTCTCGCCACGTCAGCTCGCGATGATGGGCCTCGGCGGCGCCATCGGTGCCGGCCTCTTCGTCGGCTCTGGGCAGGCGATCGCCGTCGCGGGTCCCGCCGTGCTCGTCTCCTACGCGGTCGCGGGCCTGCTCGTCATCCTCGTGCTGTTCATGCTCGCCGAGATGGCCGCCGCCGACCCGCAGAGCGGCGCCTTCTCCGTCTACGCGGCGAAGGCCTTCGGCGCCACGGCCGGCGCGACGCTCGGCTGGTTCTACTGGATGCAGCTGGTCATCGTCATCGCCGCCGAGGCGACGGGCGCGGCCGCGATCGTCGCAGCCTGGACGCCCGGCATCCCGCAGGGCGTTTGGGCGCTCGCCTTCATGGTCGCCTTCACGCTCATCAACCTCCTCGGCGTGCGCCGCTACGGCTCCTTCGAGTTCTGGTTCGCGGTGCTCAAGGTCGCCGCCATCATCGGCTTCCTCGTACTGGGCGCCGCCCTCCTCTTAGGGCTCATCCCCGACGTCCCGTCCCCGGGCCTCTCGAACCTCGTCGCCGGCGACGGCTTCGCGCCAACCGGCATCCTCGGCATCTCCGCGGCCCTGCTCATCGTCATGTTCAGCTTCGGCGGTACCGAGCTCACCGCGATCGCCGCCGCCGAGACGCGCGACCCGGCCACGAGCATCCGCCGCGCCGTGCGCAGCGTGCTGTGGCGCATCCTGCTCTTCTACATCGGCTCCGTGTTCGTCATCGTCGCCGCACTCTCCTGGACGGACCCAGCCGTCGTCGCGGGGCCCTTCGCCGCGGTGCTCGCCCTCACGAACATCCCGGGCGTCGACCTCATCATGTCGGCCATCATCGTCATCGCCCTCCTCTCGGCGCTCAACGCCAACCTCTACGGCGCCTCCCGCATGGTCTACTCGCTCTCCGAGCGCCGCTTCGCGCCCCGCGGCATGCAGCGCCTCGCCAAGAACGGCACCCCGACCATCGCGGTGCTCGTCTCGGTCGGTGTCGGCTTCCTCACGGTGATCTTCAACTTCCTCGCCCCAGACGCCGTGCTCCCGACGCTGCTCAACATCGTCGGTTCGACGCTCATCGTGCTGTGGGCGACGGTCACGGCATCGCAGTTCGTGCTGCGGCGGCGGGCGGATGCGCGCGGCGAGACCCTCACGGCCCGCATGCCCGGGTTCCCGTGGCTGAGCATCCTCGCCGGCGTCATCCTCGTCGTGATCGTCGTCCTGACGATGCTCAACGAGGGCTCACGGGAGCAGCTGCTCGCGACCCTCGCCATGACGGCCGTCATCGCGATCGCATGCGCCTTCACCAACCGCCGCCTGCGCCGGCAGGGCATCGACCCCGTGCAGCTGCTGCGCGGCGAACACCACTGAGCTGAACCCCGGGGCGTGAGCCCTGGGGCGCGATCCCGGGCCGTGCGTCCTGTGTCGTGAGTCCGGGGCCGTGACCGCGCGCCGGTAGACCGGTGGCGCCTCAGCTTCGCCGCCTCAGGCCCCGGTCAGCTCCTTCAGCACCGCGAAGCCCCGCAGGATGCCGGGGTGGGTGAGGATGCGGAAGTGGCCGCCCGTCGGCAGCTCGATGTTCCGTGCGAGCTCGAGCACGCTGCCGTCAGGGATGTGCGGGTCGAAGCGGCCGAACACGGAGACGATGCGGGCGTTCGCATCGCTCTCGCGGGCCAGCGCGAGGATCGTCGCGTCGCTGGGGGAGAAGATGCGCAGGCTCGAGACCGCCATCGCGCGGGCGTAGCGGGAGCCCGCGAACGGCGTCGCGATGGCGAGCATCCCCGCGATCCGCTCGGCGCTGTCGCCGAACGACATGGCGAACTTGCCGACGAGCCCGCCCTTGCTGTGCGTCACGAGGAGCACGTCCGTGAGGTCGTTGGCCCGCAGGTACGCGGCGACGTGCTCGGCGGCATCCGGGACCGGCCGGTGGTTGAAGCCGAGCGGCTCGAGCACGTGCACGGGGTGGCCGTTCTCGTGGATGGCCTCGATGAGCGGCAGCATGAACCGCCAGGGCTCGTAGACGCCGGGGATGATGACGACGGGGGCCCCGTCGCCGCTGAGGTACGAGCTGGCCTCGGCGCGGCTGAAGGCGGCACGGACCTGCCGCTCGACCGCGTAGACGTAGTCGAGCGCCCACCAGCCGAGCTTCTGCAGTGAGCCTGTGATCATCGCGCGGCTCGATCGCCGGCGGGAGAGTCTGACGGAGACCCCGCGGGAGACGGGCCATGCGCGGGGTGAGCCGAACGCCGTCGCCGCGGTGTGAGGACTGCCATGCAAACGCCTTCCCTGGAACGGGTCTCGGCCTGCTGCGCTCAGGCGCGGCTTCGACGGGGGAACGAGCAGGCTACCGGAGGATGCCGCGTGCTCTCGCCTCGGAGACCGCCGCGGTGCGGGACGTTGTGCCGAGCTTCGTGAAGACGTGCGCGAGGTGCGACTTCACGGTCGTCTCCGTGACGAAGAGGGCCGCGGCGACGTCGGTGTTCGAGAGTCCGGATGCGACGAGCTCGAGCACTTCGATCTCCCGCGGCGAGAGGCTCTGCTGGGGCGTGCGGAGCCGGTCCATGAGGCGCGAGGCGATGGGCGGCGCGAGCGCGCTCGCACCGCTCGCCGCGGCCCGGACCGCCGCGAGCAGCTCGTGGGGCGGCGCATCCTTCAGCAGGTAACCACTGGCGCCAGCTTCGACGGCCCCGAGGATGTCGCCCTCTGAGTCGTAGTTCGTCACGACGAGCACGTGCGGCGGGTCGGGGAGGCCGCGGATGCGGCGGGTCGCGGATGCGCCGCTCTCGTTCTCGCGCGCACCGAACTGGAGGTCCATGAGCACGAGGTCGGGCCGCTCGGTGGCCGCCGCCTGCACGGCTTCCTCGGCGGTGGACGCCTCAGCCGCGACCTCGATGTCGGGCTCGAGGCCGAGGAGGGCGCGGAGGCCCGCTCGGACCACGGGGTGGTCGTCGGCGATCACGACGCGGATCATGCGGTGCCTTCCCTGGGGAGCGTTGGGAGCGTGACGGTCAGGGTGGTGCCCCGGCCGACGCTGGAGGTGACGTCGAGGGAGCCGCCGAGCTGCTGCACTCGCTCACGGGTGGCCACGAGCCCGAACGAGTCCGAGTTCGCGCCGCCAGCCTGCTCGTGGGTGCTGGCGTCGAAGCCCCGGCCGTCATCGGCGACGGCGAAGACGAGCCCGGCCGCCGACTCGTCGAGGGTGATGGTCGCGCGGCTCGCGCCAGCGTGCTGCACGACGTTGGCGATGGCACCCTGCGCGATGCGCAGCAGGGCGGTCTGCACGGGCATGGGCAGGGAGTCGGCGCTGCTGTGCACCTCGACGCGAATACCGTGCGCGGCCGACGTCGCGTCCGCGAGCCGCCGCAGCGCCTGCTCGAGGTCCATGCCGTCGAGGTCCGGCGGCGACAGCTCGCGGATGAAGCGTCGGGTCTCGGCCAGGTTGTCGGCGGCCGTCTCCCTCGCCAGGCGAATGTGCCCGACCCCGGCGCCGTCGGGGTCGGCGCGCTCGGCGGCGTGCAGCAGCATCTGGATGCTCGCGAGGCCCTGCGCGACCGTGTCGTGGATCTCGCGGGCGAGGCGGGAGCGCTCGGTGAGGGTGCCCGCCTCCCGCTCCGTCGCGACGAGGTGCTCCTGCGTCGCCAGCAGCTCCCGCATGAGCTGCTCCCGCTCCCTCGCCTCCTTCGCGAGCGCCTCGTAGCCGATCCCGATGAGCACCGCGACGCCCGCGCCGATGCAGGGGCCGATGACACCGGCGACCGACCAGCCCTCGTGGAGCCCGAGGCCGATGACGGCGATGGCCGTCGTCGCGGCGACCGCGAGCATCCCAGCCCGTCGGCCGAGCAGGTGCAGGTACACGAAGAAGAGCGGGAAGACGAGGTACGCGGCCTCGCGGGAGAGCCAGAGCAGCAGCATCCACTCGAGCGTCAGGGCGAGTAGCCAGAGCAGCCGCTGCCTGGGCAGGGCGGCCACCGACCGCGTGCGCCTGGATGCGGCGATCGCCCCGAGCGCGTACGTCGCGCCGAAGAGCAGCGTCGCGGCCAGCACGAGCACCGTGCTCTGCTCGGGGGTGAGCACCGCGCGCACGGCGACCAGCGCTAGGAGACCGAAGAAGAGGGCGTGGAGCCCCGTGCGCAGTCCCACGAAGACGGGAGTGAGCGCAGTGGTCGGCATGCGGCTCAGCCTAGACACGGCTCGCGTCGCGGTCATCCTTCGAAAGGTGGAGCGACGACTCCACCGTGCGGTGCGCGAGGAGTGTGCCGACGGGCGATGCCGGGCGGGGGTGCTCGGCGGGAGGGTTGCCTGAGCCGCCGGAACTGGCGGCAGGAAAGGACCACCATGTTCGTCGCGCTCCGCGACCTCCGCTTCGCGAGAGGCCGATTCGTGCTGATCGGCGCCGTCGTCGCGCTCATCACCGTGCTCGTCGGTTTCCTCAGTGGACTCACGGGCGGCCTCGCCACCCAGAACATCTCGGGAGTCCTGGCGCTGCCCGCCGACCGCCTCGTCTTCACCGTCCCGGCGGGTGACGACGCACCGAGCTTCTCCACCTCGTCGCCGTCTCGTGAGCAGGCGGACACGCTCGCCTCGTTCCCGGGTGTGCGCAGCGTCGACCCGCTCGGCATCAGCCAGCTGCGGGCCGAGACCGCCGAGACGGGGGCCGCCGTCGCCGTCTTCGGGGTCCCGGCCGGGTTCGCGGATACCTCGCCAGCGGCGGCAGGCGAGATCACGCTCTCCGAAGCCGCGGCAGAGGACCTCGACGCCACGGTCGGCGACGAGGTCACCATCGGCGGCGCTGCCTTCGAGGTCGCCTCGATCGGAGCAGAGGCCTGGTACAGCCACACGCCGGTCGTGCAGATCACCCTCGCCGACTGGCAGTCGCTCGCCGAGCAGACGGGCGCTCCCGGCGCCTACGCCACCGTGCTCGCCGTCTCGGGAGACCCGGACTGGGCCGCAGCGGATGCCGAGACCGGCACCGTCTCCGAGACCCTCATCGGTGCCCTCGGCGCGCTCGCCGCGTTCCGCTCCGAGGTCGGCTCGCTGCTGCTCATGGTCGCGATGCTCTTCGGCATCTCCGGGCTCGTGATCGGCGCGTTCTTCACGGTGTGGACCATGCAGCGGCAAGGCGACATCGCCGTGCTCAAGGCGCTCGGGGCGAGCACACGATCGCTCGCGCGGGATGCCCTCGGCCAGGCCCTCCTGGTGCTCGTCGCCGGAATCGGCGTGGGGGTGGGGCTCGTCGCCATCCTCGGCTCCCTCGCGGGCCAGGCCCTGCCGTTCCTGCTGAGCCCCCTCACCACCCTCCTCCCGGGAGCCATCATGATCGCCCTCGGGCTCGCCGGGGCCGCGTTCGCGCTGCGCTCCGTGACCACCGCCGACCCCCTCACCGCACTCGGGAGCAACCGATGATCGCACTGGACAACATCACCCTCACGTTCCCCGACGGGGGAGGGCGCCTGACCGCGCTCGACGGCGTCAGCCTCACCGCCGACCGGGGGACCGTGACCGGCATCACGGGGCCGAGCGGCTCGGGCAAGTCGAGCCTGCTCGCCGTCGCGGCCACCCTCATCCGCCCGGATTCCGGCAACGTGATGATTGGCGGCGTCGACGCGAGCGGCATGAGCCGCACGGAGTCGGCGGCCCTGCGTCGGTTCAGCATCGGCATCGTCTTCCAGCAGGCGAACCTCCTCCCGTCGCTCACGGCGCGCGAGCAGCTGCTCGTCATGAACGAGCTCGGTGAGCCCGGAAGCCGCCGCCGCAGGCCCGCCGCAGCAGCGCACGCCGACGAGCTGCTCGCCGCGGTCGGCCTCGCCGAGCACGGCGCGAAGCGGCCGCACCAGCTCTCCGGCGGCCAGCGGCAGCGCGTCAACATCGCGAGGGCCCTCATGAACGACCCGAGCGTGCTCCTCGTCGACGAGCCGACAAGCGCGCTCGACCAGGAGCGCGGGGCCGCGATCATCGAGCTCATCCTGCGCCTCACCGAGGAGCTCGACACGGCGACCCTGCTCGTCACGCACGACCTCACCCACCTGCCCCGGATGCACGACACGGTGCAGCTGGTCGATGGGAGACTCGCGCAGCTCCAGTACTGAGCCGCTTCGACGGGCCGCGACTGCGCGAGAATCAGATGCGCGGCCCGTCTGGCCGCTCACCACGGAAGGCGGCGGAGACCCATGCGCATCATCGTCATCGGAGCTGGCCTCGCGGGCCTCACCGCCGCCTGGGAGCTGCGGAAGCGCGGCCACGACGTCAGCGTGCTGGAGGCAAGGGCACGGGTCGGGGGCCGAACGTGGTCGCAGCGGCTCGGCAACGGCGCGATCACCGAGCGCGGCGGCGAGTACGTGTTCCCGACCGAGTTCGCCATCCGTCGGCTCTCCGCGGAGCTCGGGGTGCCCATCCTGAGCCACAACGTGCGCTACGCGAGGCGCACCGTCGACGGACGGCACGTGTCGTTCGCCGAGCTCGAGGCGACGACCGAGCAGATCACCGAGACCCTCCGCGGGATGCTCGCCGACGGACTCACGCGCGTCTCGGTCGAAGACGCCCACCGTGAGGCGCTCGGCCCCGACTACCAGCAGCACCCGGTCTACCGCCGCATGGTCACCTCCCTCGCGAACGACCCGAACCTCGTGAGCGCGGCCTCTGCGTTCCTGCACGACCCGGACGCGGACCAGCCGTTCATCGACGACGGCGGGCGCTTCGTGGGTGGCAACCAGTCGCTCGCCATCGAGCTGGCCCGCCGGCTCGGGGCCGCGGTGCGGCTCGAGCACCCGGCCCGGGCGATCGACCAGTCGGACAGCGGGGTCGAGGTGACGCTCGCCGACGGAAGCGCGCAGCACGCCGACGCGGCCGTGATCGCCGTGCCGCTGCCCATCCTGCGCAGCCTGCGACTCGGTTTCGCCCTCACCCCGGGGCAGGATGCCGCCCTCTCGCACCGCATCATGGGCACCGCCGCGAAGCTCGGCGTGCCGCTCGCCGCCGTCGACGACGACATCGCCCTGCAGAGCGCGGACCTGAGCTGGTGGTCCTGGCGCTCCCTGTCCGCCGACGGCGAGCACCGCATCCCCGCCCTGTCCTGCTTCGCCGGGAGCAGGGCCACCCTCGACGCCCTGGGCACGGAGGCGGGTCCGGGGCGCTGGCTCAGCGAGCTTCAGGCGCTGCGGCCCGGACTCGTCATCGACGGCGACGTGCTCCTGACCGACTGGAGCGACGACCCGTGGACGCGCGGATCTTACTCGGCGGCCTCGCTCGACTGGACTCCGGCCGACCTCCACGCGTTCGACGTGCCAGCGGGCCGGGTCGTCATCGCGGGCGAGCACACGGGCCTCGAGCAGACCCTCAACGGCGCCGTCGTCTCCGGCCTCCGCGCGGTCACCGCGATCGGGGCTGTCGAGCGCCTGACCGAGACGAGCGGCGGCCCAGCGTGAGCGGCGCGGCTGAAGCCCAGCAGGAGCGGACCTCGCGCGTGGACGCCCTGCGCCGCCGAGTCGCGGCCGCGGTCCTGCTCGCCGCGACCGTCGCGCTGGGCCTCGCAGTGCACTACGCGCTTCCGGATGGGGAGTTCGGGGACATCGTCGGTGCCGGCCTGTACACGGTCGCCGTCTACCTCGGGGTCGTCCTGCTCGCGCCGCGCGCCAGAGCATGGACCGCGTTCGCGCTCGCGGTCGCCTGGTCGTTCGCGGTCGAGCTGCTGCAGCTGACCGAGCTGCCAGCCCGCGTGAACGAGGCGTTCGCGCCGGCCCGGCTGGTCCTCGGCTCCGGGTTCGAGGTGAGGGACCTGCTCGTGTACGCGCTCGGCGGCGGCGTCACGCTCGGCGCAGACCTGGCCGTGACGTGCATCCGAGCTCGACGACGTCGCGCCCCGCTGGTACCGTGAACGCGTGTTCCTTCTTCTCTTCTGCTAACGGCTGAGCTGGCCTCCCGCGCTCGCTGACGCCGGTCTCGTCGACGCGTGTCTCTGAAACACGCCTGTCTCTGAAACGCGCTTGTCTCTGAGACCGAGACCGCCCGAGCATCACGGTGGCCACCTGCTCTGACCCGACTCCGGGTCGCCGTTTTCGCGCGCCCAGCCGACGCCTTGCCGAGCCCTCTGTGAAACCTCTCCGAGCCCTCGGCGGCTCGCGGCGCGCCGCTTCAAAGGAATGATCGTGCACACCACCCCCAAGTCAGTTCCAGCGCGCCATCGCGCGCAGCTCACCCTCACCGACGTCTCGCTGCTGCGCGGCGCGACGCCCGTGCTCACCTCCGTCGACCTCGTGGTCACCGCCACGTCGCGCATCGCGATCGTCGGCGAGAACGGCCGCGGAAAATCGTCGCTCCTGCACATGCTCGCGGGCATCCTCCCACCAGACAGCGGCACCGTGCAGCGCATCGGCACCCTCGGTCTCGCCGAGCAGGAGATGCACGCCGACGACGCTCGGACCGTCGGGCAGGCCATCGCAGACTCCATCGCGACGGCGCTCGCCACCCTCGCCGAGCTCGACGCCGCAGGAGCGGCGCTCGCGGAGAGCGGTCCGGGGGCCGAAGAGCGCTACGCCGCGGCCCTCGAGGCCGCGGAGGCGCTCGATGCGTGGGATGCGGAGCGGCGGGTGCTCATCGCTCTCGAGGCCCTCGACGCAGAGACCGACCCCGGCCGCCTCCTCCGCGAGCTCTCCGTGGGGCAGCGCTACCGGGTCCGCCTCGCCTGTCTCCTCGGGGCAGACGACGACTTCCTGCTGCTCGATGAGCCGACCAACCACCTCGATCGCGCGGGGCTCGACTTCCTCACCGAGCAGCTCCGCTCACGCAAGGGAGCGGTTGTCGTCGTGAGCCACGACCGGGCGCTGCTCGCCGACGTCGCCGAGACGATCGTCGACCTCGACCCGACTCCGGATGAGCGGCCCCGCGTCTCCGGCAACGGCTTCACCGGGTATCGCGAGGCGCGAGCCGCCGAGCGCGAGCGGTGGGAGCAGGACTACGAACGTCAGCAGCAGGAGCAGGCGCGCCTGCAGGAGAGCCTGAGCGCGGCGCAGAACCGTCTCGTCACGGGGTGGCGACCGGGCAAGGGCGCGAACAAGCACGGCCGAGCCACCCGCGCCGCTGGGCTCGCGCAGAGTGTGCACCGTCGCCAGGAGGCCCTCGAAGCGCACGCCGTGACGGTGCCGGAACCACCGCGGCTCTTCCGGTTCCCGGAGCTTCGCACCCGGGCAGGAGCTGAGCTGCTGAGCGCCGACGGGGTGGTCGTCACGGGGCGCCTCCACGGTCCCGTGTCCCTCGCGCTCACCCATCGGGGCAGGCTGGCCGTCACCGGCCCGAACGGTGCAGGGAAGTCGACGCTCCTGCGCGTGCTGGCGGGCTCCCTCGCCCCGGATGCGGGTTCCGTGCGCGTGCAGCCCGGCACCCGAGTCGGCGTGCTCCCGCAGGAATCGTCGCTCCCGCTCGAGCGGCGCGCGGCTGAGGTGTACGAGCTGCGACTGGGCGAACTCGAAGCCGCCGGCGCCGTCTCAACGAGCGAGACGATGGGGCTCTCGCAGCTCGGCCTGCTGCGCGCGAGGGAGGCGGCCAAGCGGGTCGGCGAGCTGTCGATGGGGCAGCAGCGCAGACTCGACCTGGCGCTGGTCCTCGCCGCGAAGCCGCACGTGCTGCTCTTGGACGAGCCAACGAACCACCTGTCGATGGCCCTGGTCGATGAGCTGACCGATGCCCTCGCGGCGACGCAGGCCGCGGTTGTGCTCTCGAGCCACGATCGGCAGCTCCTGCGGGACGTCGACCACTGGCCGAGCCTGCAACTCGGGCCTCGAAGCGTGCAATTCGTGCCGTCCAGCGACGAAGGGCTCCCAGCAAGTTGACAGCTCGCGGTAGCGTTGCTCCGCTCCCCGAAGCCCAGGGGATCTCACAAGCTTCACGGACCTCAAGGACGTCACTATGTTCACGCTCGAAAACTCCACCCAGATGGACTCCTGGCAGTGGGAAGCGCTCTCGCCCGGCGGCACCGCCAGCGGCTTCGTCGGCTGGGTCCTCCTCATCATCGCGCTCTGGCCTGTCTTCCGGAAGGCCGGCTACCCGGGATGGGGCGCCATCATCCCGATCTACAACGTCTACATCCTCGTCAAGATCGCCGGCTACCACGGGGCGACGGTGCTGCTGTACCTCATCCCGATCGTGAACGTCGTGTTCTCGATCTTCGTCGCGATGCGCATCGGCAAGGCGTTCGGCAAGGGCGGCGTCTTCAGCTTCTTCCTGCTCTGGCTGCTGTCGATCATCGGGTACTTCATCGTGGGCTACGGCTCTGCGCAGTACCGCGGACCGGGCGGACGCGCCATCACGGCCTAGCCTCCGCTCCACCCGCATCGCGCGCGCATCGCGCGTCTCGGCCGCGGTGACCCGCTTGTCCTCGACGGCAAGCGGGTCACCGCGGCCGATCGCGTTGCAGCGGCTGCCGTCTCTCTCCGCTGCCGAGGAACTCCACGAGCGCCGCGGAGACCTCGTCCGGCGCATCCAGCGTCACGACATGGCCGGCGCCCTCGACGACGAGCTCCGTGAGTCTGTCCGCCGCAGCCCAGGCGGGCATGGCTCGCGAGATGTTCCCCGTGCTGTCGCTCGCGCCGCGGACCAGCAGCGTCGGCACCGGCGTGCGGTAACCGGGAGTCGGACGCACGAACTGCGTCGTCGTACGCCAGACCGCCACGAACTCCCGCTTCGACATCGCGGCGAACGTTCGCGTCAGCTCGGCACGTGCCGTCGCCGTCACGGCTGAGGCATCCGCCATGAGCTTCGGTAGGCTCCCCGCCGGGATCAGCTGGAGGATGGGCGCCGCGGCGCGGAGACCGGCGCGCTCCAGGAAGCTGAGCGGGCCTGCGTTCCAGGTGGAATCCAGCACCACGAGGCTCCGGAACCGCTCAGGGGAGCGCCGAACCAGCTCCTGCGCGAGATTCCCGCCGAGCGAATGCCCGAGCAGCGAGACCCGGCGGAGGCCGAGGTGCGCGATGAGCCGCTCGACATCGCTCGCGAGCAGCTCGGGGGAGAGGTCCGTCGAGTTCGGACGCGACGCCCCGTGCCCCCGAAGGTCGACGAGCACGACGCGAAGGCCCGCCCGGCGCAGCGCGTCGGCCTGGCGCCTGAACATCGTGTGGTCGGCGCCCGCCCCGTGCAGCAGGACAACCGCGTCGGCATCCGCGTCGGCCGCATCGAGGCTGTCGGAGTAGCGGAGGGAGCATCCGCCGAGGCTGAGGCGTCCCGGGAGGCTTTGCATGCCAGCGACGGTAGTCGCTCAGCGAATCCGTGCCAATTCACGTGATTTCACATGCACGAGTGATTTCACCCCGTATTTCACCCTACGATCAGGCCAGGGGGCCACCGCTCGATCAATGAACACGGATGTGACTCATGAAGAAAGCGCTCTCCCTGTCTCTCGCCGCGCTCCTCGCGGCCTCACTGCTGACGTTCCTCGGAACCGGACCAGCCCAGGCGGCGAACTTCGGGACCGTGGGCCAGGACGTCATGTCGCCCGCGAACTACGTCGCCAAGGGCAGCTACGCGACCACGACACCGCAGGGCGCGCCCGTCTCGTCGCTCTCCGCGCAGACGGCCGCGATGGTCGACACGCTGCCCGACCGGTACCTCAGCGACGCCTGGCAGGGGCGGCTCAAGACCTCCACGAACCGCGAGAACTTCACGATCCCCATCTACACGGTCGACAGCTCGAAAGCCGACGCCAACTGGGTGAAGGTGAAGATGCAGAGCTATGCGCTCTACCCGGACATCCACCCCGTCATGGAGGGCCGGGCGACCGCTTCGGCGACCGGGGGCACGTACGGGTTCCAGATCACTCCGTTCGCGACCACCGCGAAGAACTACGGCAAGGTCGTCATCCCGGCGCACGCGCTGCCTGGCGGTCCGATTCCGGGCGGCGACCAGTCGATGACCGTCGTCGACCTCGCCACCGGCATCGTGCGCGGGTACTACGTCGCGGAGAAGCAGAGCGACGGGTCCTGGATGATGGGCGGCGGCTACCTCACCACCCTCAACTCCCCGAAGTCGACGAACTGGTTCGACCAGAACGAGTGGCTCAAGGCGGAGCGGGGCACGAGCTCCGTCGGTGGCGTCATGAACGAGTTCCTCATGGCAGGCGCCGAGGAGATCGCGGCGGGCTCCATCAACCACATCACGAGCTGGACCTTCCCCTCCACGCGTTCGGGCACGGCGATGTGGCCCGCCTACCAGACCGACGGGAAGCTGAGCGAGGCGCATGCCCCGAAGATGGGGCAGCGGTTCTGGATCCCCAACGACGCGGCCACGAACGCGAAGATCGCAGCGCTCGGTCTCTCCAGCTTCGAGAAGGTCGTCGTCAAGAACCTGCAGGAGTACGGCGGCATCGTCACCGACCAGAACTTCTGGACCATGGCGCTCAACCTGCAGCATCCCGTCACCTACACCGCGCAGGGCAAGCCCAACCCGTACCTCCCCGGCGGCATCGTCCACAACAAGCACGGCAGCGTCGACCTCATCAACAAGATCCCGTGGACCCTCACGAAGTGGGGCGAGATCACCTCGAGCACGAAGCTCCCGCAGTTCGGGGCGCCGACCGCCACACCGAAGCCGACCGCAACGCCGAGCCCGACTGCGACCGCCACGCCGACGACGCCGGCAACACCGAGCCCGACGACGGCGCCGGGCGTTGCCGAACGCCTCAGCTCGGCCGACACCTACGCCAACGCGGTCACGGCCTCCGGCAAGGTCAACACGGTTGGCAACAAGCTCGTCATCGCAAGCGGTGAGGGCGGTGTGGAGGCACTCCTCGCGGCCCCCGTCGCCGCCAAGATCAAGGGCAACCTGCTGCTCACGAAGCCCGATGCGCTCCCGTCCAGCATCGCCGCGGAGGTGAAGAGGCTGAAACCCTCGGCGATCTTCGTCATCGGCACGCTCTCGGAGGCGCAGAAGACCGCGCTCGGAAAGCTCACGCCGAGGCTCGAGGTCGTCGTGGCCGCGGACAAGTCGGAGACCGCGTTGGCGGTGGCGAAGCGGTTCTTCCCGAACGATCCCAACGTGTACATCGCCAACAGCGGCAAGGCGACGGAGATCGCCAACGCCTCGGGGAGGGCTACCCTCGCGAAAGCGCCGGTGCTCTTGACTGGGCCGACGCAGAGCAGCGCCAACTTCAAGGCCTACTTCGCAACGGGCAAGGTCACCTCGGCCAGCGTCATCGGCACGGAGGCGTCGCTCTCGGCGACCGTCTTCAGCCAGGTGAAGGCGAAGGTCGCAGCCACGACCCGCGTCAACTCCTCGGACGCGTTCACCGTCAACGCGACGCTCCTGAGCGACTTCGCCGCCGGGAGCATACGTCCGAAGGGGTTCGCGCTCGCGAACGCCGGGAGCTCTGCGGATGCTGCGGTGGCCCTGCTCGTCTCTGCCCGCACCGGGTACCCGCTGGTGCTCGCCAAGCAGACGTGTGTTCCTCAGGGGGCCTGGGCTGTGACCTCGAAGTACCCGGGGGCCAACTCCACCATCGTCGGGACGACGACCGACCTCGTCTCGGGCATCCAGACGAAGCGCTGCGCGTAGGAATCACGGAACGCGCACTGCGTGCGATGCCCATGCAGCAGTGAAGTGCCCATGGCTGGGAGATCAGCGCTCGGGGGAGGGAGACAAGCGGTAGAGCACCTGCGGCCGCCCGCGCTTGCCGTACCGGTGCGCTAGGTCGATCACCCCCGTCTCCACGAGGTGGTCGAGATAGCGCCTCGCCGTCGCGCGAGAGATGTCGCAGGCCTCGGCGACGTCGAGCACCGTGGCGGGGATCACCGGGTCGAGCGCCGCGACGACCCGCTCGAGCGTGACCTGGGCCAGCCCCTTGGGGAGAATCGCGGACTGCGCGGCGCCGGTTCGCGCCGTGCGCGCGAGGCTGCGCGGCACGGCGGGCTGACGAATGCTACCTGTGGCCAGCAGCCGGTCGATCTCACCCTGGCCGAGCGGGCGTTCGCGGTCGCTCTCCGAACTCGCCCGACGCTCGGCGCTGTAGAGGTCGAGGCGCTCCTGCAGGGCCGCCTGCGTGAACGGCTTAATGAGGTAGCCGACGACGTGGGCCGCGAGGGCCTGTCGCACCGTCGTCTGGTCGCGGGACGAGCTGATCACCAGCACATCCGGCACCTTCGCACCGAGCGTTCTGAGCCGGTGCAGGACTTCGACTCCGCTGATGTCGGGCAGTCGCATGTCCAAGAGCATGAGGTCGACCCCGCTCATGCTCTGCGCGAGCGCGGATTCACCGGTGCTGGCGGTGCCCGCGAGCGAGAACCCGGGGATGTCGGTGACGAACCCGCTGTGCAGTGCCCGGGCCCCGCGATCGTCATCGACCACGAGCACGCGGATCGGGCTCGAGGCCGCCCGCGGGCTCTCCTCGGTTCTGCTCATGCCGCTCCCCTCCTCGTTGCAACGCCGACGTCGATGATCCCGGTCATGGCAGCCGCTCGATCTCGAAGGCGAAGCGCGACCCGCCGAGTCGTGACGCCCCGACCTCGATGGCGCCGCGGCGCGACGTGACCGTCCGGCGGACGAGCTCGAGGCCGATGCCCCGGCCGAGTCCGCTTGGGTCGGCCTTGGATGAGAATCCAGGGGCGAAGATACGGCCGCTCGCTTCGGCGTCCAGGCCGGGACCATCGTCGTCGACGAGACCGATGATGCGGCTGTCGCTCTCGCGAAGCGTGCAGAGGACCTGGGATGCGCCCGCCTCGCCAGCATTCCGGCAGAGGTTCGCGATGACGGTCACGACGCCGTCGTCGATGTCCTCGTCGAGCTCGAGATCGAAGCTCGCCTGCGCTCCCAGCTCGTGCAGCTCAGCCCGCACCGCCTGCGTCGTGGCGTCGAGGAGGGGGAGGTGGCGACTCGAATCGGTGCTGTCGGAAGCACCGACCCCTGCCGTCCGAACCGGCACGACCTCGTCGATGTACTCGAGCGCGTCCTGGGTGTCGCCTCTCGAGACGAGGCCGTGGACCACGTGCATGCGTGTGCTGAACTCGTGAGACTGCTCGCGCAGGGCGGTGGTCGTGCGCCGCATCTGCGCGTGCTCGGCGGCGAGCGCGTCGAGTCTGCGGAATCGTCGCTCGACTGCGAAAGCGAGGGCCGAGCTGGCGAGCGTTCCGAGGACGAGTGCGCTGATCGTCCAGGGGAGGAGCTCCCCGAGGGCCTCGGCGCTGTCTTCGGAGATGCTCGACTCGAGCACGCCGACGGCGACCATTCCGATGACGACGCCGTCTGGCCCTACGACGGGGACCTTCGCGCGCAGCGAGGGGCCGGACGCACCTTCCTCCGTGCCGTGGAACGCCTCACCGGCGAGGACGGAGGCGTTGGCCGTCGACACCTGCACGCCGCGCTCGGCGGGGTCCGGATGCGTGATGCGCACGCCCTCGTCGTCGGTGATGACGACGTAGTAGACGCCCGTCGCGTTCTCCACGAGGCTGGCAAGTGGCTGCAGCGCATCGGTGGCCCCGACGAGGTCGTCCGCGTCGGCGAGCGCTGAGGTGGTGCCCGCGCTCGTGACGGCTTCGAGCGCTCCACGCACCTCGTCCAGCTGTGCGAGGCTCGACGCGACTTCATGCACGCGCTCGGCGGTGGTCTCGCGAAGCTCCCTCTCCTGCACGGAGAACGCGATCGCCGCCGTGACCGAGACGGAACCGAGCGTGATGAGACTCGGCACCACGAGCATCCCGAGGCGCACGGCTCGCTGGCTGAGCTTGAACGGCATCGTCATCCCCACTTCCCGCGCCCGTGGCTTCCGGCCTCTGGCTCGAGCCCTCGGCCTGCGCAAACCCACGCGGCGCCTCGTCGCACCGGGCTCGCGAGCACTTATGAGCACAACTCCTCGTGGAGCTCCTCGCATGCGAGCGCGGTGCAATCCTAAGGCGATATTGCGGAGACAACGATGTCCGCGCGAATGGAGCAATGATGATCCGAGAAACGAAGGAGCCGGCGGTGCCGGACGAACCGGGCCGGCAGGCCAAGCCCGGCGGCAGGCGCGTCGTCGGCCGCGTCATCGGCGGGGTCGTGGCCGCCGCATCGATCGCCGTCGCGAGCTTCGGGTCGATCACGTCCGCCGCGGCGGGTCAGGACATCAACGCGTCCATGACGATCATCGCCCCGGCAGCTGCCGGTGGTGGCTGGGACACGGTCGCCCGCGAACTGCAGCAGGCGCAGAAAGCCGAGGGGCTCGTCAACAACGTGCAGGTGGTCAACATGCCAGGGGCTGGCGGAACGATCGCGCTTGGCAACGTCTCCGTGCTCGATGGCGAACCCAACAACCTCCTCGTCGGTGGAACCGGCCTGCTGGCCGCCACCATCCAGTACGACTCCGCGGCGAAGCTCGAAGACGTCACGCCGCTCGCGGTGATGGTCGAGGAGTACGACGTCATCGTCGTCCCAGCCGACTCCCCGTACGAGACCCTCGAGGATCTCGCCACGGCATGGAAGGCCGACCCGAAGTCCATCCCGTGGACCGGCGGTGGCTCGTTCGACCAGCTCGTGGTGACCGACCTCGCGCTGAGTGCAGGCATCGAGCCCGTCGACACCACCTACATCTCATCTGACGGCGGTGGCGAGGCCATCCAGGCGCTCCTCAACGGCACGGCGAAGGCCGCGGCAGGAGGCTACGCAGACAACATCGACCAGATCGAGGCCGGCAGGTTGCGAGCCCTCGCGGTGGTGGCTGAGGAGCCCATCGAAGGCGTCGACATTCCGACAGCCGCCGAGCAGGGCTACGACATCTCGCTCACGAACTGGCGCTCGATCCACGCGCCCTCCGGCTTGAGCGAGGAGCAGACGGACGCCCTCGCCGAACTCGTGGTGCAGACGACGGAGACACCCGAGTGGCAGGAAGCCATCGACAGGTACCACTGGAACGAGCGCCTCATCACGGGCGACGAGCTCGACACGTTCCTCGCTGAAGAGGAACTGCGCATCACGGCGCTCTACGAGGAGATGGGACAATGACGCACCACGCCAACCCGACGGCCGCGTCGGCGGTCATCGGCGGAGACCTGACCTTCGCCGCAGGCCCAAGCAAGACGGCTACCCTCCTCAAGGGGCTGACGATGCCGCTGGTCATCGCAGCCTTCGCCACCTACCTCCTCTACGGCATCTTCACGATGAAGGTGCCAGAGGGGGCCGACTTCCCCGGGCCGCAGTTCTTCCCCGGCCTCATCGCCGCCGGCCTGTACCTCTTCGCGGCTCTGCTCGCGGTCGGTGCCGTCCGTGAGCTGCGCGCGACCGCGGCCTCTTCGTCGACGATGACCGAGGAGGAGCTTCTCGCCCGTGCGCTGGCCGACGACGAGGCGCTTGCTGCAGCCGGCGCAGCAGACGCCCCCCGCAAGGTGCGCGTCGACGTGAAGTCCTTCGCCTGGGTCGTCGGCTCGTTCCTGGTGTTCTCGCTGACGCTCGACCTGCTCGGCTGGGTCATCGCAGCAGCTCTCCTCTTCTGGTGTGTGGCCCGCGGCTTCGGCTCGACGAAGCCAGTGGCGAGCCTCGTCGTGGGGTTCACGCTGAGCTCGCTTGCCTACATCGCCTTCGACATGGCACTCGGCATGTCGCTCCCGTCCGGCATCCTCGGAGGTATCTGACATGGAAACGCTCCAACTCCTCATGGAGGGGTTCGCCGGTGCCCTCACCTGGCAGAACCTCATGTGGGTCTTCGTCGGCTGCCTCCTCGGGACCGCCGTCGGCGTGCTGCCGGGCCTCGGTTCCTCGATGGCGGTCGCCCTCCTGCTGCCCGTCACGTTCTCGCTCGAGCCGACGGCCGCGTTCATCATGTTCGCCGGCGTCTACTTCGGCGGCCTCTTCGGCGACTCGACCATGGGCATCCTGATGAACACGCCAGGCCAGGCGTCGGCCATCGCCTCCACGTTCGAGGGCCACAAGATGGCGCTGAACGGTCGGGCCGCCCAGGCGCTCGCGACGGCCGCCATCGGCGCGTTCATCGGTGGCTTCATCGCCTCGATCGTGGTGGTCTTCCTGGCCCCTGCGCTTGCCGACTTCTCCAGCAGCTTCGGCCCGGCGGAGTTCTTCGCCCTTGCAGTGTTCGCGTTCGCCGCGACCTCAACTGTGGTCACCGACAACGTCGTGAAGGGGCTCACGGCACTGTTCATCGGCCTCGGCATCGCGGTCATCGGCATCGATGGCGTCTCCGGCGCCCCGCGCTTCACGATGGACTCCCCACAGCTGTTCGACGGCATCTCGCTCGTGACCGTGACGGTCGCGGTCCTCGCGCTCGGTGAGGTCATCTACGTCGCCTGCCTCGAGCGGCACGTCAACGACAAGGGCATGATCCGTCCGAAGGGTCGCCCGTGGCTGAGCCGCAAGGAATTCAAGGAGGCAACTCCGGCCTGGCTGCGTGGCACCGTCATCGGTCTCCCGTTCGGCGTGGTGCCGGCCGGTGGCTCCGAGATCCCCACGTTCCTCGCCTTCGGCCTGGAGAAGCGACTGGATGCGCGCCGCAAGGACCCGCAGTTCGGCAAGGGCGCGATCAGGGGCCTCGCAGCCCCGGAGGCCGCTGGCAACGCGACGACGGGTATGGCGATGGGCGCGCTCCTGGCGCTCGGCCTTCCCATCTCGGCGACGGCAGCGATCATGCTCGCCGCGTTCCGTCAGTACGGCCTGCAGCCGGGACCGCTGCTCTTCGACCGCGCCCCCGAGCTGGTCTGGGCGCTGCTCGCGAGCTTCTTCATCGCCATGGTGGTGCTGCTCGTCCTGAACCTGCCGTTCGCGATGCTGTGGGCGAAGCTGCTCCTGATCCCGCGTCCCTACCTGTACGCGGGCATCACGATCTTCTGCGCGCTTGGCATCTACGCCACGTCGGGTTCGACGTTCGACCTGCTCATGCTGCTTGGGGTCGGCCTGCTCGGCTTCCTGATGCGGGCCCTCGACTTCCCGATCGCACCGCTCATCATCGGCATGGTCCTCGGCCCGCTCGCCGAGACGAGCCTGCGAGACGCGGCGATGAGCGCCAATGGCGACTTCTCGGTGCTGGTGCAGGGGCCGATCGCGATCGCGCTCTACACCCTCCTGGCGCTGGTGCTCGCCTTCACCGTGCGCGGCCGCCTGGTGGCTCGCAAGCGCGCGAAGCAGGAGCAGAAGGAGCTCGTGAACAGCTAGTGCGCCGTCCCCAGCAGCAGCCTCACGGCTCCACGCTGCTGGTTCCCGGCGTCTGGCCGACCATGGCGGCGGCGATCGATTCGATCGTCGCCGCCATGGCGCGTGCGGCGCGCGAGAGGGGCACGTCGCTCCGGTGCGCGAGGCTCACGGTGCGCTGCAGGATGGAGCTGGTGAGCCTGGCGGAGCGGAAGCCCGCCCGCCCGCGGATGACCATGGCTGGCACAACCGCAACGCCGAGTCCGAGCTCCACGAAGCGCAGCACCGCATCCATCTCCGGCCCCTCGACCACCACGTTCGGTCGCAGATCGGCCTTGAGGAACGCGGCCTCTGCTGTGGCACGAAGGTCGTAGCCCCGCGAGAAGACCACCTGCGGGGCGGCGGCGAGCTCCTCGAGGGAGATGGTGGCAGAGCGGATCGCCGCGGCCCCGTCGATGGGGGATACCACGACGAGTTCCTCATTGAGCAGCGGCAGCCTGGTGAGGGTGGCTCTCGGGGTCTGCCTGGATTCGGGAGTCGTGATGAGCGCGAGATCGAGCGCGCCTTCCGCGAGCTGCTCGATGAGGCCCTGGGAGCCGCTCTCCGAGACGTGCAGCTCGATGCCGGGATGCGAGGCGTGGAACGACTGCAACGCGTCAGCGACGAGGCTCACGCACAGCGAGGGCGTGGCGCCGAGTCGCACCGTGCCCCGCTTGAGGTCGGTGAGCTCCGCCATCTCGCGCCGCACCGAGTCGGCGTCGGCGAGCATTCGCCGCGCGAGCGGGAGCAGGGATTCGCCGGCGTCGGTGAGCGCGACTCGACCTGGCGTGCGGTTGAAGAGGGGCGCGCCGAGGTCCTGCTCGAGGGTCGAGATCTGTCGGCTCAGCGAGGGCTGCGCGAGGTGCAGCACCTCCGCCGCCCGTGTGAAGTGCCCCAGCGAGGCGACCTCCACGAAGCTCCGCAACTGGTCCAGGTTCATGTCGATAGCCTACGCGCATCAGGACGAACAGGACTATGCATTGGAGTAATCATCGGGTGCTCTCTAACGTTGCTGACATGACCGCGACCAAGTCCATCGAACGCCAGATCTCCACCACCGTGCTCGTCATCGGAACCGGCGGTTCCGGCCTGCGCGCCGCCATCGAAGTCGCCGAGCAGGGTGTCGACGTGCTCGCCGTGGGCAAGCGCCCCAAGCACGACGCCCACACCTCGCTCGCCGCCGGCGGCATCAACGCGGCCCTCGGCACGATGGACGCGGACGACAGCTGGCAGCAGCACGCCGCCGACACCATCAAGGAGAGCTACTGGCTCGCCAACCCGCACACCGTCGAGATCGTGACCCGGGGCGCCGAGCAGGGCATCCGCGACCTCGAGCGCTACGGCATGGGCTTCCAGCGCGAAGGCGACGGCCGCATCTCGCAGCGCTTCTTCGGCGCCCACAAGTTCCGCCGCACCGCCTTCGCCGGCGACTACACGGGCCTCGAGATCCAGCGCTCCCTCGTCGCCCGCACGGAGCAGCTGAACATCCCCATCCTCGACACCGTCTACATCACCCGCATCCTCGTGCGCGACAACGTCGTCTTCGGTGCCTACGGGTTCGACATCAACGACGGCACGAGGTACCTCATCCACGCCGACTCGGTCATCCTCGCCGCCGGCGGGCACAATCGCATCTGGCGCCGCACCTCCTCGCGACGCGACGAGAACACGGGCGACTCGTTCCGCCTCGCCGTCGAAGCCGGCGGACGCCTGCGCGACCCCGAGCTCGTGCAGTTCCACCCTTCAGGCATCATCGAGCCCGAGAACGCGGCTGGCACGCTCGTCTCGGAAGCCGCCCGCGGCGAAGGCGGCATCCTCACGAACGGCCTGGGGGAGCGCTTCATGGAGCGCTACGACCCCGAGCGCATGGAGCTCTCGACACGTGACCGGGTCGCGCTCGCCGCGTACACCGAGATCAAGGAGGGCCGCGGCACCGCGAACGGCGGCGTCTGGCTCGACGTCTCGCACCTGCCCCGCGAGACGATCATGAACCGCCTGCCGCGCATCTACCAGCAGATGCTCGACCTGCAGATGCTCGACATCACCGTCAGCCCGATCGAGATCGCGCCGACCGCCCACTACTCGATGGGTGGCGTGTGGGTTCGCCCCGACGACCACGGCACCGACGTCGACGGGCTCTACGCGATCGGCGAGGCGTCGAGCGGCCTCCACGGCGCGAACCGCCTCGGCGGCAACTCGCTCATCGAGCTGCTCGTCTTCGGCCGCATCGTCGGCCGGGCGGCCGTCGCCCATTCCGAGGGCCTGGATGCGCAGCTCCGGTCTCCGGCAGCCGTCGCGCAGGCGCGCGGCGAGATCGACGAGCTGCTCAGTGCGGACGGTCGTGAGAACGTGCGCGCCCTGCAGCGCGCCATCCGCGACACGATGACCGAGTACGCGGGCGTCGTGCGTGACGAGGAGGGGCTCAAGGCCGGCATCGCGGCGCTCGACGTCATCGAGGCCCGGATGGAGGACGTCGGCATCCACCCAGACATCGCCGGGTTCCAGGACCTCGCGCACGCCTTCGACCTCAAGTCGTCGGCCCTCGCCGCGAGGGCGACCCTGGAGGCCGCCCTGGAGCGTCGCGAGACGCGCGGCTGCCACAACCGCAGCGACTTCCCCGAGCTCGACCCCGCCATGCAGGTCAACCTCGTGTGGTCGCCGGGCGGTGGCATCACCCGGGAGGAGATCCCGCCCGTCCCCGCCGAGATCGCCGAGCTCATCGGCGAAGTCTCCGTGGAGGGCAAGCTCGTCGAATGACGGCGAGCCAGGATCGGACGATCGAGCCCCCCTAGCGAATCGGGAATCCCGGTTCCGAGCTGGGTGTAGACACCGCGGGAGCGAGGAGCGCACAATGAAGTGCTCCATCACTCTCGCGGTGTCCGACCTCGGCTGGTGTGCCTTCGATCGTCAGCAGATGTGAACGCGGTTGCCGTGCATCCACTGTCAGGAACACCCCGATCCCGCAGGAGCCCCTCATGAGCACCGACGACACCTCGAACCCACTGGCACGCAAGACGCCGCTCGGCGGCCGGACGGGGGTGGCGATCGTCGCGATCGTGCCCCTGCTCGCGCTCGCCGCGTTCCTCCTCATCGGCTTCCTCGCGGGTGGATGGGGATGGGCGTGGGTCTTCTTCCTCGCCATCCCCATCTCCGCGATCATCGTCTACGGCGTCGGAGGCAAGAGCGGCCGCTGAGCAGCGGAACCCGGCTGTTCCGGTGCTGCGTCGGCGTCTTTCCTTCGAGCGGGGCCGTGGACGGGCAGTCGAAGGACCCCGGTGCGAAGGTCCTCCCGACGCACGTCCCGCGTGTAATCGAAGTGCGGGTCCTTCTTCAGCTGCATGACCAACGAGACAGCGAGCAGCGCGACGATGACCGTGAAGGGCAGTGCGGAGAGCATCGCCGCCTGCTGCAGCGCCTGCAACCCGCCGGTGAGGAGCAGCAGGGCCGCGCAGAGGCCGGTCAGCGCGCCCCAGAGAGCCAACACCAGCTTCGTCGGCTCGAGCGCGCCGCGGGACGACATCATGCTGAGGACGAACGTGTTCGCGTCAGCGCCGGAGACGAAGAACAACACGACCAGGATGATCGCGACGACCGAGGTGATGCCCACCAGTGGCAGGTTGGAGAGCATCTCGAAGAACGCGGTATTGACATCGGCGCTGGCAGCCTCGCCGATGCTGCCGACCCCGTCCATGTCGAACTTGATCGCCGACCCACCGAAGATGGTGAACCAGGCGAAGAAGACGAGGCTCGGGACGACCATCACGCCGATCACGAACTGGCGAATCGTGCGGCCACGCGAGATCTTCGCGAGGAAGACACCAACGAACGCGCCCCAGCTCAGCCACCAGGCCATCATGAAGTACGTCCACCACTGCATCCACTGCCCGTCCTCTGCCGTGAGCGGGGTTGTGAGGCTCATCGAGAAGAAGTCGCCGAAGTACGCACCCGTCGCCCGGAAGAACAGGTTGGTGATGAAGTTCGTCGGGCCCGCGAAGAAGACGTAGATGGCAAGGAGGATCGAGGCGAGCATCGTGAACTGGCTGATGTACTTGATGCCGCGGTTCACGCCGGACAGCGCGGAGAGCGTGAAGATGACCGTGATGACGGCGATGACGAGGATCTGCGTGAAGGTCTCTGCGGGCAAGCCGAAGACCCGGTTCAGACCCTCGGTGATCTGCGACGCTCCGAGGCCGAGCGAGGTCGTCGTGCCGAACAGCGTCGCGATGATGGCGAAGACATCGATGACGTTGCCGAGCCACCCGTCGACGCGTTTGCCGAGAATCGGTCGCAGCATCGGGGAGACGAGGCCGGTGTTGCCCTTGCGGTGCGTCGAGTAGGCGATAGCGACGCCGAAGACGCCGAACACGGCCCAGGCGTGGGGCCCCCAGTCGAGGTACGAGTACTGCATGGCGACGACCGCGGCCTCGGCGGTGCCCGGATCGGCGAGTGCGTGCGGCGGCAGCACGAAGTGCGAGATCGGCTCGGCGACACCGTAGCTGATGAGCCCGACGCCCATCACGGTCGAGACGATCATGGCGAGCCAGGCCCACGTGGTGAATTCGGGGCGGTCCTCGTCAGCCCCGAGTCTCACCCGTCCGAACCTGCTGCACGCAAGGTAGATGAGCAAGCCGATGCAGCCGGTCGTGACAAGAAGGTACGACCAGCCGACGGTTGCCGAGGCCCAGTTGATGGCTCCCGTCATCGATGCGTTGAGGGTCTCGGGCGACAGCGCCGCCCACGACACGAACGCCAGGATGAGGGCGATCGAAACCCAGAAGACGACGCCGGGACGGTGACGCAGTGCGTCGGCCGCCGCCTGAGCTCGACTCGGGCCGGACGTCGGCTCGAGCCCGTGACCATCGAGTGCGTCGTCATCATGCAGCTCGGGCTTCGGAGGATGGTGAAGAGTCATGGTGTTGCTCCACTTCGGAGGAGGCAGGCCCGGGAGGGCGGAACGGTCATCGCGGTTGTGATGACCTGGTCAGAGCTCTGAGAGCCCTCGTCCATCGAAGAACTTGCCGGCCTTGTACAGAATGGGCGCGTCGTCGGTGGTCGTCGCGTGATGCACGCGGCCGATGAAGATGGTGTGCGTGAGCGCCTGGAAGCGCTCCTTGATCTCGACCTCGATGGAGGCGGAGGAGCCGTCGATGAGCGGGCTGCCTTCTGGCCCTTGGTGCCAGGTGATGTCGGCGAACTTGTCCGGGGACTTGGAGGCGAAGGTCGCGAGCACGTGCTGCTGCTCGCTCGAGAGGATATTGATGCCGAGGTGCGTGGATCTGAAGAGCGAGGGGTAGGTGGACGACGACTTCTGCACGCACACGAGCACGAGCGGCGGGTCGAGCGACACCGAGGAGTAGGCGCTGACGGCGAGTCCGCGTGGCCGGCCCTCCTCGTCCTTCGTCGTGACGACCGTGACGCCGGAGATGAACTGCTTGTTGAAGGCCTTGAGCATGTCGCGCGGGGGAGCTGCGGACTCGTCGGCATAGTCGGCGTCGGCATCCTCGAACGCCGAGTGCAGGGAGGGGAGGCCGAGGTGGGTGAGCAACTCGGCGGAGTCCCAGGTCACGCGTTCGTGCGAGACGAGGCCGTCTCGGAGCGTGCCGCTGTTCGAGCCGTTGGTGATGACGCGCTTGCCCGTCGGAGGGACGTTGCCGAGTGGCTGCGTGAACGTGCCGTCGGAGGTCCAGAAGACGGCGATCGCCTCGTCCTCGACGAGCACACTATCGATGCGCGTGACGAGGTCCGGGAACGCGGCGCGCACCTCGGTGACCTCCTGCTTGAACTCGTCGAGTGCGGACACCCGACCCGATCTTGTGCTCTCGCGCCGATAATCCGTGGTCACGAGGGCTTCGAACGCACCGAAGTCACCCCGATCCCAGACGTCGGACCATGCAGCTGCGACAGCATCTTTGATGTTTGCTTGCATGCAACGGAGCGTAACCCCGCGTTCATGCATGCGTCAACGCTTGGTTGTAAACGTTGTGTTTCCTGAGAAAACTAGGGCTCGTTGACAATTCTGTGGCATGCCAGCTAGCGTTCTTGTATGCAACAGATCATGCCGTTGGGTCTCAGCGATGAGGCGTACGCAGACCTCCCTCTCCTCGAGCGACTCCGCCGTCTCGTAACGAGCGGCACGTACCCACCCGGTGACCCGATGCCGGAGCTCGTGCTGGCGCAGGAGTTCGGCGTGAGCCGCACGCCTATCCGCGAGGCGCTCAAGCAGCTGGAGAACGAGGGCCTCGTCGAGATCCGTCCCCGCGTCGGGACGTTCGTGCGAACCCCCACCCGGCGGGAGATCGTCGAGCTGTTCCAGCTCAAGGAATCGCTGGAAGGGCTGGCCGCCAACCTGCTCGCCCGCCGCGGCCCCACCTCGGAGGTCGCAGCCCTCTCGCGCAACCTCGACGAGAGCGACGCCGCCGCCAAGACCGGCGACACGGCCGAGTACGCCCGCCTCGTGCACGAGTTCCACTGGACCATCGTGCTCGGCGCCGACAACGCGAAGCTCGCTGAGCACTACGAGCGCCTCATGAACCAGCTCGCCTACCACCGCATCGTGCTGCGCACGATCGAGCGCCCCGGCCGTCTGCTCGCCTCCAACCACGAGCACCGCGCGGTTGTGCGCTCGATCGTGGAGAAGGATGCGATCGGCGCGGAGTTCGCCATGCGAACGCACGTCGAGGCGTCGAGCCGCGCAGCGCTCGCGCCGGCAGATCACGGCAACCCGGCCGACAGCGAGTCGATCACCGCCTGAGTCGCCGACGCCCATCCGGGCACACCAGACGTTCGAGGAGACCAGGAGCCACCATGACCACCACCACCGCCACAGCGACCGAGCGTCGCGGCGAGACGCTGCGCGAGCGCGCCGTCGCGCTCGGCGTGCGAAAGATCTCGACTGCCTACGAGGACATCATCTCGGACGGCGGCGTCGACGCCCCGACCGCGATCCGGCAGGCGAGCGCCGTCGCCGTCGTCTGCAACCCGTGGGTCGGGGCAGGGCCCATCGCCGACCTCACGGAGGCCACGTCCGAGATCGCCCCCATCGTCGCCAAGCTCCTCAGCGACCGCCTCCTCGAGGCGCTCGGCGGGGCCGCGAACGTCGAAGCGTTCGGGAAAGCCGCCGTCGTCGGCGTCGACGGCGAGATCGAGCACGCGGGCGCGCTCATCCATACCCCCTACTTCGGCAACCTGCTCCGCGAGTTCCTCGAAGGCACCTCGATCATCTGCTTCTCGGACACGAGAGCCGAGGCCGGTGGCGACCTGCGAGTGCCGCTCTGGCACAAGACCGCCGCGGCAACGCGCAGCCACTACCAGTCGCTCGACGTGCACCTCGCGGATGCGCCTCACCGCGACGAGATCGCGGTCATCGCGGTCGCGTCGTCCGGCCCCCGCCCTCACCCCCGGATCGGAGACCGCACGACCGACGTGAAGGTCACCTCCGACATCCTGAAAGGAATCGCAGCATGAAGGTTCGCAGAGTCATCACCATCGTCGACGAGACGCTCATCGAGGGCGGCCGCACGGTCTCGCCCGCGGCGAGGACCGCGGTTGTTGCCGCCATCATCGAGAACCCATGGGCTGGCCAGGGGTTCGTCGAGGACCTGAGCGCCGGCATCGACGCCGTGGCATCCGAGCTCGGAGCGCTGCTCGCGCCCCGAGTCATGGAGGCGCTCGGAGCACCGCTCGAGGCATACGGGAAGGCCGCGATCATCGGGCTGAACGGCGAGGTCGAGCACGGCTCGGCGCTCATCCACACGCTCAAGTTCGGCGACCACTTCCGGAAGGCGGCGAACGCGAGCACCCTGCTGCCCGCCGTCGAGAAGCGCGGGCCGGCCGGCGTCGCTTTCGACATCCCGCTCAAGCACTTCACCGACGCGACGATCCGGTCGCACCACCAGTCGTTCGAGGTGCGGATCGCGGATGCGCCCCACCCGGACGAGATCCTCGTCGCCCTGGCCGGGGCTGCCCAGGGCCGCCCGCAGCAGCGGCTCGCGGCGCTCTCGACCGAGCTGTAGCGGGGCGCCGACGTGAGCTCGACGCCGACACGCACGCCCATCGTGCTGCTGCACGGGGTGGGGCTCGATCGGACCATGTGGGGCCGCGTCGAGGAGCTGCTCGACCGGCCGACCATCGCCCTCGACCTGCCGGGTCATGGAGCCCAGCCGCGGCTGCGCGGGGCGATGTCGCTCGCCGAGTTCGCGGCCGATGTCGCCGAGCGACTTCCGAGCGGGCAGGTCCACCTCGTGGGCTTCTCGCTCGGGGCGCTCGTCGCCCAGCGAATCGCGAGCCACTCGAACCACCGAGTCCGGTCGCTCGTCTGCGTCAGCTCCGTCTGCAAGCGGACCCCACAGGAGCGCGACGCCGTGCTCGCCCGGCTCGCCTCGGCGCAGACCGACTTCGCAGCGACCGTCGAGCGCTCGCTCGAACGCTGGTACTCGGGGAGCGACGTCGCTCCCGAGACGGTCGACGCGACGAGGCGCGTGCTCGAAGCCAACGACGTCGAGTCGTTCGGGCACGCCTATGAGATCTTCGCGACGGGTGACCGGCAGATCGAAGCTGATCTGTCCTCCATCTCCGTCCCGACCCTCGCCATCACGGGCGAGCTCGACCCCGGCTCGACGCCCGACATGAGCCGCAGGCTCGCGGCCGCCATCCCGGATGCCCGGTCGCACATCGTCGCCGGCGTGCGGCACATGCTTCCCGTCGAAGCGCCCGAGGTCTTCTCGGCGAAGCTGGCGGAGCACATCGAAGACACGGAACTCTCCAACTCCAGGCACCACGAAGGAGCACACCATGACTGACCGCTACGGACATTTCATCGACGGAGGCTGGCGCGATCCCGCCGGCGGCGCCTACTTCGAGAGCATCAACCCCGCGACCCTCGACGTGCTGTACGAGGCGGCGAGGGGCGACGCCGCCGACGTCGAGCTGGCGGTCTCCGCGGCCAGCCGGGCGTTCGAGGCGCCGAGCTGGAGTGGACTCACGGCGACGCAGCGGGGCAAGCTGCTGCGCCGCCTCGGCGACCTGGTGGCCGAGAACGCCGACGAGCTCGCCCGACTGGAGAGCCTCGACAACGGCAAGCTCCTGCGCGAGATGCGCGGCCAGCTCGCGTCACTGCCCGAGTACCTCTACTACTACGGCGGGCTCGCCGACAAGATCCAGGGCTCGCAGATCCCCACCAGCAACCTGCAGATCCTCAACTACACGCAGCACGAGCCGCTCGGCGTGGTCGGCGCGATCACGCCGTGGAACTCCCCGCTGACGCTCACGACCTCGAAGCTCGCGCCTGCGCTGGCAGCCGGCAACACCGTCGTCATCAAGCCGAGCGAGTACACCTCGCGCACGGTGCTCCGCTTCGCCCAGCTCGCGAGCGAGGCCGGGTTCCCCGACGGCGTCGTCAACGTCGTCACGGGTCTCGGCGCAGAGGCGGGCGCGGCGCTCGTCGAGAGCCCCCACATCGCGAAGATCTCCTTCACGGGGTCGACGCGCACGGGCTCGGCCATCGCGGCGAGCGCGGCGGCACGCTTCATCGGATGCACGCTCGAGCTGGGCGGGAAGAGCCCGAACATCGTGTTCGACGACGCGAACATCGAGAACGCGGCGATGGGGGTCATCGCGGGGATCTACGCCGCGGCGGGCCAGACCTGCATCGCCGGGAGCCGCGTCTTCGCGCATCTCTCCGTCTACGACGAGCTGCTCGAGCGCGTCTCCGCTCGCGCGAAGTCCATCGTCATCGGCGACCCGCTCGACGATGCGACCGAACTCGGCCCGCTCGCCTTCAGCGACCAGCTCGAGAAGGTCAGATCGTATGTCGGCATCGGCGTCGACGAGGGCGCGACCCTCTACGCCGGAGGCGGCCGCCCCGACGTGCAGCTCCCCGGCTACTACTTCGAGCCCACCGTGCTGACCGACGTCACCAACAGCATGCGCGTCGTCCGCGAGGAGATCTTCGGGCCCGTCGCCGCGATCATGCCCTTCGACACGGAGGACGAGGTCGTCGGGCTGGCCAACGACACCGAGTTCGGCCTCGCGGCCGGCGTGTGGACGCAGAACCTCGCCCGCGCCCATCGCCTCTCGCGTCGCCTCGACGCAGGCACCATCTGGGTCAACACCTACCGCGCCATGTCGCCCATGTCGCCGAGGCAGGGCTTCAAGAACTCCGGCGTCGGCATCGAGCACGGCATCGAGTCCATGCACGAGTACACGCGCCTCAAGAGCGTGTGGATCAACACCGACGAATCGCCCGTCGCCGACCCGTTCGTGATGCGGGGGTAGGGGCGCATGCCACTCATCGACATCTCCATCGCCAAGGGGCGCACCCCGGAGCAGCTCAGGGCCCTCATCGACGGCGTGCACCGCGTCGCCGAGGAGACCGTGGGCGCCGCACCCGAGAACATCACGGTCGTCATCCGCGAGATCGAGCACGAGCACTGGTCTCGCGGGAACACCACCATCGCGGAACGCGCCGCCCGCCGCTGACGGCAGCAGCACCTCCACTCTCGAAAGGACACGACAATGCGTTTCTCTCTGTTCATCCACATGGAGCGCTGGGACGACTCCGTCAGCACCGAGCAGCTCTTCGCCGAGCTCGTCGAGCTCACGCTCCTGGCCGAGAAGGCCGGCTTCAGCACCGTGTGGATCGGCGAGCACCACTCGATGGAGTACACGATCTCCCCGAGCCCCATGCCGCAGCTCGCGTACCTCGCCGCGGTCACCACGAAGATCCGGCTCGGCGCCGGCACGATCATCGCCCCCTTCTGGAACCCGCTCAGGGTTGCCGGAGAGATGGCCCTGCTCGACGTCATCAGCGGCGGGCGCGCCGAGGTCGGACTGGCGCGCGGCGCGTACCAGTTCGAGTTCGACCGCCTCGCGGGCGGCATGCCAGGCAAGGAGGGCGGCAAGCACCTGCGCGAGCTGATCCCCGCCGTGCGCGAGCTCTGGCAGGGCGACTACGCCCACGACGGCGAGGTCTGGCAGTTCCCCGTCTCCACGAGCGTCCCGAAGCCCGTGCAGCAGCCGACTCCGCCGATGTGGGTCGCGGCCCGCGACCCAGACACGCACGACTTCGCGGTCGCCAACGGCTGCAACGTCATGGTGACGCCGCTCATGAAGGGCGACGAAGAGGTCGCCGACCTCGTGACCAAGTTCGAGACAGCAGTGTCGAACCATCCAGAGGTCGCACGCCCCGAGATCATGGTGCTGCGCCACACCTACGTGCACGAGGAGAGCGACCCAGACGGCTGGCGACCGGCCGCCGAGGGAGTCAACAAGTTCTACCGCACCTTCGACGCCTGGTTCGGAAACAAGACCGACCCCGTCGACGGGTTCCTCGAGCCGAGCCCGGAGGCGAAGTTCTCGGAGCGGCCGGAGTTCACGCCCGAGTCACTGCACAAGACCGCCATGATCGGCACGCCGGACGAGGTCATCGCCCGCCTGCGCGAGTACGAGTCGCTCGGGGTCGACGAGTTCAGCTTCTGGAGCGACAACTCCCTCTCCCACGAGCAGAAGAAGCGCTCGCTCGAGCTGTTCATCGAGCACGTCGTACCCGCCTTCCAGTAGCTCGGGGCTCACGCGCCCCGGCCGGGGTCAGGGGCGCGTGAGCTTCAGCAGGAGCACGGGCGTCTTCGCCTTGTACTCCTCGTAGTCGGCGTCGCCGCCCCACTTCTTGTCGGCCTTGGCCTCGAGCAGCGGCACTCCGCTGACCTTCGAGAGCAGCAGCACGACGAAGACCGGCGAGATGAGCGCGATCCATTGCCAGCCGACCAGGACGGGGACGGCGACGATGGCGACGCCGACCCAGAGCAGGATCTCGCCGAAGTAGTTGGGGTGGCGCGAACGCGACCAGAGGCCCGTGCGGATGAATCGACCCTTGTTCGCCGGGTCGGCCTTGAACGCGTTCTTCTGCAGGTCGGCGACGACCTCGATGACGAACCCGGCCACCCAGATGACGATGCCGACGATGCCGAGCCAGCCGATGGGCTCGCGCTCCGCGGTGCCCCCGGCGATCGCGATCCACGCCGCGGCCGCCGTGAGGCTCACCCAGAGTCCCTGCATGATCCAGACCCGCAGGAAGCGCAGCTTGTCGCCCTTGATGTCGTCGAAGCGATCGTCCGACCCCGAGCGGTGGATGCGCGCGAAGAGGAACGAGCCGAGCCGCAGGGCCCACAGGATGACCATGGCTCCGAGGATCCAGGAGCGAGCATCCGGTGCCGGTGCCGCGATGAGCAGGCCGATGGTGACGACGATGAACGTCGCGCTTCCCGTGAGGTCGAAGAACCGCTCGGTCTTCGCCGCCGCCGAGGGCAGGTAGACGAGCACCTGGATGAGGAACGCGGCCGCGACGGCCCACGCGTAGAGGGGGAATCCGGCGAGCTCCGCCCCGCCCTGGCTGCCGGCGAGCGCGACGAGCGCCCCGATCAGCAGGGCGATGGCGATCGTGATGATCGTCGCCCGGTTCTTGCTCCCCGCGGTGCTCGTGCCGCCTGGGGTGATGTCGCTCGTCATGCTGCTGCCTCTCGAGGCGCCGTGCGCCAGGGGGAATGGGGTGATCAGGAAGAGTAGAGGGCGTCGACGACGTCCGTGCTGCGCTGCAGCACCGCTGCGCGCTTGAGCTTCAGCGTCGGCGTCACGAAGGTCGGATCGTCGAGGTCCGTCGCGATGAGCGTGAAGCGTCGCACCTGCTCGCTGCGGGCAACGAGCTCGTTGGCGCGGTCGACGGCGCGCTGGACGTGCTCGCGCGCCTTCGCATCCACGACCGTCAGGAGCTCGTGCTGCTCTGGCCTCGGGTGGGCGCTCGCCGCGACCTCGGCGGAGAACTCGGCGAGTGCCACTGGGTCGAGGATGATGAGCGCCGAGAGGTAGTTGCGTCCCTCGCCGATCATGACGGCGTGCGAGACGAGGGAGTCCGACTCGACGGAGGACTCCCACCGCATGGGGACGATGGTCTTGCCGTTCGAGGTGACGATGACGTCCTTCAGGCGTCCCTCGAGGACAACCCGGCCCTGCTCGTCGAGGCGGCCGAGGTCGCCGGTGCGGAAGAAGCCGTCGACGAACGCGTCCTGGTTGTGATCGGGGTTCCGGTAGCCGCTGAAGACGCCGATCCCGCGGGCCAGGATCTCCCCGTCGTCGCTGATGCGAACCGTGGAGCCGGGCAGCGGCCGACCGACCGTTCCCGAGCGGATGTCGCTTGGGAGGTTGCCGGTCAGGGGTGCCGTCGTCTCGGTGAGGCCGTAGCCCTCGATGACGGGCACGCCGATGCCGCCGAAGAAGAGGGAGAGCTCGGCGTCGAGAGTGGCGCCGCCGGAGAGGATGTGGGTGACGCGGCCGCCCATGACCTGCCGCAGTCGGCGGTAGAAGACCGAGTCGAAGAGGCGGTGCCGGATGCGAAGGCCAAGCGGGGCGCGTGCTGCCGGAGCTGCCGTCTCGCGGAACTCACCCCACTGGACGGCGGTGCTCTGCGCCGACGCCCAGACCTTGGCGAGCCCGCTCGCGGCGGCCTTGGCACCGGCTGCGGCCTGGATCTTCTGCAGGACGCGGGGCACGACGACGAGGAACGTCGGCTTCAGCTGCCCGAGGGTGCCGACGACGGCGGTCGGGTCGGCGAGGTGGGCGATGCGCATGCCGCTCGCGAGGCAGATGAGCTGCAGTCCGCGGGCGAGCACGTGGGCGAGGGGCAGGAAGATGATGGTGTTGCCCGCGGGATGCACGACCTCGCCGTAGGCAGCTGCGATGTTGAGGACCTGGCCGAGGAAGTTCTCGTGCGTGAGCACGGCCCCCTTGGGCTCTCCCGTGGTGCCGGAGGTGTAGACGATCGTCGCGGGGGAGTCGGGGGTGGCGAGCAGGCGGCGCTCCTCGAGCGCCTCGTCGGCGACGCCGAGCCCGAGGGCGGCGAGGCGCTCGAGGTCGCGATGCTCGCCGGGGCCGTCGGCCGTATCCATCGACCAGACGCCGAGCGCGTCGGATCCGCGCGCATCGAGCGGTGTCGTGAGCAGTCCGACGTGGTGGGCGCTGCCGCCGACCGCGAGCACCACCTTGGCGTCGTGGATGATGGCCGAGACCTGGGTGGGTGCCGAGGTCTCGTAGATCGGCACGACGACGCCGCCGGCGAACCACACGGCGAGGTCTGCGACGGCCCACTCGTAGCGGGTGGGCGCCATGATGGCGATCGCGTCGCCGGGGCGCACGCCGATGGCGAGCAGCCCCTTGGCGACGGCTCGCACGGTCTCCGTGAACTCGCTCGTCGACACGTTGCGCCACGGAGCACTCGGGTCGGTGGGGTCGCTCGGCACCTCGAACGCCGCGTGGTCCGGGGCGATCTCGGCACGTCGGGCGAGCAGGTCGGTGACGTTGCGGTACCCGCCGGGGGCTCCGATGACGTCTCGGCCCACGAGGAGGGGAGTCGAGGATTCCAGCACTGCAGCCGCCTTTCGCGCGCCGGGCTGTCTCGCCCGTGTACGAAGGATTCGGAGCAGGGGAAGCCGGTGGATTGGACCGTATCGTGTCTTCGGCTTCTGGGGCTATCGACCCGCCAGATTTTTGCTAGCCAGGCTAGCTATTACGCCGTCTGGGCGACTGCGTGGCGCTCAGTGCTGGCGGTGCGAGCGCTGCGCGGTCGACGAAGGAGGGCGTCGACGGCCCACCGTCCGCCTCCCGTGAGGACAAGGGCGATGCCGAGAAGCGCCAGCACGAGCACGAACTCGTAGCCGCCGTCCTGCGCGAAGAAGCCGGCCGTGAAGTGCACCGTGAACATGGCTCCGAGCGAGACGATCGCGAGCAGGGCTGCGGCGACGCGAGTAAAGAGGCCCGCGATGAGCAGCGCCCCCGCGCCGATCTCCACGAAGGGGAGGGCGACGCCGGCCACGTCGGCGAGCGGGACGCCGAGGCCACCGAGCATCTCTTGGACCCCGCCGATTCCCGTGGTCGTGAGCTTCTGGACTCCGTGGAGCAGCATGGTCGCGCCGAGCGCGATACGGAGGATGAGCAGAGCGGCATTCGCTGAGGTTGACATGCGGTCGACGCTAGGAAGCGAGGCAAGCGGGAACCTGAGAAGCGCGGGTCGGGGGCGACGCCGAGCTCTCCGGGTGTGCCCCGGGTGTTCCAGCTCGTCCGCGACGCGAGCTTCACCGACGCTCGTCTGCGGGGCCGCGGTTGCTTGCATAATGGGAAGCCGGGCGGGTGAACGGCTCTTCATCCCGAGCCCGTCTGTATGACTTTGCTATGACTCAGAGCTCCCGAGCCCTGGCCGGGCGTGCCTGCACGGCGTGGTCGCCGGGGTCAGCCGGCGAGCGGCTCGATCGTCGTGCCGCTCTCGGTCGCTTTGCCGAACTTCGGTGCCTCGCCGACGAACGTGCATCCGCGGAACGTCGTGGCTGCGTTGAACTTGGCTCCGGTGAAGCTGCAGTCGATGAACCGCGTGTTCGTGAACTCGGCGCCGGAGAGCTCGGCGCCATCGAATGCGCAGTTCGAGAAGATCGTGCCGGGGATGGCGCGGAGGCGTCGCAGCTTCGCGTCGCGGAACGTGCAGTCGGAGACCTCCGGCCCGATGGAGGCCTGCGGGATGCTCGCGCCCGTGAATGCGCAGGCCCGCAGTGCCCCCTCGAGACGGGTGTGCGCCGTCAGCTTGGCGCCGTCGAAGTGGCAGTGCGCGAGGGTGCTTTTGCTGATGCTGAGTCCGCCGACGAGTCCGCTGGCGTCGACGTTCGAGAGCTCGAGGTGCGCGATGGCGATGCCGAGACTGCCGGCCTGCAGCTCGCGGAGATCCGTGGTGCCGGCGGACGCATCGTGCCAGCTGGGGGTGAGCCGATGCGGCCCGGGCACGACGCTCGAGAGGCGCGAGAGCTGGGTGCGCAGCGACGAGAGCTCCGCGGAGGTCCATCTTTCGCGGAGGGTCTTGCGGTCGGCGGCGCTCATGCCCTCGAGCGTAGCGGGCCAGACCCATGGGGCTGGGGCCGTTCGGTGCGGCGCACGCGTCAGCGTCGGTTCTCCGGGAGGGTGATCTGCTCGGTGCTCTGCCAGCGGATGCGTGAGGCGCGTCGGCGGATGCGCCACCGGCTTCCCTCGCGCACGAACTCGTCGTCATAGCTTCCGCCCGTGGAGACCTTCGCGGCGACGCCGCCGTGCCAGGTGGCGGGATCTGCGGTGCGGCGGACGGTGATGGCGAGGAACTCGCTGTGGGCAGTGGCCGTGTCGTCGCCCAGGTCGATGATGGAGTTGAGCACGAGGTGCTGCCCCGTGATCCGGTCTGGGCCGGAGGAGTCGGTGAGGATCTGCCTGAGCTCGGCAGGGGAGTGGAGGCCCCAACCCTGGGGGTTCTCCGCCCAGAAGGAGCCCCGGAAGTCGATGACGGCGTCGCCGGTGAAGAGCGTCTCCCACAGGTCCCATCTCCGGTCGTCGACGGCGAGGCTATAGCGATGCAGGAGCTCTTGGATCTCGAGCCGGTCAAGCGCTTCACTCATGGTCGGTGCCTCTCGGTGTCGGTCGTGCTGCTGGGCTCAGCCCGCTGCTCGAGGGGCGCTCGGGATCGGTGCGACGACCAGGCGGCCCACAGTTCGCGGTAGGGGCCCTCGGAATCGAGCAGCTCGACGTGCGTTCCGTCCTCCACGATGCGACCGTGCTCCATGACGAGCACCCGTTCGGCGCTGCTCGCCTGCGTCAGGTGGTGGGCGACGGTGACGACCGTCCGCCCCGCGAGGGCTCGCCGGGCCGCGGCCTCGAGGGCGCGTGCGTCGGTCGTGTCGGCGTCGGCCGTCGCCTCGTCGAGGATGACGATGGGGGCTCGGGTCACGAGCGCACGAGCGAGGGCGAGCCGGTGCGCATCCGTGGCCGTGAGCTCCGCGTTGCCCTCGCCGATGAGCGTCTCGAGGCCGTCGGCGAACGTGTGCCGCCATCGTGGACCCGCGACCGATTCGAGGGCTTCGCGCAGCTCCGCGTCACTTGCGTTCTCTCGCGCCATGAGGAGGTTGTGGCGGAGGGTTCCCGAGAAGACGTGCACGTCCTGGCTCACCATCACGACCCGTCGCGCCCGCTCGTTCTCCTCCATGAGCGCCGGGTCGAGACCGGCGACGTCGACACGCCCTTCGCGCACGTCGAGGAGCCCCATCAGCACGCGCGCGAGGGTGCTCTTGCCTGCGCCGGACGAGCCGACGATCGCGACGCGCTGGCCTGCCGGGATGCGCAGCTCGTCGATCCAGAGGACCGCCGGGCGGCCGGGGTATGCGGCGACGACACCGCGCAACTCCACGTCGGGGGTGGCTGGCTCCCCGGCGACGGCGGCCGCGATCGCGGCCCCTGCGGCGGAGGCGGGCGCGGAGAGCCCGGCCGGTGCCGGAGCGAGCTGGATGACGCCCGCGACGCGGGCGAGCGAGGCGCCCGCCGACTGCAGGTCGTCGACGAGCATGAGCAGCGCGATGAAGGGCCCGAAGAGGGCTTGGAAGAGGAGCGCCGCGGTCGTGACCTCACCGATCGTCGCCGAACCGCTGAAGGCGAGCCAGGCGCCGACGAGGAGGACCGATGCCAGGCCAACGGCCTCAGCCATGTTCATGCGGAACCCGAAGCGGCTCTGCACGATGCGGGTGCGCAGCGACCAGCGCAGCACGTTCCAGGAGCGCGTGCGGATGCGCTCGGTGATGGCCTTGCCCCACCCGAAGGCGTGCACGGTCGGGAGGGCCTGGATGGCGGAGACCATCTCGCGGGAGCGCGCCGCGACGGCGACCCGCTCGGCGGCGTAGAGGCGTGGCGCCTTCCGCAGGTAGCGCCACAGGGCGAAGGCGTGCACGGGCACGACGGTGAGCATGGCGAGCAGGAACAGGGGGTTGAGGACGGCGAGGCCGATGCCCGTCGCGACGACCGCGAGCCCCGCCGAGACGACGGCGGGCACGGCGCCCGTGGTCACCTCGCCGACGGTGTCGACGTCGTCGGTGGCCCGGGAGACGAGCTCGCCGTCGGCGATCTCGTCGACGAGGACGGGCGGCAGGGAGAGCGCGGCGGCGACGAAGTCCTCGCGGAGGCGGGCGAGCGCCGTCTCGAGGACCGCGGCGAGCGCCATCGAGCCGAGGGCGCCGAGTGCCGCGCTGCCCGCGATCCCTGCGACGAGCAGGAGCGCGACGTCGAGGAGGCTGTGGTCGACGCCCGTGACGGCGTCGACGAGACGCCCCAGCCCCGTGGGCACGAGCAGCGCTGCGCCCGCGGCGGCCCCGAGCAGGGCGATCGAGAGCACGAGCATCCACGGGCGAAGGGTGAGCAGATGCCAGGCGAGCCTGGCTGCGCGCTTGCCGCTCGCGATCGGCAGCGTCGCGGGCTTGGCCGACGAGTGCACGCCGGTCATGCGACCGCCTCCGCGTAGTGGAGGTCCGTCGACATCAGCTCTTCGTGAGTTCCCTCTGCAGCGATGCTGCCGTCGCGGAGCACGAGCACGCGGTCGGCCCTGACGAGGAGCTGCGGGTTGGAGCAGACCACGACGGTCGCGCGCTGGGCCGTGGCCGTGCGCATCCGCTCGCCGATGTGCTGCTCGGTGACGGCGTCGATGGATCCGGTCGGCTCGTGCAGCACGAGGACGGGGGCCGGGGCGGCGAGGGCCCTGGCGAGGGCGAGCCGCTGGCGCTGGCCGCCGGAGAGGGTGCGCCCCGCACCGTCGAGTGGGGTGCGGATGCCGTTCGGCAGCTGCTCGAGCACGTCCTCGAACGCGGCGGCCGCGAGCGCGTCGTCGGGCGATCGTCGCGCGCCGGCGACGCCGGTCACGCCGACGACGTTCGCCGCGACGGTGCCCGGAACGGTGTGGGCGGCGTGGGGCGCCGCGGTCACGAGCTCGTGGAGGCGGTCGGCGTCGACCTCCGCGAGCGGGAGCCCGTCGACCGTGATGGTGCCGAGGGGTGGGTGGATGCGCCCGCCGAGCAGCCCGACGAGCTCGGCGGCGTCGTGGGCGTCAGCGACGACGCCGATGATCTCGCCCCGCTCGACCGTGAAGCTCACCTCGCGGAGGTGCTCGCCGGTCAGGCCGGAGACCGCGAGTGCGGGGGTCGGGCGCGCTGGGGTCGGGTGTTCGCGGGCCGACGCGCCGCCTGAGGTCTCCGCCCTCGGGTCGACGGCTGGTCCTTCGCCTTCTCGCGGCTCCCGCGCGTAGGGGGCCTGGAGCAGGGAGAGCACGCGCTTCGCGGAGGCCCCGGATCGCGCCCACACGGCGCCCACGTTGACGGCGAGCGCTTCCATCGGGCCCATGACGACCTGGACGACGCCGACGACGGTGATGAGCTGCCCGACCGTGATGCTGCCCTGGGCGGCGAGGGCCGCGGCGATGAGGCCGACCGCGACGACGAAGGCCCCCGTCGCGGTGCTCGAGACACCCACGAACCACGCTTCCGCCCGTCTCGTGGCGATCGCCGCGACGCGCGCCCGCTGGCTCGCTTCCGCGTAGCTGCGGGCGGCGCGCCCCGTCGCCCCGAGCGCGGTGAGGGTGCGGAACCCGGCGATGGCGTTGGCGGCGAGCGACGCGGAGTCGGCGGTGAGCCGCTGCTGGTCTTCGGCCCGCGTGCGCAGGTGCCTGCCGAAGCGGTCGAGCAGCAGGAGGAAGAGGGGGCCGCCGAGGATCACGGCCACCCCGAGCGGCCAGGCGATGCTGATGAGCACGACGCCGGCGGCGATGACGGCGGCGAGCTCGGCGACGGGATGCACGAAGAGGAGACCGCCGAACGCGACCCGCTGCACATCGGACCCGCCGACGCCGAGCAGCTCACCCGTGGGGCGCTGCCGGTCGCCGAATCCGCGGGGGTCGAGGCTGCGCTCGCTCACCCGCATCCGCAGCTCGTGGTGTGCTCGCTGGATGCCGTTCACGAGGAAATAGACGCCGGTCCGGTACGACCAGGCCAGCAGCACGAAGACGGCGACGAGAACCGCGACCCACACCGCGAGCTGGGGCACGTCTCGGTCGACGATGCCGCGGTCGATGACGAGGCCCACCACGACCGGCACCGCCACCTCGCAGAGCTGGTGCGACACGAAGAGGGCGGTCGCTGGGGCGAGCCAGCGCCGCACGCTCATCGCGGTCTGCACGATGAGGCGCCTTGGCCCGGTCGTCTGCGCTGCTGCCACGCGTGGCCTCCTGCTTGGTGCGGTCGACGTGCTTCGGATGCGCGGGAACTGAGCCGCGAGGCGCCTGGGGTTAGGGCGACCTTGCTATTTTTCCCTAGTTTCGAGAATTCCGCGCCCACGTCGCTCTTGTGCAGCATTCACGTGTGCAGCATTCACGTGCGCGGCATTCACGTGCGCGGCATTCAGTCGAGGGAGAGCCATCCGCCGAGGTGTGCGGCGACGCTGACGGCTGTGGGCAGCACCTGGACCGTCGGGTCGGGCCTCTGCTCGGTGCGCCACGCGGCGGCCGCGCCCCAGCGCTCCGTTCGGCGCAGCGCGCGTTCCGACCTCACGACGACGTGCTCGCTGAGGCGGACTGCCCCGAGATCCGAGATGCCGACCTCGGACACTGCGCGCTGGAGGGCGCTTGCTTCCGGTCGGCCGAAACGCACGGCGGCATCGATCTCGATGCGGACTCGCCCGCGGGGGAGCGCGCGCGAGGCCGGGACCACCCTCGTGTCCGAACCGAAGACCCGGTGGTGCTCGTCCGGGACGACGACGCTCGCGTGGGGGAGGTGCTCGAGGAGGCTGTCGACGCAGACGAAGGCGGCACCTGCGCTCGGCGCAGCGGCCAGCACGGCGATGACGTCGGGGGCCGCCGTGCGGAGTGCGCGGGGTCGAGAGCCGTCGACGCCGATCTTCCGCGACAGCAGCAGGGTCTCGTTGTTCTTGTGCACCTGGCTATCAGCGTCGGCGGCGGTCCTTCCCGCCCAGTCCGGGCCGTCGTGCCACGCCACAGCGGCCGGCTCGTACGCGAGCACCGCCCCGGCGAGCCAGGCTCGGTGGGCCCACTCCCAGTCTTCGCCGCCGTAGCCGAGGAAGTCCTCGTCGAAGCCACCCGTCTGGTCGAAGAACCAGCGGGTGCACGAGAAGACGGCGCCGATGACGAACCGGTAGGAGCGGTCGTCGGCATCGAGCAGCATGCGCGAATCACGGTAGGCATCGGCGAGCCAGGCGGGTTCCTCGAGTTCGTGCTCGGGCCCGGCGGCCTCGATCGCAGCTTCGGCGTCGACGCCGGCGCCGGCGAAGTCCGCGTGCTTGCGGTGGCCCGCGACAACCGCCTCCGGGAGAAGGGACGGGAGCGCCGCCATCCGCGATACGTACTCGGGCTCCGGTGCGGTGTCGGCGTCGAGGAAGCACAGCACGTCGCCCGTCGCGGCGCGCGCGCCGAGGTTCCTCGCGGCACCGGCCCGGAAGCCGAGGTCTTCCTGGACGAGGAGGCGCACCCCCGCTGGCACACGTGGCGCCTCTCGCGATCCGTCATCGACGACGATGAGCTCGAGCTGCTCGCTCGGATGCGTCTGCCGCGCGAGGGCGGCGAGGGTGCGGTCGAGCTCCGCCTGCTGTTCGAAGTGCACGACGATGACCGAGACGCTTCGCGGTGCGGGCCCTCCGGCACCTGCGTCAGTGCCAGCGGCACCGCCGATGTTGCCTTCAGCGAGGGCGAGGTCCCAGCGGTTGCCGGGGACCGGGCGGCCGAACGGGGGCAGCTCGGACGCACGAGAACTCACAGCGCCGCCCACCAGCTGAGGTAGGCGCGGGCGATCTCCTCGATGCTCGGGGAGGTCGACGTGGTCTCGTCGAGCCACGTCGACTCGGGCTCTCGGAGCGCACTTCGCAGCGCCTCGGCGAGCCGGCCTTCCCGGACGAGGAGCATGGTCTTCGGCCGGATGGTGTCCATCTCGCGGAAGTAGTCGGAGTCGACCGTGAGCGGCCTGCGACCCGCGGACAGCCAATCGGTGAGGGAGCCGGAGGCCGACACGTGCTGGTGCGCGATGATCGGCACGGCGACGGCGCGGCTGCGCGCGAGGCGCTCCTCGGGGGAGAGGAACCCGGTGCTCGTGAACTCGACGCCCAGCTCGGCCGCGTACCTGCCGAGGTCGACGAGCTCCTGCTCGTGCCCGGCGGACGCGCATCCGAGGGCCACGACGCGCGGACGATCCGAGGCCGGGATGGTGGCGACCGCCTCGACGACCTCGAGGTGCCCCTTGCCCGGGTAGTAGAAGCCGAGCACGGCGATCTCGTCGCTCGGCTGCCAGCCGGCGGGGCGGGGCTGCGGTGGCTGCGCCGGGAGCGGCACGACGTGCACCTCCACGCGGCGGCCGAGGGCGAGCTCGAGGAGTCGCTGCTCGTGGGCGCTGTTGCAGACGGTGCCGGCCGCGGCCTCCACGACCCGGCGGTAGCAGTCGGTGCGGCGGGGGAAGCCGCGTTCACCGTCGGAGTGCTGTGGGACGTCGTGGAGGGTGACGCTCACCGGTCCTCGCGAAGCGAGGCGCTCGAAGCGCTCGGCGGCGCGCTCGGGGGTGCTGCCCCAGAGGCGGTCGGTGAAGTGGACGTGCGCGAGCTGCGACGAGTCGAGCCCGTGCGCGCTGCGGTACGTGACCGCGGAGTCGAGCTTCGCGACGGCCGTCGCCACGGCGCGCGCGTACTGGTCGACGCCGTGGGTCTCGTCGTCGCGGTGGAGGAGGAGGGGCGTTGTGCTCACGCCGCCCTCAGCGCTTCCATCGTCGCCCCGTGCCTGGCGAGCCCCGCCGCGACGGCGTCCGGGTGCTCCCGGTACCAGGCGAGGTGGGCATCGCGGATGCGGTCGGTCGGGATCGCCTGGCCGTCGACGGTCCACGACTCGGTCGCGACGTCCTCGAGCCCCCATGCGTCGATGACCGACTGCTCTCGGGGTGCGTGGATGGAGCTCAGGATCTCGCGGTCGAGGGTGATGGCCACCTCCGGGAGGCCGAGGCGATCACGCACGCGGCTCGCGGTCTCGAGCCAGATGGGGTTGCCGGGGTGGTTGATCGTGCGCGCTTGCGCGAACGTGGGGTGCCGGAAGAGCTCGGAGACCGCCACGGTGCCGTGGTGCTCCTCACGGGTGCGCAGCTGGGCGATCGACTCGGCCGCGACGGCCGCGACGGCGACCGGCGAGGCGGACTCGGGGAGCGCATCCACCCCCGCCGCCTCAGCCAGGATGCGGAGGTCGTGGTAGGGCACGAGGGGTGGCACGAGCGAGGTGTCGGACGGTGGGCGGATGATCGCCTGGAAGGGGTAGAGGCCAGCGAAGCGGATGACGGGGAACAGGGCCACGCGCGCGCCGCTCGGCAGCTGTGCTGCGAGCTGTCGTGTGCCGACGGGCAGCCCGCGGTAGTCGTCGCGCACGGGCTGGGAGACGAGGAAGCTCGCGCGGCCGAGCCAGGCCTCGAGGTGCGGGAGGTCGGCGGCCTCGAGCTCGTGCACCGGCGGCGTGCGCACGAAGCGAACGTCGTCACCGAGCGCGAGACGGAGCGATTCTGCCTGGCAGTTGCCGATGGCGAGCCCGATGGGGCGGTTGTCCGCGCAAGCGGCGGTGTTCTCGGACGCGAGGAAATCCGCGAGGTGCGCGGGGCGTGCGGTGGCGTGCGTCATCGAGGGGAGCGTTCTCCGAACCTGCCGAGGTGGGTGGGGGTGGGGTGCCGCTCAGCCTAGCTCCCGGGCGACCTGCCGCAGTGTGGGGTTGAGTTCGGGGTGCACAAAGTGGTAGCCGGCCTCCGTGAGGCGCTCGGGCAGCACCCACCGGCTCTTCAGGATGAGCTCGGGCTCGGTGCGCAGCACGGCCATCGCGGGCTCGAGCATCCACCGCCAGGACGGCATGCCGAAGGGGGCCCGCACCGCGCGGCGGATGCCGGCCATGAGGGTGCGGTTGTCGCTCGGGTTCGGGCTGGACACGTTTACGACGCCGTCGAGCTCCGCTCGGTCGAGGAGGAAGCGGACGGCCCCGACGACGTCGTCGACGTGCACCCAGCTGAACTTCTGGCGGCCTCGCGTGCGGTACTGCGGGGCGCGTCCGTCGCCGCTCGGCGCGCTGCCGATGCCCCGGTAGCGACGGTGGTTCGGTGCCCAGCCGTCGATGTTGGGCCCGCCGAGGCCGATGCGGGCAAGCGTGAAGAGCTTGCTGGCGGCGGGGCCGTCGCCGAGCACGATCGCCATGCGCAGCGCGACCCGGCGGGTGCCGGGCAGCTCGCCCTCGAAGAACGCGTGCTCCCAGCTGCGGGCGACGTCGACGGAGAAGCCCTGCCCCAGCTCGCCGGTCGACTCCGTGTTCGGCCGGTCGGTGGCATGACGGTAGATGGTGGCCGTCGAAGCGTTGAACCAGACGCGCGGAGGGGTGGCTGCGGTCTCGACGGCAGCCCGCAGCGCACTCGTCGTCTCGACCCGCGAGCGGAGGATCTCGTTCCTGTTGGCATCGGTGTAGCGGCAGTTCACGGACTTGCCGGCGAGGTTGATGAGCACCTCGGCGCCTTCGATGGTCCGCTGGATCGCTGCGGGGTCGTCCCAGCGCACCGACTCGTGCCTGCCGATGCGCGTGATCTCCCAGCCGTTGCGCTCGAAATCGGCGGCGAGGGCTCGGCCCACGAAGCCGCTTGCCCCGGCGATGACGAGGCGGCGTCGCCTGGCGGCGGGGGACTGCTCGGCGGATGACTGCTGGAGGCGGTTCTGCTCGGGGAGGTTCTGCTCGGCGTGGTTCTGCGGTTCCATGAGGCCGAGTGTAGTACTTTCTGAACATGTTCAGTTCTGAGAGCGGCGAGATGATCGAACCGGGAGCGGCACCCACGAAGCGCGAGCGGACCCGCGCCCTCATCCGAGACATCGCACTCCGGTCCTTCCGCGAGCGCGGGTACGACGCCACGACGGTGCGGCGCATCGCCGACGAGGCCGGAGTCTCGGTGGGCACCACCAACTACCACTTCGCCACCAAGAACCACCTCGTGCAGGAGCTGTACCTCGACGTCCAGCTCGGGCACGCCGCCGCAGCGGAACCACAGCTCGAGGGGGTGCGCGACCTCGTCGATCGCCTCGCCGTCGTCTACCGCACGGGACTCGAGCAGCTCGAGCCCTACCACTCGCACGCCCCGGAGTTCCTCGCGGCCTCGGTGTCGCCGCGCTCGCCCATCAACCCGCTCTCCGAGGAATCGGCGCCGGCGCTCGCGGTGATCCGGGGGCTCTTCGAACGCGCCGTCGAGGGGGCGAAGTCGCCGCTTCCCGACGAGTTCAGGGCTGGCCTGCCGCAGGCGCTCGTGCTGAGCCACCTGCTGCTCGCGCTGCTCTGGGTCTACGACTCCTCGCCCGGGCGCGAGCGCACGAGCCGCATCCTGGACCGCGCGCTCAACCTGCTGCGGATGACGTTGCCGCTCACGCGGATTCCCGTCGTGCGGGCCCCGCTGCGCGAGCTCCTCGCGCTGGCCTCCGATGTGAGGGCCTGATGGGCGGGGGAGAGGGCGCGGCGGAGCGCGGGGTAAAGCGCGGGACGAAGCGCGAGCTGGAACGCGCTGGCGTACCCAAGGTCGAGGCCGAGGCCGAGGCCGAGCCCGAGCCCGAGCCTGGCGTCGGGGCCGGCGACGGGCCTGGCGACGAGCCGCGGGCTGTGGGGCCGCTGTCCGTCTCCGAGGCTGTGCTCGGTGACGACTTCGCGCGCCTCGACGCCCAGCTCCAGCGCTACTTCGGGCCGATCCCGGCCGGGCATGAGGGCCGCGGGCGAGGCGTCTACGCCTGGGCCGGTTCCCGGTACCGGCTGCTGCGCCCGGTGCTCGCCTGGCTTGCTTGGCGCCACATCCTCTTCCCTGAGCGCGGCCGCGACGTGCCGTTCACCGTGGTCAACCGGCCGGAGGGGGCCGAGGCGCTCTCCGCGCGACGGGAGTTCGAGTTCTCACGCGTCACCCGCGTGATGGAGGACACCATGAGCGTCATCCGCAGCCCGGGAGCGCGGCCGCGCCTCGTCGACCGGCTCGGCAGGCGTCGCGGGCTCGAGGTCGAGCTCGACCTGTCCGTCGAAGAGGGCGGTCTGCGGATGCGATCGACGCGGCTCGCGCTCCGGCTCCGCGTGCCGCGCCTGCCGATGCGCTGGGTGCCCTGGGTGCGCCGGGTTCACGGGGTGCGCGGGGTGCGCGGGGCGGGCACCGTGTCACGCATCCGGCACCTGCGCATCCCGCTGCCGCGCATCGTGACCATGACGCTCGACGAGCGCGCGCATCCGGACGATGACGGGCGCCAGTGCGTCGACGTGCGCCTGCGGGCGCCGCTGCTCGGGGACGTGTTCCGCTACCTCGGCGAGTTCGACTACGGCATCGTGCCGGTGCCAGCCCCGGAGCCGGTGTCGCTGCCGGTGTTGGCCCCGGAGCCGTTGCCGAAACCGGAGCAGCTCTCGAGCTCGGGCGACTCCGGAGGATTCCCGGGCACGAGCGCGTAGTCTCGCGCCGGAACGAGCCGCACAGGGCCGGCATCCCAAGACCCGCATCCCGAGACCAGCATTGCGAGGCCGCATGGACACGAGCACCGAGACGCCCGAGATTCCGGAGATCGCCATCGGCGGCCCGATCAGACGCACGATCGCCATCCTCGGCGCGGGCGGTGACCTGACGGAGCGCTTGCTGCTGCCCGGCATCGCGAAGGTCGTCGACGCGAGCCCGGAGGTCGAGGTGCACCTCATCGGGGCGGCCCGCACGCCGCAGTCCCGCGACGAGTGGCGGGGCGTCGTTCGCCGCAGCCTCGAGGCCGCCGGCGTGTCCGCCGCGACCATCGACGGTCTCGTGGCGAGGTCCGAGTTCGTGGCGACCGACGCTTCGTCACCCGAGGAGCTGCGGGAACTGCTCGATGCGTGCCCGACCGCGCCGCTGCTCTACATCGCCCTGCCGCCCGCCATGGGCAAGAAGGTCGCCGCGGCGCTCGCCGAGCTCGAGCTGCCGGGAGAGCTGCGGATCGCGATCGAGAAGCCCTTCGGAGAGAGCGAGGCCGACGCACGAGAACTCAACGAGGCGCTCGCCGAGGTCGTCCCCGACGAGCGGCTGTGGCGCATCGACCACTTCCTGGGCACGCCGGCCGCCGTCGAGCTGATGCGCTCACACGCGATCGTCGACGCGAGCGGCGTCCCCCGCGTCGAGGCGAGCGAGGGCGGCGCCCTCGGGCGGGTCGAGATCGTCTTCGAGGAGGAGCTCGGCATCGAGGGACGCGGTGCCTTCTACGACGAGACCGGAGCGCTGCGCGACATGCTGCAGAGCCACCTCATGCTCATGCTCGCGCTCACGGCCATGGAACGGCCGGGCGACCAGGAGAGCAGGAACGATGCGGCGAACGACGGCGAGCAGGCCGGCACGCTCGACGACGCCATGATCGACGTGCTCCGCAACGTGCGCGTGTGGGACGACGAGCCGGTCTCGGCACGCCGGGCGCGCTACACGGCGGGCGAGGTGGGCGGCAAGCAGCTCCCGGCGTACGTCGACGAAGAAGACGTGGAACCCGAGCGCGGCACGGAGACGCTCGCGGAGATCACGCTGCGGGTCGAGACGCCGAGGTGGCGGGGCATCCCGTTCCTCCTGCGCTCCGGGAAGGCCATCGGGGCAGCGCGGCAGGAGATCATCCTGACGCCCGCCGATCCGGGCAGGGAGCCGACGCGCATCCGGCTCGACGCCCCGGCTGACGACGACAGCGCCGACCCCTATGCGAGGGTGATCGCCGGCATGCTCGGCGGCAGCACGCTGCTCTCCGTGCGTGGGGATGTCGCCGAGGAGCTCTGGCGCATCGTGGGTCCCGTGCTCGACGCGTGGGATCGGGACGCGGACGAGCTGGGTGAGTACGAGGCCGGCTCGGCGGGGAAAGTCGGGGACGAGGGCGGCCGCTGAGCGCTTCACGCCCGAACCCGCCCCGCGCCGGGAGGTAAGCACGTGCCGCGTGCATGTCGAATCGGCATCGGGTCATGCAGATTCTGAAGCGCCACTGTCGGTGGCCGGCCATAGCCTCGAAGGAGGACTCACCACAGCACGGGGCTCACTCCAACGCATCAGGCTCGCGCCCAAGCGCGGGCTCACTCAAACGCACCAAGAAAGGCACGCAATGACGCTGGCACCACATTCGCTCATCGCCGGAAGCAGCGAACTCGGGGGCGGCGACGAGCTCGTTGCTCGTCGCGCCGCGGACGGGGCGGTGCTCGCGCCGACCTTCCGCAGCAACACAAGCGAGGAGCTCGAGGCCGCTGTCCGGGCGGCGCACGAGGCGTTCGACGAGTACCGCTCGACGTCACCGGCTGATCGGGCGGCCTTCCTGGAGCGGATCGCGGCGGAGATCGAGGCCGACAAGGACGAGATCATCGCCCGCGCCCACGAGGAGACCGGGCTTCCGGTCGCGCGCCTGACCGGCGAGGTCGGGCGCACGACCGGACAGCTGCGCCTCTTCGCCAAGGTCGTCGCCGAGGGAAGCTGGCAGGGGGCCCGCATCGACGAGGCGCTGCCGGACAGGGCGCCCCTCCCGCGCGCCGACATCCGCCAGCGGAAGATCCCGCTCGGCCCCGTCGCCGTCTTCGGCGCGAGCAACTTCCCGCTCGCGTTCTCGACGGCAGGCGGCGACACGGCCTCCGCGCTCGCGTCGGGCAGTCCCGTCGTGGTGAAGGCGCACAGCGGCCACCTGGGCACGGCGGCGCTTGTCGGCCACGCGATCGCGCGCGCCGTCGAGGCCTCCGGCCTGCCGAGCGGCGTCTTCTCGCAGCTGTACGGCTCCGGGCGGGTCATCGGGCAGGGCCTCGTCGCCGACCCGCGTATCAAGGCGGTGGGCTTCACCGGCTCACGTTCCGGCGGGCTCGCCCTCGTGCGCGTCGCCCAGCAGCGTGCGGAGCCGATTCCGGTCTACGCCGAGATGAGCAGCGTCAACCCCGTGTTCGTCCTGTCGGCGGCACTCGCCGCCGACCCCGCGAAGGTCGCAGCCGACTACGTCGGCTCGCTCACGCTGGGTTCCGGCCAGTTCTGCACCAACCCCGGGATCGTCCTCGTGCCGAGCGGTGAGTCGGGGGACGCCTTCCTCGCCGAGGTGGGCACCCGCATCGCTGCGGCGAACGGTCAGACGATGCTGACGTCCGGCATCGGCGACGCCTACCGCGAGGGGGTCGCCGAACGTGAGGCCTCCGGTGCGACGGTCGTCGCGCGTGGGCAGGCCGACGTGGCCGCGAACGCCCCTGCGCCGATCGTGTTCAGCGATGCCGTCGAGGCCTTCGGTGAAGCGCTCGAGGGCGAGATCTTCGGCGCCGCTGGGCTCGTCCTGCGCTACGACGGCACCGAGCAGCTGCGCGAGTTCGCGGAGCAGCTCGAGGGGCAGCTGACGGCGACGGTCCTCGCGGACGACGCCGACGCCGACGAGGCCCGAGCACTCCTGCCCGTGCTCGAGCGCAAGGTGGGTCGCATCCTCTTCAATGGTTGGCCCACCGGCGTCGAGGTCGGCTACTCGATGGTGCACGGTGGGCCGTACCCGGCGACCTCGGATGCGCGCTCGACATCGGTCGGCGCGCTCGCCATCGAACGGTTCCTGCGTCCCGTCGCCTACCAGGACGTGCCAGACGCTCTCCTGCCGGAGGCGCTGCGCGACGCCAACGAGTGGGGCGTTCCTCGCCTGGTCGAGGGGCGCATCCACCTGCCCGCCCAGTACTGAGTCACCGCCAGTCGTGCTGAAACGACACCGATTCTGACACTGTTGAACGCCTCGTGAAACGAGGAAGACCTCACCCGAGCCGGGGTGAGGTCTTCCTCGTGTCGTCAGGTGCGCTGAGCAGTTAACCAGTGCGCTCAGCGCTGCGCCGGCCTGCTCAGAGCTTCACGGGGGTGAGCAGGGTGCCGTTCTCGAGCCAGGATGCGAGGTTGTCGAGGACGAGCTGCCGCATGTCCGCTCGGGTCTCGACGGTTCCGCTGCCGAGGTGGGGGAGCAGGACGACGTTGTCGAGGTCGAGGAGCTCCTCTGGCACGTTCGGCTCGTCGGCGAACACGTCGAGGCCTGCTCCGCGGATCGTGCCGGCCGTCAGGGCGGCCACGAGCGCGTCCTCGTCGACGACGGACCCCCGGGAGATGTTCACGAGCACCCCGTCCGGGCCGAGCGCCTCGAGGACCTGTGCAGAGATGAGCTTCTGCGAGTCCGGCCCTCCCGCCGCAGCCACGACCAGGGCGTCGCTGCGGCGTGCGAGCTCGACGAGCGAGTCGACGTACGGGAACGGGGAGCCCGTTATCTCGCGGCGGTTGTGGTAGCTGATGCGGCAGTCGAAGCCCTGCAGTCGCTGCGCGATGGCGGAGCCGATTCGGCCGAGGCCGACGATGCCGACTCTGGTTCCCGTGAATCTGGTCGTGAGCGGGAAGTTGCCCGATGTCCAGGAGCCGGCTCGCACGTAGCGGTCGGAGGCGCTGATGCCCCGGTACACGTCGAGCAGGAGCGAGAGGGCGGTGTCGGCGACGCAGTCGTTCAGGACGTCGGGGGTGTTGCTCAGCGCGATGCCGCGCTCACGGGCTGCGACGGTGTCGGTCGTGTCGTAGCCGACCCCGAAGTTCACGATCGCCTCGAGAGCGGGGAGGCGGTCCATGAGCGCTGCGGACACGCCGAATCGTCCGCCCGTGACCACGACTCGCACCTGCGTGAGCTCCTGCTCGCGCTCCGGCGTCAGCTCGTCGGCGACGGCCGAGATGAGCGGAGCGTCGAACTCGGCGATGAGCTCCTTCTCCAGCTGCGGCATGAGCGGTCCGACGCGCAGCACGGTGGCCGGAGTGCCGGGCGAGGGGGGCGCGGGCGTGGTGTCCGGCGAGCCGTTGGGAGCGGTGGCTGGGGTCGACGCGAGAGGGGTTTCCATGTCTGGATCGTAGGACGCACGACCGATGCTGGTCCAAGATGCACTTTGCATAGATTGATTCACTCGGAGCATGGATGCGTGTGTTGCCAGTAATCGCAAGGGAACGCGGGTCGCTAGTGTTGAGTCCGGCCCCGCGCCTCCCGCCGTCCCCCGCGGCTCCCTCGCTCAGCTCTGTTGACGCCGCCGAATCGGCGGACACAAGCTGAAGGCGTCTCAACGAGGAGAACCACTGACTCAGGGCAAGGCTCTCGAGTTCACAACACCGGAGGAACAACGATGTCTTCTTCACACGAACCGTCCCCGACGATCGGGCGATCCCCAGCTCACCGGCCGTCACGCACGCGCCGTCCCATCGCATCCGTCACCAAGGCCGTCGCCGTCGGGGCCGCCGCGCTGCTCCTCACGAGCTGCGCCGTCGCCAACTCGGACGGCGCCGCGGGCGGCACTGGCGGCGGAGCGGCCGGCGCGCTCCGGGTCGTCCTCCAGCAGGAGCCGCCGACGCTCGAGCCCTGCGAGGCGAACCTCACCTCGACGGGCGTCGTCGTGCGCTCGAACATCACGGAGCCGCTCATCGAGCGCAACCCCACGACGGGCGACCTCGACCCGCTGCTCGCGACCGAATGGGAGCAGACGAGCGACACCGAGTGGACCTTCACGCTGCGTGACGACGTGACCTTCCAGGACGGCACCCCCTTCGACGCCGAGGCTGCGGCCTTCTCGATCGACCGCGCCGTGAACAGCGACCTCGGCTGCAACGTCGAGGGCTACGTCTTCGGCGAGACCGACCTCGAGGTGAACGCGGTGGACGCGACGACGCTCACGGTCACGACGCCCGAGGCCGACCCCATCCTCCCCCTGAAGCTGTCCTTCATCGAGATCGTCCCGACCACGACGAGCACCACCGACAAGGTGCGCGAGCCCATCGGCACCGGCCCGTACCAGATCGGGCAGTGGGACGTGGGAACGAAGCTCACGCTGAACGCCTACGACGGCTACTGGGGCGACGCCCCCGCCTACCCGCAGGTCGACTACCAGTGGCGCGGCGAGGGCACGGTCCGTGCCGCCATGATCACGGGCGGCGAAGCCGACATCGCGATGGGCCTCAGCCCGGATGACGGCATCGGCGAGAACGGCGTCAGCTACCCGAACAACGAGACGATCGCGCTCCGCTTCTCCGGCGACATCGCGCCGCTGGATGACATCCGCGTCCGTCAGGCGATCAACTTCGCCGTCGACAAGGAGGGCATCATCTCCTCCCTCTACCCGAACGGCGACGTCGTCGCCTCGCAGCTGATCCCCGAGGGCGTCGTCGGACACAACGACTCGCTCGAGCCGTGGGCGTTCGACCTCGACAAGGCGAAGGCGCTCGTCGCCGAGGCCAAGGCCGACGGCGTGCCTGTGGACACGAAGATCACCCTCGTGACGCGGACCGCGCAGTTCCCGAAGGTCAACGAGCTCTCGCAGGTCCTGCAGGAGCAGCTCACCCAGGCGGGCCTGAACGTCGAGCTCCGCATGGTCGACACGACGCAGCACCTGCAGTACCAGCTGCGCCCGTTCGTCACGAACGAGGGCCCCATCGCGCTGCTCGTGCAGCACGGCAACCAGGCCGGTGACGCCCAGTTCACGGTCGACCAGTACATGAGCTCCACAGGAGCCCAGTCGACGTTCGGCACCCCCGAGTTCGACCAGAAGCTCGACGACGCGGCGAAGACCTCCGGCGACGAGCGACAGACGGCGTACGAGCAGATCTTCGCCGACCAGAACGAGGAGATCGTGCAGTTCGCGCACATCGCGCACCAGACGGGCCTCCTCGGCATCGCGTCTGGCATCACCTACGAGCCGAACTCGGCGAGCGGCGACGAGCTGCGCATCGCCGAGGTGAAGCCAGCGGCCTGACGGCCGTCCGCCACCCTGGAGAAAGCAGCCGCTCATGTGGACTTATCTCAGAACCAGAATCGTCTCCAGCCTGCTGCCGCTCGTGGCCGTCGTCCTCGGCGTGTTCATCCTGGCTCGCCTCACCGGAAACCCGGCGAGCCTGTACCTGCCGCTCAACGCGACGGAGCAGATGAAAGAGGACTTCGCGGTCCGCAACGGGCTCGACCAGCCGCTGTGGATGCAGATCGTCAACTACTTCTCCGGGGTGCTGCGCTTCGACTTCGGCGAGTCCCTCCGAACGGGAGAGCCCGCAGCAGCCATGGTGCTGCGGGCCTTCCCGGCCACGCTGCAGCTGGCCGGCGTCACGATGCTCCTCACCGTGGTCCTCGCCGTCATCATCGGCAGCTGGGCGGCGCTCAAGCCCAACGGCGTCGCCGACCGCATCGCGAGCTTCTTCTCGATGGCCGCCGCCAGCGTTCCGGACTTCTGGCTGGCCATCATGGGCATCTGGATCTTCGCGATCACGCTCGGCTGGCTGCCCACCTCGGGCGTCGACAGCGGCGGGCTCTCCTGGATCCTCCCCATAGCGACGCTCATGCTGAGGCCCGTCGGTGTGCTCACGCAGATCGTCCGCGGCTCCATGGTGAGCGTGCTCGGGCAGCCGTTCATCAAGGTGGCCCGCAGCAAGGGCGCAGGCCAGCTCCGCGTCGTGTTCAAGCACGCGCTGCGCAACGCGGCGGCCCCAGCTCTGACGGTGGCGGGTGACCTCACGGTCGGCCTCATCAACGGCGCGGTCGTCGTCGAGACGATCTTCGGCTGGCCCGGCATCGGAAAGCTCATGATCGACTCGATCCTGCAACGCGACTTCGCCGTGCTGCAGGCCGCCGTGCTCATCACGGCCCTGTCGATCTTCATCCTCAACATCCTCATCGACCTCGGCTACGCGCTCCTTGACCCGCGGGTCAGGCCCGCCGCGAAGCAATCGCGCATCCGCCCGACGAACAAGGACGACAAGCGGGATGCGGCCGGAGCTGCCGCTCGCACCTCCGGCAGCAACGCAGAGAAGGGCAAGGCGCATGTCTGACCCCCAGAACCCACCGATCTCGGGCGGCCCGAGCACGGGAGCCGCCGCGCAGCAGCCCCCCGCGACGACGAACGTGCTCCTGCAGAAGGAGAAGCGCGAGCGGAACGTCGCCGAGCGGCCCTCCATGTTCACGCTGCTGCTCAAGGACAAGGTCGCGACGGTCGCGGCCGCCGTCCTCGCCGTCGTGGCCGTCGTGGCGGTCTTCGGCCCGCTCATGGTGGGCGAGCTCGCGTCGAAGCAGGACCTCACGGCGATCAACCTGGCCCCGTTCAGCCTCGACAACGGCTGGGCGTTCATCCTCGGCAGCGACTCGCTCGGCCGCAGCATGCTGGCGCGCCTCGTCATCGCGACGGGGACGACGCTCGGCGTCGCGGTGCCCGCCGTGCTCGTGGCGCTCATCATCGGCTCCATCTGGGGCGTCTGGGCCGGCTACTTCCGGGGCTGGCGCGAGTCGGTGTCGATGCGCATCGCCGACATCATCATGAGCTTCCCGTCGCTGCTGCTCGCCGTCGTCATCCTGTACGTCTTCAACCCGAGCCTCGCGAACATCGTGGCGGTGCTCGCGCTGACCCGCATCCCGATCTACCTGCGTACCGCGCGGGCCGAGGCCGCTGAGCTGCGTTCGCGCATGTTCGTGGATGCGGCGACCAACTTCGGGACCAAGCCGCGGAGCATCATCTTCCGCCACATCGTGCCGAACGTCGTGCCGACCCTCGTCACGCTCGCGACGCTCGAGTTCTGCTACGTCATGCTCGCGGAGTCGTCGCTGAGCTTCCTCGGCATCGGCGTGCAGTCGCCAGACGTCAGCTGGGGCCTCATGGTGGCGCAGGGACGCCAGTACCTGCAGCAGGCGTGGTGGCTCTCGGTGCTTCCCGGCCTCGCGATCGTCATCACGGCCGTCGCCGCGAACGTGCTCGCCTCCTGGCTGCGCATCGCGACCGACCCGAACCAGAAGTGGCGCCTCATGCAGAAGGCCACCAAGGTGAAGCACCGCCCGGCGCTCCCCACGCGCGAGCCCGCCGGCGAGGTGTGAACCTCATCCAGGAGCTGCAGTCCGAGCCTGCGGTTGGTGCCGCAGCAACCCACTCGGCCGGAGTCGCACGATGACTCCGGCCGAGTGGGTTGCGCTCGTCGTCATCTTCCTCGCCGCCTCCTGCCTGCAGGCCGGCATCGGCTTCGGCATGGGGATGCTCGCCGCCCCGTTCATCGCGCTCATCGACCCGGCCCTCCTGCCGGCGACCGTCATCATCATGTCGATCCTCCTCACCTCGATCGTGACGGTCGCCGAGAAGGACTCGCTCGACCTGCGGGGCGCGGGCTGGGCTCTCGTCGGCCGCGTTCCCGGCAGCGTCGCGGGGGCGCTGCTCGTCACGGTCATGGCACCCGCCGTGCTCTCGTGGGTGGTGGTCGCGACCGTCGTCACCGGTGTCGTGTTCTCGCTGCGCGGGTGGGCTCCGAAGGTCACCAGGTGGTCGCAGATCGTGGCGGGTGCCGCATCCGGCGTCATGGGCACCACCACCTCCATCGGCGGGGCGCCGATGGCCATCATCTGGCAGGGCTCGGACTCGGCTCGCCTGCGCGGCACGCTGTCGGCGTTCCTGCTCGTCGGGTCGATCATCTCGTTCGGCCTGCTGCTCGCCTTCGGCGCGGTCGCCCCGCAGACGTGGCTCGTCGTCGTGTGGATGATCCCCGTCGTGCTGCTCGGCTTCGTCGCGAGCAGGTTCATCACGCCGCATCTCGACAAGACGCGCACGAAGCGCCTCGCGCTCGGCGCATCCCTCCTCGGCTGCGCGCTCCTCGTGGCGACGCAGCTCGTGCAGCTGCTCACCTGAGCGCTCGCGCCCGCGCCCGCGCCTGTGTGCGCCTGCTTCTGCGCCTGCGCCTGCTTCTGTGTCCGCTCCCTTGCAGCGCAGACCTGGGGCTCGCGCATCCTGCCGGGCAGCCTCTGACGTGAACCCTCAGGTCTGTAGGGGCGCCGGGCGTGCTGTGCGTGCTGTGCTTGCAGACCTGGGGGTTGCGCACGTGCTGGGCTGGGTGTGGGTGCTGAAGTCCCAGGTTTGTGGGGGCGCGGGGGCGCCGGGCGTGCTGTGCAGACTTGGGGGTTGCGCACTTGTTGGGCCGGGCGTGGGTGCTGAAGTCCCAGGTTTGTGGGGGTGCGGGGCGTGCTGTGCAGACCTGGGGGTTGCGCACTTGTTGGGCTGGGTGTGGGTGCTGAATCCACAGGCCTGGGCGACCGGGCGGACGCGTACGCACCGCAGCATCCGCGACACCATCTCCCCGTGAGCCTGCGGCTGGGAAGGGCAGGGCAGGGCAGGGGCAGGCGCAGGAAGGGGGCTAGCGGATGACGCGCTCCAGGGGCAGGCCGGCCGCGCGCAGGTCGATGTTGCGGGCGATGTCGGCGGCCCGCAGCTCGAAGACCTGGCGGGCGTGGCCGGAGTGGTGAGGCGTGAGCACCGTGTTGGCGAGGGGCGAGAAGCGCTCGACCGACGCGGGAGCGTGGCCGTCCGCATCCGGCGCGTCCCACCACACGTCGATGCCGGCGCCGGCGATGCGTCCCTCGGCGAGCGCGTCGAAGAGGGCGTCTTCGTCGACGACCCCGCCGCGCGCCACGTTGATGAGCACCAGCTCGGGCTTCGCGGCAGCGAGCTCGGCGGCGCCGATCGTGCCGCGCGTGCGCTCCGAGAGGGGGATGGAGACGACGAGCACGTCGGACGCCGCCACGAAGTCGAGCAGTCGGTCTGGCCCGAAGACCTCTGCGAGGTCGAGCCCGTCGGGACGGGGAGCATCCGGCCGCCGCCGGAGCGCGATGAGGCGCATGCCGAGGGCCTGCGCGAGGCGACCCACCTCGGTGCCGATCTCGCCGACTCCGAGGAGCCCGAGGGTGGTGCCGCGCAGCATCGGGTGGAAGGGGATGCTCGCGTCGTTGCCGATGGTGCGCCACTCGCCCGCGCGCATCTGCGCATCCGCTTGCAGGGCTCGCCGGCGCAGCATGAGCGCCGTCATGACGACGTGCTCGGCGATGGCCGCGCCGTGATGGCCGGTGTTGCAGATCGTCACCCCCGGTGGCAGGGCGTCGACGCTCACTCGGTCGGCCCCCGCGCCGGTGACGTGGAGGAGCGCGTCGGGTCGGAGTGACGACGCCTGCTGGGCGGTGAGCACGGAGGCGATGACGATGTCGGCCCCGCGGAGCGAGTCCTCCAGCTCCGCGGGGCCGAGCTCGGCCGCGAAGCTCCATTCGTGCTCCCGCTCGGTGCGGGCGAGGAGCTCCGCGAAGCGGGCGATGATCGGGTCGGTCACGAGGATGCGCATGGCGGTCTCCGGCTCTCTCGAAGGGGCGGCGGGGCTCGGGGCTACCAGCGTGGGCTGGCGACGGTGTAGTCGGGCTGGAAGCGCTGCATGTAGCCGGTGTCGTCGCGCTGCGTGATGCCGCTCGCCAGGAACTGCTCGTGCAGCTTCGCGAGGCCGTCCTCGTCGAGCTCGACGCCGAGGCCGGGACCGGTGGGCACCCGGACCGCGCCGTTCACGAACGAGAGGTCGTGCGTGACGACGTCCTCGTCTGCCTGCTTCCACGGCCAGTGGGTATCGCACGCGTAGCTGAGCGACGGGGTCGCGGAGGCGAGGTGCACCATGGCGGCGAGGCTGATGCCGAGGTGCGAGTTGGAGTGCATGGACAGGCCCCAGTCGAGCGACTCGGCGAGCCCGCCGAGGGTGCGCGAGCGGGTGAGCCCACCCCAGAAGTGGTGGTCGGAGAGCACGATGTCGATGGAGCCCTGCTCGACGGCGGGCTTCACGTCGGCGAAGCTCACGACGCACATGTTGGTGGCGAGCGGCAGCGTCGTGCCGCGTCGCACCTCGGCCATGCCGGCGAGGCCGGGGGTCGGGTCCTCGAGGTACTCGAGCGACGATTCGAGGGCCTTGGCGACGCGCAGCGACGTGTCGACGCTCCAGGCGGCGTTCGGGTCGAGACGGAGCCCCAGGTTTGGGAAGGCGTCGGCGAGGGCGAGGATCGCGGCGATCTCCTGGTCGGGTTCGAAGACGCCGCCCTTGAGCTTGAGGGCGGTGAAGCCGTAGCCGTCCACCAGCTGGCGTGCCTGCTCGACGATTCCCTCGGGGGTGAGGGCTTCGCCGAACTCGTCGTCGCCAGCGCCGGGGTGGCCGGCCCACTTGGAGGACCCACCCGGAGCGGGGGGATGGCCGGCCCATTTGTAAAACAGGTAGCCGCTGAAGGCGACCTCCGGCCGGAGTGCGCCCCCGAGGAGCGAGCTGACTGGCACTCCGAGGATCTTGCCCTGCAGGTCTAGGGCGGCGACGTCGAAGGGGGAGAGGACGCGGTCGGCGGTGCTCGACCCGGTCACCATGCCGCTCATGCCGTGCCCGCCCTGCGAGGTGTCGGCGACGAGGGCCGCGGCCACCTGGAAGCGCAGCCGGTTGGTGTCGAACACGTTCACGCCGACGACGGCATCCGCGGCGAGGGAGAGACGGTGCAGGTGGGGTGCATCCCCGTAGGTCTCGCCGAGCCCCGTGAGCCCGGCTCGTGTCCGGACCTGCACGATCGCGCGCAGCGCGTACGGCTCGTGGACGCCGACCGTGTTCAGCAGCGGCGGGTCCTTGAAGGCGACCGGCGTGATCGTGACGCTCGCGATCTCGTTCCCCGGGTTCCGGTCGAAGGGCTGTGGGTGCCCGGTCTCTGCTGCTGAAGCGGCTGCGGTCTGCGTGGTCGTGCTCGACGCGGTCATGTCGTCTCCCTCGGTTCGTCGTTGAACGTCGCGGTCGGTGGTCTCAGCTGGGCGCACCCGATTGTGCCCGCCGGGCACAATCGGGTGACCTCAGCTCAGCGTCAGGCGACGGTGGCTGCGACGCGGTCCTGCTCCGTGGGGGAATCGGCGCGCTTGGCGAGGAGTGCCCTCGTGTCGTCGATGAGTCGCTTCAGCTCGGTGACGTGCTCCGGCTTGGCGTCGATGAGGGGCGCTCGCACGTGGCCGGCGTCGATGCCCGACAGCTTGGTGGCTTCCTTGACGAGCGAGACGGCGTACCCGGGAACCGAGTTCCGAAGGCGGACGAGCGGGTGGTAGAAGCTGCGGTTGAGCTCGGCGAGGCGTTCCTTGTCGCCCGACTCGACCGCGTCGTAGAACGCCAGGGCGATGTCGGGCGCGAACGCGAAGGATGCGGAGGAGTACAAGGGCACGCCGATGGCCTTGTAGGCCTCCTGCGCGATCTCCGCCGTGGGGAGGCCGTTGAAGAAGAGGAAGTCCTCGCCGCGCGACTGGGCGTCGTCGGTGACGGAGCGCACGATGCGCGACATGAGGTCGATGTCGCCGACGCCGTCCTTGAGGCCGATGACGTTCGAGATGCGCGAGACGGTGACGGCGCTGTGCTCGTCGAAGCGGGCGGTGCTGCGGTGGTAGACGATGACGGGGAGCGTCGTGGCCCCGGCGACCTCCTCGACGTAGGCGACGAGCCCCTCGCTCGGGCCTGCGACGAGGTAGGGCGGGAGGAGGAGGATGCCGTCGGCGCCGACGGCTTCCGCGCTGCGCACCTGCGCCTTCGCGTCGGCGACCGTGCCGCCGGCTCCCGCGAAGACGGGGGTCGCCTTCTTGGTGGTCTTCACGGCGGTGTCGACGACGGTCGTGTACTCGTCGAGGCTCAGGGCGTGGAACTCGCCGGTGCCGCAGGCGATGAAGATGCCGCCGGGCTCGTGGGCGAGGCCCTGTTCGAGGTGCTGCGCGAGGGCTGCGACATCGACGGCATCGTCAGCCGTGAAGGGGGTGACCGGGAAGAAGAGGATTCTGTCGAGCACGTCGATCTCCTTAGTTGCGTGTCTCCGCGGTGCGTCGTTGCACGGTGCGGCTGTTCCGAGTTGTTTGCCCGGCTATCTGCGACGCTATGGTCTTATGGATGCGCAAACAAACTAAAGTGTGGATGAATCAATGTTGGGAGTGAATTGATGTTTACCCTGGTCCAGCTTGAGTGCTTCGTCGCTGTCGCCGAGGAGCTGCACTTCGGGGCGGCCGCCGAGCGGCTCCGGATGACGCAGCCGCCCATCAGCCGTCAGATCCAGCAGCTCGAGCGCGAGCTCGACACGCAGCTCTTCGTGCGCACGAGCCGTCGGGTCGCGCTCACGGAGGCGGGGCGCACGCTGCTGCCGAGCGCTCGCAAGCTCATCGACCTGTCGGCGAAGGCGGCCGCCGACGTTCGCGCGGTCGGCGAGGGTGCGACGGGCACGCTCACGGTGGGCTACACGGCGGTCGCCGCGCACAGCGTGCTCCCCAAGCTGCTTCGGGCGGCGGCCGAGGAGCTGCCGGGCCTCCAGCTCATCCTGCAGGAGTCGGTGACGGTCGACCAAATGGATGAGCTCGAGCGCGGGACGGTCGACATCGGCCTGCTGCGTCCCATGCGTGACCGGCCCGGCGTGCAGTCGACGACGGTGCTGACGGAGCGTCTGGTGCTCGCCCTCCCGAAGGGCTCGAGGCTCGCGGAGTTCAGCGGACCCATCTTCCTGAGCGACCTCAACGACGAGGCGCTGCTCATGTACTCGCCGGGCGGTGCGCGCTACTTCCACGACCTGCTGCTCAGCATGTTCGTCGCCTCCTCGAGCCACCCGCGCATCGTCCAGTACGCCGGCCAGGTTCCCGCGCTGCTCGCCCTCGTGAACGCCGGCATCGGCGTGGCACTCATCCCGGAGTCGGCGACGCAGCTCGCCCCGGACGGCGTCATCTGCCGGCCGGTCGCCGACGGCGACCGCTCTGAGCCCTATAACCGCGTGCACCTCGATATCGCGTGGCGCGAGGATTCCGAGAACCCGCTCGTGAAGGCGGTCGTCGAGCTGATGCAGCGCCACGCGTGAGGCGCCGGGTCCAGGGTCGGCCCTTCGCGATCGATGCCGAAGGCGCATCCGATCATGCCGAATACGCCCTCGATCGAATGGATGCTGCTCTTTAGAGTGGCAATACGGCACCGTGGCCAACGCCACGCGTGACCAGTCAGCGCGGCGATGGAGGCGGAGCTATGAACCAGGTGACGGTCGAGAAGTGGGACGTGATCCCCGTGGCGGGCCACGACAGCATGCTGCTGAATCTCAGCGGAGCCCACGCGCCCCTCTTCACACGCAACCTCGTGAAGCTCACGGACAGCGACGGGCGCGTCGGCATCGGCGAGGTGCCGGGCGGTGAGAGCATCCGCTCCACGCTCGTGGCCTCTGCGGAGCTCATCGTCGGCAGGCCGGTGGCCGACTACCGGGCGATCCTCCGCAGCGTCAACGAGGAATTCGCCTGGCAGGACAGCGCGGGACGCGGCGCGCAGACGTTCGACCTCCGCACCACCGTGCACGTCGTCACCGCCTGGGAGTGCGCGCTGCTCGACCTCCTCGGCCAGCAGCTCGGCCTGCCCATCTCGTCCCTCCTGGGCGAGGGCAGGCAGCGCGAAGCGGTTGACGTGCTCGGCTACCTCTTCTTCGTCGGCGACCCCGACGCCACCGGCCTCGACTATCTGCGCGGTGACGACGACAGGGACGCGTGGGGTCGGGTGCGACGCGAGACGGCACTCGACAGCGACGGGGTCGTCCGGCTCGCGACGGCAGCGCAGGAGCGCTACGGGTTCCGCGACTTCAAGCTGAAGGGTGGCGTGCTGGAGCCAGCCGTCGAGGCTGGGGTCGTCGCCGACCTCGCCGCCGCGTTCCCGGATGCCCGAATCACGCTCGACCCGAACGGCTCCTGGCCGCTCGCGGAAGCCCTGCGCCTCGGCCCGGACCTCAAGCGGGTCCTCGCCTACGCCGAGGACCCGGTCGGCGCTGAGAGCGGCTACTCGGGCCGTGAGGTCATGGCCGAGTTCCGTCGTGCGACGGGCATGCGGACGGCAACGAACATGATCGCGACCGACTGGCGCGAGCTCGGCCACGCCATCCGCTCGCAGGCCGTCGACATCCCGCTCGCCGACCCGCATTTCTGGACCATGAGCGGATCCGTGCGCGTCGCCCAGCTCTGCGACGAGCTCGGCCTCACGTGGGGCTCCCACTCCAACAACCACTTCGACGTGAGCCTCGCCATGTTCACGCACGTCGCGGCCGCCGCCCCGGGAACGCCGACGGCGATCGACACGCACTGGATCTGGCAGGACGGGGAGGAGCTCACGACGGCAGCCCCGAAGATCGAGGACGGCGTCATCCGCGTGCCGACGGCCCCCGGCCTCGGGGTCACGCTCGACGACGATGCCGTCCGCCGCGCGAACGAGCTCTACCGGGGTCTCGAGAACTCGGCGCGCGACGACGCGTTCGCGATGAAGACCTTCATGCCCGAGTGGGCATTCCACCCGAAGCGGCCGGCGCTCGTCCGCGCCTAGCGGGCGACGCACGAGCACCCAGAGCAACCAATCCAACACGACGAGGTGTGAGAATGGACCAGCGAATGACGCAGCAGCAGCTCCAGGCCGAAGAACTGGCCGAGGCGGCGGGGCGAGCCGATGCTCCCCAGCCCGACCTGGTGGCGAACGACGACAAGGCCGGGAGGCCCATGCTCCTCTCCGTGCGCGACCTCTGCATCTCCTACGGCATCGGCGGCCGAGCCGTCGACGCCGTCCGGGGTGTCTCCTTCGAGCTGTACGCGGGGGAGGTCCTCGCGGTCGTGGGGGAGTCGGGCTCCGGCAAGAGCACCGTCGCGCACGCGCTCATCAACCTGCTCGCGCCCAACGCGACTGTGACGTCGGGAGAGATCAAGTTCGACGGTGAGCCCATCCAGGGGTTCAGTGACGCGCAGTGGCGCGGCATCCGCGGTCGCCGCATCGGGCTCGTCCCGCAGGACCCGGCCCTGTCGCTCAACCCGACGACGAAGGTCGGCGCGCAGGTCGCGGAGCCGCTGCTCATCCACGGACTCGCGAGCCGGAAGGACGCCCACGCCGAGGCGGTGCGCCTGCTCGACATGGCCGGGCTCACCGAGCCCGCCGCCCGCGCGCAGCAGTACCCGCACGAGTTCTCCGGCGGCATGAAGCAGCGCGCGCTCATCGCGACGGCGCTTGCTGGTCAGCCCGAGATGGTCATCGCGGATGAGCCGACGAGTGCGCTCGACGTCACGGTGCAGAAGCAGATCCTCGACCACATCGACTCTCTTGTGCAGGAGCTGGGCACCGCGGTGCTCATGATCACGCACGACCTCGGGGTCGCCGCCGACCGCGCCGACCGCATCATCGTCATGCGCAAGGGGGAGATCGTCGAGACCGGCACCGCCGACGACGTCATGCTCCGCCCGCAGCACGACTACACGAAGAAGCTCCTGCGCGCGGCCCCAAGTCTCCACAGCCACGAGGCGCGCACCGTGCTCGTGACGGACAAGGCGACCGGTAGGGCCGCAGGCGCGGTGACGGGAGCGGCCGCGGGGGCGAAGAGCGGGCAGGCCACGGATGCGCGTGCCGGCGTTCCCGACATCAGTTCGCCGCTCCTGCGGGTCGAGAACCTCACGAAGGAGTTCGCCCTGCCTGGTGGGCGCGGCGGCAAGAGGACCCTGACGGCCGTCGACAACATGAGCTTCGACCTGCACCGCGGGGAGACGCTCGCAGTGGTTGGGGAGTCCGGCTCGGGCAAGAGCACGACCGCGCGGCTCGTGCTGCGCCTCGAGAAGCCCACCTCCGGCCGAATCGTCTTCGACGACCAGGACATCACCGACCTCGAGGGGGAGCGGCTGCGTGCGCTCCGGCGCAGGTTCCAGATGGTCTACCAGAGCCCGTACGCCTCCCTCAACCCGCGCTTCTCGATCGAGCAGCTCATCGCGGAACCGCTCGTCTCGTTCAAGCTCGGCGACTCGAAGTCGCGTGCGAAGCGGGTGCGGGAGCTCCTCGACCAGGTCGCACTGCCGCAGCTGTTCCTCAACCGGGGGCCCGACGAGCTCTCCGGCGGTCAGCGCCAGCGTGTGGCGATCGCAAGGGCGCTGGCCCTTGAGCCGGAGTTCATCGTCCTCGACGAGGCCGTCTCAGCGCTCGACGTGTCGGTGCAGGCGCAGATCCTCGACCTGCTCACCGAGCTCCAGCAGGAGAACGACCTCACCTACCTGTTCATCACGCACGACCTCGCGGTCGTCGCACAGATCTCCGACCGGGTCGCCGTCATGAAGAACGGGGTGCTCGTCGAGCTCGGGAAGACCGGGGACATCCTCATGAAGCCGCAGGAGCCCTACACCCGCAAGCTCATCGACGCCATCCCCGGGCACGGGAGCTCGCACGCCGCGTAGGCTCGGCGCCCATGGGCGACGACGGAGACGAGGGAGACGCGGGCCGCGGAGGCCGTGGGGCTGAGCAGCCTGATGCCGCTGCACAGGGCGGCGACGCTGCGCAGGACGACGACGCTGCGCAGGACGACGATCGGTGGCTGGTCGTCGAGGGTCGCCGCTGGCGTCGCGCCGACCCGGCGCTGCCTGCGGACATGGTGGAGCGCCTGAAGTCGCATCTCGGGCGCGGCCGTTCCGGCGTCGGCGCTGCGAAGCGCCGAGGTGACGATGCCGCGGTGGCCGAGGCTCGGACGAGGGTCGGCTTTGCCAAGCACGGGCTCGGGGAGCGCGGCCCACGCTGGTGGGATGAGCCCGAGGAGGCTCGTCTGCAGCGCGCCCGGGAGGCGCTCAGTGATCTCGACGCTCTCGACGAGTCCGGAAGCTGAGGACTCGACCGCCACACGATCGACCACCACTGTTTACACGTGGGAAACTGTGTTCACTCGATACTTGATTCATGAGCACTGAATTCCTGAGCGTCGACGCCGTGACCACCGCCGTACCGCCGTTCCGGGTGACCCCGGACTTCTGGTCCGAGCTGCCCCGGATGCCGCTCGAGCAGTATCCGGGCACCGATGGCTACATCGCGGACGTCTACTCGAACCCCGACGGATCCGCCATGTCGGCGGGCTACTTCGCGTTGAACCACACCGATGCGCCGCTCGACTACTTCTACGACTACGACGAGATGAAGGTCGTGCTCTCCGGCACGTTCCGCCTGGAGAACGTCGACACGGGGCAGGTCTCGTTCGCGGGCCCGCGGGACGCGATCTTCTTCCCGAAGGGATCCCGCATCCTCTTCAGCACCGAGGATTCGGCGCTCGCGTTCTACGTCGGCCACCGCTCCGTCGCGCCCTGACCATGATGGAGGCGACAGTCGTGGAACCGGTGGCGGGCGCTGAGGCGGTCGTGACCGAGGTCGCCCCTGGCGTGAGTCTGGCCGCGACGAGCTCGTCTCGCTGGCGGCGGCTGCTGGCCTCGGGGAGCAGCAGGGACGTGGATCCCGACCGGGGCGAGGACGCTCGCGCCCGCCGCATCACGTTCCTCGTCGACACCGTGGATGAGGCCGATACCGGCGACGGCATCATCGTCGAGCTCGGGGACTTGGCCTCGCCGGCATCCCGAGCACGGGTCGACGCCGCGCTCGCGCGGGCCCGGACCGGGTGGCGGTTCCGCGTCGGCGGCGACGAGGCCGCTCTCGGTGCCTTGCGGGCGATCCTGCACGAGGCGGGTGTCCTCGACGAGGAGATCGAGTTCGTGCTGGCGGCGCCCGGGCAGAGCGACGCGCAGGTCACGGTGTACTGCGGCCACTGCCACGCGAAGACGCGCACGACGGCGCCGCACGCGAGTGGTCCGGCGGGTCCGGCGGATTCGGCGCAGCCGTCCGAGCTGTCTGAGCTGTCTGAGTCGGCCGCACCGGCCGAGCTGGTGGCCTGCGGGGGATGCGGCATCGCGCTCACCGTGTACCACCACTATTCGCGTCGACAGGGCGCCTACCTGGGGTACTTCGCCGGCGCAGAGCAGGGCAGTGCCGAGCTTGAACCAGCCGAGCGGGGCCGTGCCGAGCAGGGCAGTGCCGTGCAGGGCCGTGCCGAGCAGGAGCCTGCCGATCAGGACCCCGCCGAGCACCCCTCGGCGGGTCGCCGCCCCGTCACGCGTGAGCGCTCAGAACTGGCCCTCGCGTGAGCGGCGCCGTCCTCGACCTGGTCGTCGCCGGTATCAGCGAGCTCTGCGTCGGCGTCCGCGCCATCGAGCTGCGGGACGCGGCGGGCCGCGTGCTGCCGTCGTTCGCGCCGGGGAGCAGCATCGCGGTGCGGCTCGGCGACGGGTCGCGCAACTCCTACTCGCTGACCGGCCCCGGTCGCCGCCCCGGCCACTACTCCGTCTCGGTGCGGCTCGACGACCGCGGGCGGGGCGGGTCGCGGTGGATGCACGACCGCAGGATCGGCGACCCCGTCACGGTCAGTGCGCCCTCGAGTGCGTTCCCGCCCGTGCTGTCCGCGCGCCATCACCTGCTCGTCGCGGGCGGCATCGGCGTCACGCCGATCCTGTCCCACGCGAGGGCGGCGGCCGAGTGGGGTCGCTCGTTCGAAGTGGTCTACGCGTTCGGCGCCGGCGGGGGTGCGCACCGTGAGGAGCTCGAGCGCCTCAGCGGCGGGCGTCTCACCGTCTGCGGCAGCAGGACCGCGTTGGGCGAGCACCTTGACCACGCGCTCCTCGACCAGCCCCTCGGCACCCACCTCTACGTGTGCGGGCCGGTGGCCATGATCGACGCCGTCCGCGACGCGGCGCTCACCGCCGGGTGGCCCGAGGCGCGCATCCACGCTGAGGCCTTCACGGCTCCAGAGCTCGAGCCAGGCGAAGCGTTCGACGCGCGGCTCCTCGGCCTCGGTCGGACGATCCGCGTCGAGTCGGGCACGACGCTCCTCGACGCCCTGCTCGCCGAGAACGTTCCGGTGCCGAACCTCTGCAGGCAGGGCGTCTGCGGGGAGTGTCGCGTCGGCGTCAGACCGGCGCGCGGCGCGGAGACGGCCGGCATCGAGCACCGCGACAGCTTCCTCACCGAAGAGGAGAAGGGCCGCGGCGACTGCCTCATGCCGTGCGTCTCCCGCCCGAGAGGCGAGATCCTGGAGCTTGAACTGTGACCGCATTCGCCGCCAGCGAGGTCGACCATTCGGTCGCCGTCGCCGGATTCCCCTTCCCGTTCCCCAAGGAGACCTACCGGTACAGCACGAACGTGGAGCCCGCCTCGGTGCCCCGCGCGACACCGGTCGGCACCTGGGGCGAGCATCCGGTCGATATCGACCATGCCTACCGTGGCGAGCTCGCTGAGCGGGCCCGCATCCTCAGCGCCGACCCCTCGCGGCTGCAGTGCCTGCCGCACATGGTGCCCGCCGCGTGGGATGCGATGTTCGTGCTCATGGAGCGGCTCTCCGAGGCCTACCCCGAGCACATGAGCCTCACGCGTGAGGGCGGTGGCTGGCACTGGCACAACGGACTCCTCGGCATCGACCGCTGCTTCGCGGTCGGTGAGTCCTCCTCGATGCCGGAGGGGCCCCTCGGGTTCATCGGCCAGCAGATGCAGGAGGACGTCGTGCTCCTCGACCAGCGCGACGACGAGCTCTGGGCCGACGCCGGGCTCGTGACGTTCGCCGCGGACTGGTCGTTCGGCTTCGACGTGGGCATGTCGTTCCTCGAGATCCACGGACCGGTGCCTCGCGTGCACGAAGAGGGGGTCATCCCTCGGGCCCAGGCGTTTCTCATGCGGCTCGAGCCTGGACAGAGCTACCGGCGCACGAACTGGACTCTGACCGTGGATGGGAAGCTGGACACGTCGACGGAGACGTACCCCGAGTGGGGGCCGGACAGGACCTCGCTCGTCGATGGGCCGCTCGCGGACGTCGGCACGCGACTCCACCTGCGAACCGAGGTGCAGCACCTCATCCGCCTGGCAGAGTCGAACGCCATCATGTTCCTGATCCGCAGCTACCTGCTGCCGTTCGCGGCGCTCGCGACGGTGCCGGAGTGGGCGGCGCGGACGGCGGATGTGCTCGAGGAGCTCCCGGAGGACATGGCCGAGTACAAGGGCGTCAGTCGCACGCGCGAGGCGGGCATCCGCTGGCTGCGGGAGTTCGGCGGAGCCTGCGATGGCGAGGCCGCAGGGGCTGCCTAGCTGCTGTGTAGCCTTGCCGTCATGGCTGATGCTGACCAGGTCCCATCCGAACTCGCCGACGAGACCGAGCCGCCAGCGCCCACCCAGCAGGAGCGCGCCGAGGCGACACTCCGGTCGATCGTGTCCGGCGGCGACCTGTCCGCCGAGACCATGAAGCTCTCGAACGAGTTCACCGACCGCCACGTGTCACGCTTGAAGGCGCTCTTCCGGCGCTCGCCCTAGCAGGTGCGGGCTGGCGGCCGGAGGCGAGGAGCGATCACCGGCGAACAGCGTTCCCAGCCGACCAGCGATCTCAGACCTCAGACGAGCAGGTAGACGGCGCCGGCGACCGTGAGCACGAGCACGATGCGGTCGAAGACCTTCTGGCTCAGGCGGGGCGCGAGCCAGCGCCCGAGGAAGGCCCCGCCGATGAGGAGCGGCACGAGCAGCAGGTCGAGCACGAGGGTGCCCGGAGTGATGAGCCCGAGGCCGACCGAGAACGGCAGCTTGGCGATGTTGACGATCGCGAAGAACCAGGCGGCCGTCCCCAGGAAGGCCTTCACGGGGAACTTCGCGGCCAGGAAGTACATCGCCATGACCGGCCCGCCGGCGTTGGCGACCATGGTCGTGAACCCGCCGAGGGAGCCGTACCCCGCGCGGGCGATCTTCGCGGCTCGATCGCTCGGCGTCTCCGGGGTGCGGTAGCGGCGCCACACGGTGATCGTGACGAGGATGAGCAGGATGATGCCGATGACACGGCGAACCCAGCTGTCGTCGGCGAACGCGAGGAACGCGGCACCGGCGAGCAGGCCGACGGCGACGGCCGGGATGAGCTTGACGAGGGTCGGCCAGTCGGCGTGGCGGCGGTAGGTCCACAGGGCGAACATGTCGCCGACGATGAGGAGCACGAGCAGCGCCCCGGTCGACTGCTTGGCGGGGAGGACCGCGGCGAACGTCGCGACGGAGAGCGTCGTGACCCCCGGCAGGGCGGTCTTCGAGACGCCGACGGCAAACGCGGCGACGGCGAGCAGCACCCAGGCGAACGTGGGGAGTTGGGGGAGCAGCTCGAGCATCAGAAAAGTCTAGGCCCGAACTCGGTTTTGTCCTGTCGTGACGACAACGGAGCGCTCGGTGCCCATCGGTCGGTGTCTCTTAGCCCGCGCACGCTGCCACGCGCCCGTCGCCGAGCGTCAGAACCTGAGCGCCGGATCCCCGATCACCAGCCTCCACCCCGAGGCTCGGCCCCGGGGCGCCCTAGCCGAGTCGGGGCGCTGGCTCCTCGCCGGCGAGCTCCCGCGGCCAGGGTGGGTTGGCGCCCGCGCGCGCCACGGTGACGGCCGCGCTGCGTGCGGCGGTCGCGAGGGCCGCGTCCGCCCACGCATCTTCATCGAGGCCGTCGACGAGGGCGTGGCGGGTGCTCGCAGCGGAAACCGCGTGCAGGAGTCCGGACATGAAGGCGTCGCCTGCGCCGACGGTGTCGACGACGCGGACCGGCGGAGCCTCCACGGTGAGCTCACGCCGTGACGTGCGCGCGAGTGCGCCTTCGCCGCCGCGGGTCATGACGGCGAGGCTTGCTCCGAGCGTCGTGAAGCGTCGCAGCACCTCCGAGGGGGAGACGCCCGGGTAGAGCCACTCGGCGTCTTCGTCGCTCAGCTTCACGACGTGGCTGAGCGCCACGAGGGCTTCAACGCGCTCGCGCACCGTCTCGCGGTCGCCCATGATGGCCGCGCGCACGTTGGGGTCGTAGCTCGTGAGGATGCCGCCGTGCGCTCTGGCCTCGGCAAAGGACGCACGGACGACGGCGCCGCCAGGGTCGACGACCGCGCCGATCGACCCGGTGTGGAGCACCTCGACGTCGTCGAGGTGCGGCGTCGGCAGCGAGAAGTCGAGGTCGAACTCGTAGCTGGCGCTGCCCTGCGCGTCGAGGGTGGCCTTCGCCGTCGAGGTGCGCTCGCCGTCGAGTGCTCCGTCGACGAGCGCGACGCCGGACTCCTCGAGGTGCGTGAGTACGAGGCGCCCGAGCTGGTCGTCGGCGAGGCGCGCGGCGAGCTGGGAGGGATGGCCGAGACGCGCGAGCCCCACGGCGACGTTCATGGGGGAACCGCCCGGCAGGGCGCGCCCCTCCGGGGAGTCGGCGTCGCCCGGGAGCAGGTCGACGAGGGCTTCACCCAGCACGAGGGTGCTCGCGAGGTGGGTGCTCGTGAGGTGACCTGCGGAGTCGTGGCGTTCGGACCCGCCGTGGCGTTCGGACCCGCCGTGGCGTTCGGAGCTGGACGCTGCGTGCTCGGTGGATGGTTCCCGCTGGTTCATGAGATCGCCTCCGGTGCGACGTCGCGACCGCTCAGCCACAGGAGCAGGTCGATGGCTCTTCCCCTGACAGCCGGCCCGTGGCCGAGCGTCAGCGATCGGTCTGGTGTGGCACCCGCGTCGATCGCGACGAGGGTGCGGTCGGCAGCGAGCTCCCGGCCGCCGCCCATGGCGACGGGGGTCTTGCGCTGGTGGGCGATCGCCTCGAGCACTGCGGCGCGCGGGTACGTGTGGGTGATGCCGAGGGGCCTGCGGATGTCCTCGCCGTGCACGAACGCTTCCACGTAGCGCGTTGCCGCGGGCGTCGGTGCGCTCGAGGTGCGGCCGGCGGCGGCTCGGAAGCGCTCGAGCGTGTCGCGCGGATGCTCCTGCCGCTCGGCCTCCATGCCGCGCTGGTTGAGGGCGTCGAAGTCGAAGCGCGCCGACGCGAGCTGCGCGACGAAGCTGAACGGCGTGGTCTTCGCGTCGTTCACCAGGTGCGCGAGCACGTCGTGCACCGTCCACCCCGTGCAGAGGGAGGGGGTCGCCCATGCGGTGTCATCGAGCCGCTCGAGGTCCGCGATGAGCGCCTCGCGCTCCGCGTGCACGACACTCCAGGGTGCTCCCGATCGACTCACGTGCACGACGCTACCGTTTCGGCGAGCTCCCGGCGAGCCGCAGGTACGGCTGGGAAGTCAACCCCGCGCGGCGCAGAGGCGCCGGTCCGTAGCCTCGGGGCGAACCCCAGGGATCTCCGGGCGCCCGCTCGAGGCAGGCGCCCGTTCTCCCGCGAAGAGAGGAATCCTCATGCGCGCACTCACATGGCAGTCGACCGGCAAGGTGACCGTCGAGACGGTCCCGAAGCCCCTGATCCAAGAGACGGGGGACGCGATCATCCGCGTCACCTCGGCCGCGATCTGCGGCTCCGACCTGCACCTGTACAGCGTCTTCGGGCCGTTCCTCGCGAAGGGCGACATCCTCGGCCACGAGACGATGGGCATCGTCGAGGAGGTCGGCGACGGGGTGACGAAGCTCAGCGTCGGCGACCGGGTAGTCGTGCCGTTCGTGATCGCCTGCGGCGACTGCGTCGCCTGTCATTCCGGCCTCTCCACGCAGTGCGAGGTGACGCAGAACACAGATCAGGGCACCGGTGCTGAGTTGTACGGCTACACGGAGCTCTACGGATCGGTGCCAGGCGGGCAGGCGGAGTACCTGCGCGTGCGCCTCGCGGACAACAACGCCATCAAGGTCGGCCACGAGCTGTCCGACGAGCGGTACCTGTTCCTCAGCGACATCCTCCCCACGGCCTGGCAGGGCGTCCAGTACGCGAACGTCCCGGCGGGCGGAACCCTAGCGGTCCTCGGGCTCGGACCGGTCGGCCAGTTCGCGGCGCGCATCGGGAAGCACCTCGGCTACCGGGTGCTGGGGGTCGACCCGGTGCCCGAGCGTCGCGCGCTCGCGGAGCGCTACGGGGTCGAGGTCTTCGACTACGACTCGCAGACCGCCGAGTCCCTCCGCGCGGCCACCGAGGGGCGAGGCCCCGATTCAGTCGTGGATGCGGTCGGGCTGGAGGCGCACGGTGCCGGTGACGGCAGCGGGTTCGCCGAGATCGCGCAGAAGGGCGCCGGGCTCCTCCCGGATGCGCTCGCCAAGAAGGTCATCGAGACGGTCGGCGTCGACCGTCTCTCCGCCGTCATGCTGGCCATCGACGCGGTGCGCCGCGGCGGGACGGTCTCGCTCAGCGGGGTGTACGCGGGAACGGCCGACCCGATGCCGCTCATGACGATGTTCGACAAGCAGCTGACGCTGCGCATGGGCCAGTGCAACGTGCAGCGGTGGATTCCCGAGCTGCTTCCGCTCGTCGAGGACAGCACCGATCCGCTCGGCACCGAGGACCTCGTCACGCACCGTATGCCGCTCGAGGACGCGCCCCGCATGTACGAGGTGTTCCAGAAGAAGACGGATGGATGCATCAAGGTCGTCCTGAAGCCCCGCGGCTGACGCACGATGGCTGAACCCGTGCGGCTGATGCACGTCGGCTGATGCAGCGAGGCTCACGCACCTCGGCTGGCGGATGAGGGGCTGGCAGATCGCAGGCTGGCAGATCACCGGCTGGCAGAGATCACGGGCTGCCAGCCGCTGCGCGTCTCGCAAGGCCGACCAGGCGACCCGTGCGGGCGCCTGGTCGGCACGCGGAAATCTCCCTCGCGCGCTGCAGCGCTTGATCTGTCAGTGAGCGACGTGGCTGGCGAGGTTCTCGAGGGCCTGGGTCCAGCCGTCGTAGACGTTGTCATCACCCGGCTCGCCCGCGATGCCTCGCACGCGCAGCGCGAGCTCGGTCTCGTCGCCGCTCGCGGTGAAGTCGACGGCCACGACGGGGGACTCAGCGGGGTCGTCGTCGGGGGAGCCCCACGTGAAGACGAGCCGGTCGGGTTCCGCGACGAGGAGGTAGGTGCCCGCCGTCGGATACTCCTCACCGTTCTCGTCGTTCACCATCGTGTACCGGTAGGTGCCGCCCTCGCGCACGTCGACGGCGATGGAGTCCCGCGGCGTCGAGACCCCGGCCGGGTGATGCCAGAGAGTGAGCTCGTCTGGGTCGGTCCACGCGCGCCAGACGCGCTCGCGGGGAGCCCCGACGTTGCTGTGCAGGGTGAATTCGGGGTGGGCGACGGCTTCCGGACTGGTCATGGCTTCTCTCCTCTGCGTCTGTCGACTCGAGGGCAGCTGCAGATTCGTCAGCGTGCGAGCCGAGCTGGCAGCAGGCTGGGCTCCACGGTTTGGAGTCGGCTCAGAGCGTCCAGAGCGCCCAGAGCGTCCGGGTTGTCAAGAGCGTCCTGAGCGTCCGGGCCCGTCAGGTCGTCCTGGCCGGTCGATGCGGCTTGAGCGTGCGATCAGAAGAGCGGCCAGGGGGCGGCGGGCATGTCGCCTTCAGGGGCGGGGAACTCGCCGTCCTGAACCAGTCGGTCGACGCGCGCTGCGAGCGCGTGGAGCTCGACGTCGGAGAGCAGCTTGGCCAACTGCGCCCCGAGCCCGGAGTCGCGTCCGTCGTCGAGCGCGGCCCGGAGCGTTCGGACGCTTGCCAGCTCCTCGCCCGTGAACGCCTCGCCGATCCACCCCCAGAGCACGGTGCGCAGTTTGGGTTCGGCGTGGAAGGAGAGGCCGTGGTCGACGCCGTAGCGGTGGCCGTCTGCCATGGCGAGGACGTGCCCGCCCTTGCGGTCCGCGTTGTTGACGATGGCGTCGAAGATCGCCATGTGGCGCATGGTCTTGGAGTCCTCGTGCACGAGAACGACCTCGCGACCGGTCTCGTCCTCGCCCGTGAGCACGGTCCGCCATCCGGTGTCGGGCACCTCGGAGGCGTCGACGAGGTCGACGGCATCTTGAGCTTCGTCGATGTCCTGCCACAGTTGCAGCGTGCCTGGCCCGAACTGGCCGTCGCCGAGCCAGGTGCGGGGCACGATGTTCCAGCCGAGGCTCTCGGAGACGAGGTAGGCGGCGACCTCTCGCTTCGCGAGGTCGTTGTTCGGGAAATCCCACAGCGGGCGCTCGCCCTGTGAGGGCTTGTAGACGACTTCGACGGGTTCCTCGCCGGGCACCGTGTAGTTCCCGACGAAGGAGGCGTTGGAGGCGCCCATCAGCCTCGCGGTGAGCTCGAGGGTCGGCCCGGACGGTGTTGTCTCGGCCGACGAGGTCCCGTCGTCGGGCGTGTCATCGTGCGCCACGTCTGTGTTCGGTCCTGTGTTCGGTTCCGGGTCGGTCACAGGCCGTCGTCGGCCGGGCAGTCGTGGCCTTCGGGGTCTTTGGGGAGGCCGCAGCGCGGGCAGAGCGATCGGCCGGCGCCCACGATCTCGAGGGTGCGCTTCGCGAAGGCGCGCGCCGAGCCGACGGGGATGCGGACGCGCAGCAGCTCTTCCGGCTCGACGGCTTCGACGAGCTCGTCGAGGCCCGCCATGCGGGCGAGCTCGGCCTCGAGAGCCTCGGTGTCCGCATCCGCGTCGATCTCGAGTTCGACCTCGACCACGGGGATCACCTCGAGGATGACCTGCGCGGTCGCCGGCTCCCAGCCGAGGCCGATGGTTCCCACGCGGAAGCGACCGTCGACGGGCGTGTCGAGCGGTTCCTCGTCGATGAGCTCGATGGGGGTCGAGCTGGGCACGCTGTAGCGGTTCCCGTCTTCGAGCATCAGCTGGTCGAGGATCTCGTCGACCTTCTCGGCGAGCAGCGCCGACTGCTCCTTCTCGAGGATGACGCTGATGACGCGAGCGCCGTCGCGGGCTTGCAGGTAGAAGGTGCGCTCGCCGGGCTTGCCGAGCGTGCCGACGATGAATCGGTCCGGCCAGTCGAATTCGTGCACGAGGGTCGTCATGGTCTCAAGCCTATGCTCAGGACGCTCTGCCCGCGCCGCCGCCGACGGTCGCGTCGCCCGAGTGGGACGCGCCATCCGGGGAAGTCTGGGCCGGGACGAGCCAGGCGAGGTCGCCAGCATCGGAGTTGATGATGGGGACGCTCGGGCGCGCCTTGCCGTAGCTGATGATCGAGGTGGAGGCGGGGCCGACCGCGAGGCGCTGGAACAGGTCGAGGTGCATGCCGAGGGCGTCGGCGAGGATCGACTTGATGATGTCGCCGTGGCTCACGGCGACCCACACGGCGCCGGGGCCGAACTCGCGCTCGACCTCCGCGTCGTGGCGGCGAACGGCGGCGACCGCCCGAGACTGCATGGTGGCCATCGACTCCCCGTCGGGGAAGGTGACGGCGGAGGGCTGCGTCTGCACGCTCGCCCACAGCTCCTCCTTGGCGAGGTCGGCGAGCTTCCGGTTCTGCCAGGCGCCGTAGCCGCACTCGGTGAGGTCGTCGTCGACGAGGTCGAGGGCCGGCTCCAGGTGCGCATCCGTGAACGGCGCGGTCGGCTGCTGGGCGCGAATGGCTGCAGCTGTCTCGAGGCAGCGCTCGAGGGGGCTCGTGACGAGCCGTGCCAGGGGCACCGCGGCGAGGCGAGCCCCGGTCGCTGCGGCCTGTGCTCGGCCGGTCTCGTCGAGAAGGACTCCTGGGGTGCGTCCCGCGAGCAGCCCGCTCGCGTTCGCAGTGGTGCGTCCGTGTCGGACGAGGATGACGGTGGCCATGCGGCACAGCCTAGGACGTGTGCGGCGGCGCGAGCCGTGCGGGCGTCCAGGTCCGAGCCGTGCGCGTCGGGAGGCTCTGTCGGCGGGAGGCTCTGTTGTGGCGAGGCTCCGGCGTTCGGAGGCTCCCGGGTGCGCGGCCGCGACGGTCAGCGTTCCGTGAGCTGACCGCCTTCGACGTGCCAGGCGCGGTTGAGCTGCACGGTCTCGAGCATCCGCCGGTCGTGCGTGACGAGGAGGAGGGTGCCCTCGTAGCTCTCGAGGGCCTGCTCGAGCTGCTCGATGGCGACGAGGTCGAGGTGGTTGGTCGGCTCGTCGAGCACCAGCAGGTTGACGCCCCGGGCTTGGAGGAGCGCGAGCCCTGCCCGGGTTCGTTCGCCGGGGGAGAGCTCGTCGGCGCGGCGTCCGACATGGTCGGCCTTGAGGCCGAACTTGGCGAGCAGGGTGCGCACCTCGGCGGTTGGCCAGTCGGGCACCTGTGCTTCGAACTGCTCCGCGAGCGGTGCTGGCCCGGTGAGGGCGGCCCGTGCCTGGTCGATCTCACCGAGGGCGACGCTGGAGCCGAGGCTCGCGGTTCCCGAGTCCGGCTGGATGTGCCCGAGCAGCAGGCGGAGGAGCGTCGATTTTCCTGCGCCGTTCGGGCCGGTGATGCCGATGCGGTCACCGGCGTCGACCTGCACGGAGACGGGCCCGAACGTGAAGCTCCCGAGGTGCAGCTCGGCGCGGGAGAGCGTCGAGACCACGGAGCTGGAACGTGGAGCCGTGCCGATCGTGAACTGCAGCTGCCACTCCTTGCGCGGCTCCTCGACCTCGTCGAGGCGCGCGATCCGGCTCTCCATCTGACGCACTTTCTGCGCCTGCTTCTCGCTCGACTCCGTGGCCGCTTTCCGCCGGATCTTGTCGTTGTCCGGGGCTTTGCGCATGGCGTTGCGCACGCCCTGGCTCGACCATTCGCGCTGCGTCCTGGCCCGCCCGACGAGGTCCGCCTTCTTGTCCGCGAACTCCTCGTACTCCTCGCGCGCGTGGCGTTTCGCGGTTGCCCGCTCCTCGAGGAACGCCTCGTACCCGCCGCCGTACACGTGGTTGCTGTGCTGGGCGAGGTCGAGTTCCAGCACGCGGGTGACGCTCCTGGCGAGGAACTCGCGGTCGTGGCTCACGAGGACGACGCCACCGCGGAGGCCCTGGATGAAGGCCTCGAGTCGTTCGAGCCCATCGAGGTCGAGGTCGTTGGTCGGCTCGTCGAGGAGCACGATGTCGAAACGGGAGAGCAGGAGGGCGGCGAGGCCGACTCTCGCGGCCTGCCCGCCGGAGAGCGAGGTCATGAGGGCGTCGGTGCTCAGCTCGAGTCCGAGTTCTGCGAGCACGACCGGGAGGCGCTCTTCGAGGTCGGCAGCTCCGCTCGCGAGCCAGCGCTCGAGGGCGACGGCGTACACGTCGCCGGGGTCCGGGGCGCCTGGCTTCGCCTCCTCGGCGAGGGCCTCGGCCGCAGCATCCATCTCCGCGGTGGCCTCGGTGGTGCCGGTGCGGCGGCCGACGTACCGGGCCACGGTCTCTCCGGCGACGCGCTCGTGCTCCTGGGGGAGCCAGCCGATGAAGGCATCGGCCGGCGCGAGCGACACGCTGCCCTCCATGGGCTCGTCGATGCCGGCGAGGAGGCGCAGCAGCGTCGACTTGCCCGCGCCGTTCGCGCCCACGACGCCGACCACGTCGCCGGGGGCGACGACGAGGTCGAGGGACGAGAAGAGCGTGCGGTGGTCGTGGCCACCCGCGAGGTCCTTGGCGACGAGGGTTGCGGTCATTGCTCTATGTTCGCGCACTCTGGGAGCCCGTGCAGACGGCTCGCGGGCTCACGCACCTCCGTTGCGTTCGGCAGTGACTACTTGACCGGGTGCGGGGCCGGGTCGACACTGAACTCGCAGCCGACATACCTTCGCTGGCTGCGTTGCCGCTCGTCTCCGGATGCTTCCGGCTCGCGGGCCGCGGAAGAAGGTTCGGGAGAGGACAGCCAGTGGCAGAGACGCCGTCGAACCCGCCGCAGGAGCCTCCGCGGCGATGGGTGCTGAGGTCTCCTAACCTGGGCCGTGCAGCGTCACGCTCACGCTCACGCTCACGCTCACGCTCACGCTCGCGCTCACCGAGGCGAGTCGTCGCGTTCGTCGTGACGGGGGCGCTCGCGGTCGCCGCGGTTCTCCTCGGTGCCGAGGTGCTGCGGGTGAGCGGCGACACCATCGAGCAGGGGAATCTCGCTGCGTTCTACGTGCAGCTGGACGGGGACGTCCCCTCAGAGCCAGGGACGCTGGTGCGCAGCGAGCAGCTGCTCGGGACCCCGATCGGCTCGCAGGCGTGGCGCATCCTGTACTCGTCGACCGACCTCGATGGGGCTCCGGTGCTCGTGTCCGGGGTCGTCGTCGTCCCGGACGGCGAAGCCCCCGCAGACGGGCGGACGGTGCTCGCGTGGGGCCATCCGACGACCGGCACGGATCCATCGTGTGCGCCGTCGCGAGCCTTCGATCCGTTCATCGGCATCGAGGGGATGCGCCTCATGCTCGACCGCGGCTACGCGGTCGTCGCGACCGACTACCTCGGCATGGGGGTCACCACCGCGGACGGCGCGCAGGCAGGGCAGGACTCCTACCTCGTGGGGGAGACGGCGGCGCGCAGCATGCTCGACTCGGTGCGAGCTGCTCAACAGATCGACCCAGTGCGGGCAGGCGACGACGTCGTGCTCTGGGGGCACTCGCAGGGCGGTCAGGCTGCGCTCTTCGCGGCACAGGAGGCGCCGAGCTATGCGCCGGAGCTCACGATCGCCGCGGTGGCGGTCGCGGCACCCGCCGCTGATCTCACGAAGCTCATGGGGTCGCACCTGGACGACATCTCCGGGGTCACGATCGGCTCGTACGCGTTCCCGGCGTTCGCCGAGGTGTACGCGAGTGTGCCGGGCGCGGAGCTGTCGAGCATCCTCACCCCGGCCGCGATCGACAAGGCTCCGCAGATGAATTCGCTGTGCCTGATGAGCAGCCTCACCGAGCTGCACGACATCGGGCAGCCGCTCGTCGGCGAGTTCACGCTGCACGACCCCACTACTGCAGAGCCGTGGGCAACTCTCCTGCACGACAACTCGGCCGGGGGCAAGAACATCGATGCGCCCCTCTTCGTCGCACAGGGAAGCGCCGACGAGCTTGTGCTCCCCGCCGACACAGCTGCGTTCGTCGCCCACGAGGAATCGATCGGGATCGAAGTGCACGCCGTGACCGTGCCCGGAGCAAGCCACGGAACTATCGCCTACGAGTCACTCCCCGAGCTGGAACGCTGGCTCGAGCAGCACGTGCCGACCAACGGAGGTCCCTGATGCTCGAGGTCCCACGCCCCGCATCCGTCGGTCGTGCGCTCGCCGCGATTCTCGGGCCACCTGTCGCCGTGGGCGGATGCTCGACGCGATCCCCAACGACGTGGACCGCCCGTGGTCCGCGAAGATCACCGATATCGAGGTGCCCGAGGAGCAGCCATCAGGGAGCGGCACACGCACATGGCGGCGTCCTCGGGCGGGTGGCGGTGTCTCGAACGGTGTTGACTGACTCGCCGGGCGGATTGACTTGCCCGTCTGATTGACACGCCGGTGCGGTCACGGTGCATGTGCGGTCGCGCGGATCCGGGGCGAGTCCACGTCTCGCGTGCACGCCGTTCGGAGCCTCGAGTGCTTCCCTGGGATCAGTCGGGCCGCAGTCAGCTGCCCGCGAAGATCCGAGCGCAGTGAGGCGGCGAAGATCATGGGAGTCACCAACATCGAAGAGGGAGTTCCCGAGGGCGAGGAGAGGTGGCGAGACGAAGGCGGCTCCGGTGAAAGCACGCACTTCCACGCGCACGGCTGGCGTCCCGACCCCCTGGTGCCGAACTCGGCGCCATCAGCGGGGGCCGCCCCCGATGGGGTGACGCCGCCCGCCCCGGTGCCGACCGGCGCGGACGAACAGGGCCGCTAGCCCAGGACCGCTCGCTGACAGCGAGACTCGAGGTCGCGTAGGAGGCGACGTGTCCGAGATCGCGTCCGACACGACGCTGATCGGGGCAGCCCGGGACGGGAGCGCCCGGGAGGAAGCAGCCGCACTGGGCCGTCCAGCCGGGTGCGCCGGCTTTGCGACGGGGCCGCTAGGCGGACGCACTTGAAATCCGCCTGCGCCCGCTGCCCGGGTGTGCCCGCTTGCGGGTGGGCCCGCCATCCGGATGCACCCGCGTGCGGCTGGGCCCGCCATTCGGACGCACCACTGTGCAGATGAGCCCGATCTGTAGCTGGGCAGGCGATCTGGCCGCGTCCGCTACTTGTCTGGGTCCGCTACCCGGCTGTGCGGGCGTCGGCCGCAGCGCGGCGTCCGGTCCGGCGGCGCCGGGGACGTGCCGCCGCGACGTCCGACTGGTCGTGCTCGACGGGGAAGAGGGCCTCGGAGAGAGCCTCTTGGGCTTCGTCGAGCGTCCCGTAGTCGCCGATGCTCTGGCCCTGGGGGCCCTGGAGGGTGTGCAGTCCGGTGTCTGCGATCGTGATGAAGCCAGCGAACTCGTCGCTGATGGTTGCCGCGTACACGTCGTCGTCGGCTTGTCGCCAAGAGACTCGAGGTGCGGGCAGGGTGAATGGTATTGCGAGTGTGATGCGATTCTTCGTTTCGTTGCGGCGCAACCCGCCAGCGTTGGCGGGGCGCGTTCTTTCAAGCATGTGTGCGCCGCTGTGGGCGCCTGCTGGTCAGCCGACTCGTGCTCGTGAGCAGTGCGGGCGTCTCGGACTTGGGTCCTGGTGGCCACGGATCCGGTGGCGCGGATGGCGACAGGCAGAATCTGGAATGTCCGCGAGAAGCGGGGTGATCATGCGTCGACTCAACCACTATACGGCACGAAGCCTGAATGAGAAGGTTTTCTCATCAGCGATGACATCGACGGCAGCGTCTGCGGGCCGCCTCTTTCGCTGACGGCGCTGCTAGTCGGTGGCGACCGGGTCGAGCGTCGGGTACTTCGGCGTGCGCGAGTCGCCTGACGACTTGCCGGTGAGTCGACGACCGATCCAGGGAAGCACGTACTCCCGCCAGTACTCGGAGTTGCGGGGGCGCTGGATGCTGGGGGTCTGGGGCCCGAAGTCAGGTGCGGGCACGTCGAGGGCGGTGAGGACGTTCGCGGCGACCCTCCGGTGGCCGCTCACCCCCATGTGGAGGCGGTCGCGTGACCAGTAGTCGAGGTGGCGCAGCTCAGGGTCCGCCCAGTTGTCGACGAAGGTGATGCCGGCTTGCGGCGGCATCTTGGCGTGCACAGCGGCGGCGAGCGCGTCTCCGCGTGCCGCGATGCGCTTGCCCATGGGGAGGTGGTCCGAAGGGTTCGCGCCCGAGAGGAGGATGACGTGGATGCCGGCATCGCGTGCCTGCTTGGCGCCGTCGACGAGCCGCTGGGCGACGTCATCGATGGAGACGCGGGGGCGGAGGATGTCGTTGCCGCCGCCGTTGAGACTCATGAGCTGCGGCTTGAGCGCGATCGCGGCGGGAAGCTGCTCTTCGAGGATCGCGTCGAGAAGTCGCCCCCGGATGGCGAGGTTCGCGTAGGTGACGGGCTCCGGCGACGAGACGGCGAGACCCTGCGCGACGAGGTCAGCCCAGCCGCGCACCCGGCCATCCGGCAGCTCATCGCCCACGCCCTCGGTGAAGCTGTCACCTACGGCGACGAAACTCGTGAATTCCATGGGGAGAGTCCATCACACCGGAGCACCCGCGCCGCTCAGGAGCGGAGACGCGCGCCGGAGCTCCCTCGGCTCCTCGTGCAGGCTCGGCGGCGGATGCGACTCAGCGCGGAGCTGCTCTGTTCCATTCTGCCCTGCTGAGCTCGCGTCAGCACGGCTCGGCTCACGTCAGCTGAGCTCAGCTCAGCTCAGCTCAGACCTGCGTCTCACATCAGATCGGGACAGCCCGGACAGGCGGCTCAGATCAAACTCGGCAGGCAATTCTGACCTCACCTGACCCGACCTCACCTCACCTGGTTTGACCTGACCTGACGAGATCAGACCTGTCTGATCTGATCAGATCAGGCAGGCGTCGCCCTCGCAGGCGATGCCGGCATCCCCCAGCATCGTGAAGCCCCCTGCCTGAGGAGAACCCGGAGCGGCGTCCGAGTCCGCGTCCAGGGCACCTGGGGTCACGCTTGAAGCGCTCAGGGTGCCCGTGCTCACGCTCGAAGTGCCCATGCCCATGCCCATGCTTGTACCCGCAGTAGCGGTTGCATCCGCAGTTGCACCTGGAGTCGCCGTCGCCTTCTCCGGCGCCGCCGCAGCGGGGGCGGCGGCCGTGGCGGTGGTGGATTCGTTCACGCCGTTGATCAAGTGGTCGGTCACGCGGTCGTGTTGTCGCGGTCGGTGGTGACCTTGTTCAGGACATCCGCGAAGGTCGCCGCTTCCTGGGCGCCGGAGACGCCGTACTTGCCGTCGATGACGAAGAAGGGGACGCCTTGGATGCCGTACGCCTGCGCCTGCTGCTGGTCGGCGAGGACGTCGTCGTGGTGCACTCGCTCTTCGAGCGCGTGCACGGCAGCGGCGCGGTCGAGGCCGAGCTCTTCGGCGAGGTCGGCGAGCACTTCGATGTCGCTGAGGTCGCGTCCTTCGACGAAGTAGGCCTTGAGGAGGCGCTCCTTCGCGTCGAGCTGGCGGCCGTTGGCCTTCGCGAAGTGGATGAGCTCGTGCGCGCGCACGGTGTTGACGTGCTGGACGGAGTCGAAGTCGTAGTCGAGGCCGACGTCCTTCGCGATGCCGGTGACCCGGTCGAGCATCTGCTCGACCTGCACGACGGGGAGGCCCTTGCGCTCGGCGAGGTACTCGGTGGTCGAGCCGTGGAAGTCGATGGGCGTGTCGGGGGACAGCTCGTAGCTGTGGTACTCGATCTCCACGGCCGGGGCGTCAGCCGACGCTGCGAACTGCTCGATGCCGCTCTCCAGTTTCCGCTTGCCGATGTAGCACCAAGGGCAGGCGATGTCCGACCAGATGTCGATGCGGATCGGAGCCTGGCTCGATGCTGCCTGAGATGTGTTCTGCGTTGCTGTCGTCACACGCAATGCAACAGGGCCACTTTCTTGCCTATTCCCAAGTAAAGCCGGCGGGCCGGCGGGCCGGCGGGCCGACGGCCCAAACGCCACGCCGACTGACCCCTCCTCGACGCTCGAGTCGAGTCGAGTCGAGTCAGAAGGGTGGCTCGGGAGGGGTGCTGGGCGCCGCGGGCGGAGGATCCTCGTCTTCTTCACACGGTGGAATGCTGCCTCGCCGCCAGGGCAGTTGATCGGTGGGTGTGAAGGTGGGGCCGTGGGGTTCGGGGTGGTCTGTGTAGGTTTTTCCGCTTGGGGTGGTCCATTGGAGGGTGCCGCCGTCGTGTTGGGTGACGGTCCAGGCTGTGTGGTGCTTGATGATGTGGTGGTTTTTGCAGAAGTCGCTGAGGTTCCAGGTGGCGGTTGTGCCGCCGTATTGGTGGTCGATGGTGTGGTCGAGTTCGCAGTTCGTGGCGGGTTGGCGGCAGCCGATGAAGCGGCAGTGGATGTCGCGGGCTTTCAGGAAGGCGCGCATGGCCGCGGTGGGGGTGTAGGAGTCGACGGCTTGGAGTGCTCCGGTGATGGGGTGGGTGAGGAGGCGGATGAAGGCGGGTGCGGTCGCGGCGAGGCGTTTCGCGTCTTCGATGGGCATGGGGGACATGCCCTCGAGCAGCGCCGGGGCTCGACCCGGCCGGGTCGGGTCGGGGAAGAGTGTCGTGATGGGGATGCTGAGCTGGACGGTGGCTTGAATGCCGTTCGCGGCGCTCGAGACGGTGGGGTCGCTCGTGAGGAGCAGGTCGGCGATGACGTCCGCCATGACCTGGTCGAGGGTGCGCTCGTCGGGCGCGACCGGGTCTTCGGTCGTCTCGGTCGTGCTGCTCTCGGGGGTGTCGGGGGAGTGGGTGGCTGGCTTGGGGCGGGCTTTGATGATGGCCTTGCTCTGCTTGCGCGCTCGGTCGCGGATCGCGTGCGCGAGGAACGAGTCCATCAGTACCCGCAGCACGCTCATCCCGTCGCCGAGATCTTCGACCGTGACGCGGCGGTGCTTTTTCGCGCGTTCGTGGCGTTGCTCGATGGACTCTCCGGTCAGCTCTTCCGCGACGCGCTCGGCTGCGTTCTGCAGCGCTCTGGGCGGCAATGGCTCCTGGCGGACCCGCTCCAGCATGACCTGGACGAACTCGCCCCGCCGGTGGGTCTGCTCGGCCGGGTCGTCGTGGTTGACCTTCAGGCCGACCTCGACGAGCGTGTGCACCTGCGCGGGGGTCGCGACATTGCTCTCGAGTGCAACCGCGAGGGTCGGGAACTCGCGCAGCGTCACCGACGCCGACGCGAGGTGCCCCTGGGCGGTGCCGGCGGCGAGCTTCACGAGCAGAGCGACCTCGTTCGCGATCGATCGCACGTGCATGGCCGATTCCGCGCACCCCTCGGCCACATCGAGGGCGTGCCCGAAGTCGTAGGCGGCGGCGTGGGCTCGCAGCTGCAGGGCGGCGCCGGCCGCGAGCATCGCCGCGGCAGCTTCCTCCATCGCGAGAATCTCCGAGCGACGAGCTGCGACAGAAGCCGGGTCCAAAGGGTCGAACCCCGGATCGGCCGCGTCGTTGCTGCGGTGCTGTTGCATGGACCCAAGTCTACCGGACCGGTCCGATTCTCGGGAGGGTCGTGCATAACTTTTTTAGGCTCCCGAAGCCATATGCGGGCGTTCACGGGAGATATCCCCAGAAGTGGCAGGCACTCGGCATGGTCGATATTCGTAGCTGTGTGCGATTAGTAGCCCGGCATGACAGTGAAATGCTGTTCACAAAATTCTAGCGACGCCGAAGCTGGTCCCGAGGGAAATGCCCACGAAGACCACGCGACCCGCCGACGCCCCGACCCGCGCCATCACGGGCTCGCGCGCCCACCTCGCGCGCCCACCTCCGTGCCGACTTCCGCGCCTACTCCCGTGCCGGTTCGGCCAGCAGCTCTCGGAGCGCGGTCAGCATTCGCTGGGCCGCGAGGCGTCCGTTGTTCGGGTCGATCGCGTGGTGGGCAGCCATGCACGCGCCGTTCAGCCTGCCCTCGTCGACGCCTGCGGGCAGGCTGATCTCCCAGTCGACGCCGAAAGGCTGCTCGGGAACACCTGCATGGGCGAGGTATTCGGCGGTCATCTCGTGGATGATCGCGCGGATCTCTTCCGTAGCGGGCTCCAATGGGTGCCCGTCTGGGCTGTGCGTCGGGTACGTCGCGGGCCGCTGGCACACGTACTCGGGGCCAGCCAGGTAGGCGATGAGTGCCGTCCATCCGTTCAGGTCGAGGTGCACACGCGTTCCGGCTCGGGGGCTCTCCGTCGGGAAGTCGCTCCAGGTTCAGGTCGGAAGCTCTGGCTCGGCGGGCCTGGAGGCCTCGTCCGCGAGGAGTGACTCTGAGAGCTCCCAGAGCCTGCCAGCGGCATCAGCGTCGAGAGCGTGGGCGACGACGCCGTGGACGCCGTCGGTGACCTCCTCGACCAGCTGCGCCGGGTGGCAGTCCTCGTAGTAGGCCGGTGTGCCGGGTCCGAGCTCGGCGCGGGTTGCGACGAACACGGACGTCGCGGCGCCCTGCTCGGGGGTCTTGCTCGGGAAGCGTTCTTTCATGTCGGCGAGCACCTCTGGATCCCAGTGTCGCTGCAGGTTCGTCCAGATCCCGCCGGGCATGAGCGCCGCGGCCGTGATGCCGCGGTCGGCCCAGCGCCGCGTAGCCTCGAGCGCGAAGAGCACGTTCGCGGTCTTCGACTGCCCGTATGCGAGTCCGGAGTCGTAGTCGTCCCTGACGAAGAAGGGGTCGTCGAAGCGGATGCCGCTCGAGGCGTGCCCGCTCGAGCTCACGACCACGACGCGCGCGTTCCCCGCCTCGGTGAGGGCGGGCAGCAGCGCATTGGCGAGCGCGAAGTGCCCGAGGTGGTTGACGGCGAACTGCAGCTCCCAGCCGCCCGGGGTTCTGAGTTCCGGGGTGTGCATGATGCCGGCGTTGTTTACGAGGAGGTGCAGGGGCCCGATCCAGGCCTGGGCGAGCCTCTGCACGGTCGCGAGGTCGGCGAGGTCCAGGTGCTCGACGCGCACGTCCGGGTTGCCGGTGGATGCGCGAATGTCGGCCGCGGTGCGCTCGCCAGCGTCGAGGTCGCGGACGGCGAGCGTCACCGCCGCACCCGCCGAGGCGAGCGCGCGGGCCGTCTCGACGCCGATGCCGGAGCTCGCTCCCGTCACGAGCGCGGTCCTGCCGGTGAGGTCGATGCCCTCGACGACGTCGAGGGCCGTCGAGCTCGCACCGAACTGGGGCGTGCCGAACGCGGGTGTCGTCTGGGGTGTCATGACTCGTTCATATCAGCGCGCCGTGACGAGACCCTGACCGTTTCCGAGTGCGCCCGTCAGTCGTCGGCGCGCGGAACGGCGACGACGCGGACGCTCCCACCCGCGACGGTGTCGTCGGAGCTCACCGCCCTGTCGGCGAGGAGGTCGTGCCCGGCGATGCCCGCGCCCGCATCCAGCGCCCCGTGGTTGATCTGGAATACGTAGTCGGTGCCCTCGCCGTGGCGCACGACGGTCTCGAGGTCGCTGATCGGTGAGTATGCGGTGTCGGCGCTGTCGAGCACGGCCGTGACGAACCCGTCGAGGTCTGCACCGTCGAGCGCGGTGGAGAGGTACCAGGCGGTGCCCTCGCCGAAGCTGTTCCGTGTGATCGCCGGTCGGCCCGCGCCGGGCCCGTCGGCGAAGTCGGTGACGCTGTGTGCGCCCTGGAGCTCGATGTCGTCGCTCCAGACGCGGCCTATCGATCCGTCGGCGAGCGTCGTCCGCTCCCCGGCGCGCAGGGGAAGGAACTCCTCGATGACAAGTCCGAGCACGTCGCGGAGCTGCCCCGGGTATGGGCCGGTCGGCACGTCGTCGTTGCTCGAGACGATGCCGGAGAAGTAGGAGAAGGCGAGTGTGCCGCCTCCTGAGGCGTAGTCGCGGAGGTTGGCGGCGGCGGCGTCCTCGATGAGGTACAGGGACGGGGCGAACACGACGTCGTAAGCGGTGACGTCGGCGGCGGGGTGGACGAAGTCGACCGTCACGCCGCGGCGCCAGAGTGCCGAGTAGAACGCCTCGACCCGTTCCCGGTGGTCGAGGTCGACGGACGGCCGCCAGTCGAGGTCCTGCGCCCAGAAGGAGGTCCAGTCCCAGGCGATCGCGACCCGAGCGTGCACTCGGGACCCGAGGATCGGGGCGAGGGCGGTCAGGTCGGCTCCGAGCGCGACCGACTCGCGCCACTTCCGCGATGCCTCGCCGGCCTGGGGGATGAGGGCGGAGTGGAACTTCTCTGCGCCCTTCTGCCCTGCACGCACCTGGAAGAACAGCACCGCGTCGGCGCCGCGGGCCGCGTGCGCGAGGCTGTTGCGCCGCATCTCGCCCGGGCGCTTGGCGATGTTGCGGGGCTGCCAGTTCACGGCGGAGGTCGAGTGCTCCATGAGGATCCACGGCTTGCCTCGGGCGAGCGAGCGCGTCAGGTCGGCGGCGCGTGAGAGCTGGATGTGGTTGTCGTCCTGCTCGGCGGTGAGGTAGTGGTCGTTGGCGACGATGTCGACCTCGTCGGCCCACTGCCACAGGTCGACGCTCGGGCAGATGCCTGCCATGAAGTTCGTGGTGATCGGCTGCGGGGCGTGCTCGCGGATCACGTCGCGTTCGGCCTTGAAGCACTCGAGCAGCGCCGCCGAGCTGAAGCGATGGAAGTCGAGGCGGTGGGCGGGGTTGCTCGCCGTTCCCGAGGTGCGAGGGGCGTCGATCTCGTCCCAGGAGCCGTAGCGCTGTCCCCAGAAGTTCGTGCCCCAGGCCGCGTTGAGGGTGTCGAGTGTGGCGTAGCGGTCCTGCAGCCAGACACGGAACGCGGTGACGGAGGCGTCGTCGTAGCTCTCCGTGATCGGGGCGCCGTACTCGTTGTGCACATGCCAGAGCACGACTGCCGGGTGCTGCGCGTATCGTTCTGCGAGCTTCGCCGCGATGGCCGTCGCCGCGAGGCGGTACTCCGGGGAGCTCGGGCTGACGATGCCGCGCGAGCCGAAGGCCAGGGGGATGCCGTCGCGAGTGACGGCCCTCGTGTGCGGATACTTCCGGTAGAACCAGGCGGGCGGGGAGGCGGTCGGCGTCGCGAGGTCGACGTCGATGCCGGCGGCGTGGAGCAGCCCGATGATCTCGTCGAGCACCGTGAAGTCGTAGACGCCCTCCTCTGGCTCGATGAGGGCCCACGAGAAGATGCCGATGCTGACGAGGTTGATGCCGGCGTCGCGCATGAGGCGGATGTCCTCGTCCCACACTTCACGAGGCCACTGCTCGGGGTTGTAGTCGCCGCCGAAGCGGATCTTCTGGGGGCCGGGCATCCACGTCGATGTGTTCACCCGAGAGAGCTTACGTCATCGTAAATCAGACGCGCCATTGACTTACGAAAGTGAAAGTGGCTGAATCGGTGCATGACCGACGAATCGCGCCCCGCCTACGAGGCTGCCCCAGACCGGTACGAGCGGATGCGCTACAGCCGTTCCGGGAGGAGCGGGCTGAAGCTCCCGGAGCTCTCCCTCGGCCTCTGGCACAACTTCGGGCGGGAGCGGCCCCTCGAGACGCAGCGGGCGACCCTGCGCCGGGCGTTCGACCTCGGCATCACCCATTTCGACCTGGCGAACAACTACGGCCCGCCGCCTGGCTCGGCCGAGGAGAACTTCGGCCGGATCTTCGCCCAGGACCTCGCCGCCCACCGCGACGAGATCCTCGTCTCCTCGAAGGCGGGCTACGCCATGTGGTCGGGGCCATACGGAGAGTGGGGGTCGCGCAAGAGCGTGCTCGCCTCGCTCGACCAGTCGCTCGGGCGCCTGGGCCTCGACTACGTCGACATCTTCTACTCGCACCGATTCGACCCGGAGACGCCGCTCGAGGAGACGATGGGCGCACTCGCCACGGCGGTCGACTCCGGGCGGGCGCTGTACGTCGGCGTCTCGAACTACGACCCCGCCCAGACGCGCGAGGCGGCGCGCCTCCTCGCGGGACACGGCATCCCGCTCACCATCCACCAGCCCAGGTACTCGATGTTCGACCGCCACATCGAGCGGGGCCTGCTGCCGGTGCTGGATGAGGTCGGGGCTGGCGGGATCGTGTTCTCGCCGCTCGCGCAGGGGCTCCTCACCGACCGCTACCTCGGCGGTGACGTGCCGGAGACCTCGCGGGCCGCGACGTCCAGGTTCCTGTCTGCCGATGGAATCGACGCCGAGTACCTCGCCCGGGCCCGCGCGCTGAACGACATCGCGGCGGGGCGCGGGCAGACGCTGGCGCAGCTCGCGTTGAGCTGGGTGCTCCGGCACCCGCAGGTGACGAGCGCGCTCATCGGCGCGTCGAGCGTCGGGCAGCTCGAGCAGAACGTGGCCGCGCTGGAGGCGCCGGCGCTGACCGAGGACGAGCTCGCCGCGATCGAGCCCTTCGCTGTGGATGGCTCCATCTAGCGTCTGGCCGAACGCCGGGGCTCGCTTCAGCTGGCGTCGGCTGTCGTCCCGAAGAGCTCGCGTGCGAGCTTCGCGATGACACGGACCTTGGCGCTCGGCTTGACTTCGGAGAGGCGCACGAAGCAGACGTCGAGGGGCGCGACCGTCTCGGCGATCGGCACCGAGACGAGTTCGCCCCCGTCGTAGGTCTGCGGCATCTCCGGGCGGTGGTTGAGGATCGAGAACCCGTGCCCGCGCGCGACGAGCGAGCGAACCGTCTCGTAGCTCCTGGAGCTGTAGCGCACGGCGGGGTGCACGCCCGCGTCGGCAAGCATGCCGAGGAAGTAGTCGCGGGAGTGGGCGATGTCGAGGAGGATCAGGTCCTCCTCGGCGAGCTCTGCCAGCTTGATCCGCTTCCGCTGCGCGAGGTGATGATCGACGGGCAGGATGATGTGCGGCGGCGACGCGTAGAGGTGGTCGAACGTGAGGTCGTGCACCGCCCCGAAGTCGTAGGCGATGGCACCCTCAACCGAGCCGTTGAGGAGGAGCTCCACCGTGCCGTCGACATCGGCCTCGATGATCTCGATCTGCAGCTCGGGGTGCTCCTCCTTGACTCGGGAGATGAGCCTTGGGAGCACGAAGGGGGCCAGCGTGACGAAGCAGGCGAGGCGCAGGGTTCCACGCACGGAGGTGTGGTGACCGCGCACGTTATCGGCGACCTCGTCAACCTGGGCGAGGAGCGGCTGCGCGTCGCGGAGCAGCTGCGTGCCCGCATCCGTCAGTGCGAGTCCCTTGCTGCGCTGGCGGATGAAGAGCTGCACGCCGAGCGACCGCTCGAGCTGGGCGATGGCGGTCGAGACGGCGGACTGCGCGACGTGCAGGTCGAGGGATGCCTCGGTCATCGACTGCTTGGTCGCGGCGGCGACGAAGTACTGGAGCTGGGTGAGGGTCATATCGAAGCGGCTGGATCTTGCCATGGACGGATGGTATCTCGACTGATGATGCGGGTGGCGCTGCAGTTCACGAATTCTGATGCGGTTCTGGAAGGCCGAGAAGCCCTCGTGCCCCGAGATTCCCGGCGACGACGGACCCACATCAAGAGATTCGATGGACTGCCTCGGCAACGCATATTTGCCGCCACTTCCGCGGTGGGGTTTGGTGGGAGTCACTCGGGGCGGACGACGTGGCCGCCCAGCGATCAGGTGCTTCCGGCTTCGGCCGGGGTGTGGCTCGCGAGCGAGTTTCTTCGCCAGCATGGAGGTTCGTATGTCGTTCCAGGAGACGGAAGTGCTCGTCGTGGGTGCCGGCCAGGCCGGAGTCGCGATGAGCGAGCACCTGACGAGACGTGGGGTGCCGCACCTCGTGATCGAGCGGGAGCGTGTCGCCGAGCGGTGGCGGACGGGCCGCTGGGATTCGCTCGTCGCCAACGGGCCGGCCTGGCACGACCGGTTCCCGTCGATGGAGATCGAGGGCGTCGCGCCTGACGCGTTCGCGACCAAGGACCAGATGGCCGACTACTTCGAGCAGTACGCGGAGCGCTTCGGCGCCCCGGTCCGCTGCGGAGTCGAGGTCGCCGAGGTGCGCAGGCGCGAGGGCGTTCCCGGCTTCCACGTGCAGACGAGCGAAGGCCAGATCGATGCGCGCTACGTCGTGGCCGCCACCGGGCCATTCCAGCGCCCCGTCTTCCCGGCGATCGTGCCGGCCGAGACCGGCATCGAGCAGCTCCACTCGAGCGCGTACCGCAACCCGGAGCAGCTGGCAGACGGCGCGGTCCTCGTGGTCGGCGCAGGCTCCTCCGGCGTGCAGATCGCCGATGAGCTGCGCCGCTCCGGCCGGGAGGTCTTCCTCTCCGTCGGCCCCCACGACCGCCCGCCGCGCGCCTACCGGGATCGCGACTTCGTCTGGTGGCTCGGCGTGCTCGGCAAGTGGGAGGCCTCGGCGCCGCCTCGCGGGGCGGAGCACGTGACGATCGCCGTCAGCGGCGCGAGAGGCGGGCACACGGTCGACTTCCGTGCGCTCGCGGCGAGCGGCATCACGCTTGTCGGTCGCACGAACAGCTGCGAGGGCGGGGTCATCAGCTTCGGGCCGGACCTGGCGAAGAACATCGCCGATGGCGACGCCAACTACCTGTCCGTCCTCGACGAGGCGGATGCGTTCATCGCGCGCAACGGGATGGACCTTCCGGAGGAGCCGGAAGCGCGCGTCTTCGGTCCCATTCCGGAGTGCGTCGAGCATCCGCTCGAGCAGCTCGACCTGGCTGAGGCAGGCATCACCTCGATCATCTGGGCGACCGGCTTCGCCGTCGACTACAGCTGGCTGCCGGTCGAGGCCGTGGACGAGCGCGGTCGCCCCAAGCAGCAGCGTGGCGTCTCGACGGAACCCGGCATCTACTTCCTCGGCCTGCCGTGGCAGTCCCGGCGCGGCTCGAGCTTCATCTGGGGCGTCTGGCACGACGCGAGCTACGTCGCCGACCAGATCATGATCCAGCGCGGCTACGCCGACTACCGCACGGAACCGAGCACCAGCAGCACCCACGTCCCCGCCTCGATCGGAGCTTCGCGATGACCACGCACACCCGCATCCGCCCCTTCAACACGAAGGTGACCTATCCCGAGCAGAACCTCGACAACGATCTCTGTCAGGCGGTCGTGGCCGGCGGAGTCGTCTACCTGCGCGGGCAGATCGGCCAGGACCTGGAGTCGCGCGAGTCCGTCGGGATCGGCGATGTCGAGGCGCAGGCGGAGAAGGCGATGGCGAACATCGCCATGCTGCTCGACGAGGCAGGCTCATCGCTCGACGACATCGTGAAGGTGATCGTCTACATCATCGACCCGCGCTACCGGGAGCCCGTCTATCGCGTCATGGGGCGGTGGTTGAAGGGCGTGCACCCCGTGTCGACCGGCATCGTGGTGAGCGCCCTCGCGCGCCCCGAGTGGCTCGTCGAGATCGACGCGACGGCCGTCATCAGCACGCCGGCGGACGGGGATGCCCAGTGACGTTCTCCATCGTGGCCAGAGACGAGACGGGAGCCCTCGGCTCAGCGATCTGCTCGTCGTCGCCCGCCGTGGCCGCGCGATGCGCGCACCTCGCCGATGGCGTCGGTGCCGTCAACTCGCAGAACGTGACCGACCCGAGGCTCGGACCGATCCTGCTCGAGGCGCTGCGCACGGGCGCGTCGGCTCAGGAGGCGCTCGACACCGTGACCGCGCAGACGGAGCACATCGAGTACCGGCAGCTGCTGGTCGTGGATGCGGCTGGCGGGTCTGCCGTCTACTCGGGCGGTCGGGCGCTCGGCATCTTCGGCGACAGCCAGGGCCACGGGGTCGCCGCGGGCGGGAACATGCTCGCAGCTGCCACGATTCCGGACCTCATGGTGGCCGCCTTCTGCAGCGCCGAGGGCGAGCTGGAGGAGCGGCTGCTCGCTGCGCTGCGGGCTGCCATCGCGGCCGGCGGCGAGGCTGGGCCCGTGCACTCGGCGGGGCTCTCCGTGGTTCGGGCCGCTGGCTGGCGGGTGACCGACCTGCGGGTCGACTGGACGGACGCCGACCCCGTCGCCGAGCTCGCCGATCTCCTCGAGGTCTGGCTGCCGCAGCGCGACGACTACGTCTCCCGCGGCATCGACCCGACGGCCGCTCCCTCCTATGGGGTGCCCGGAGATGAGTGACCTCACCGTGGAGGATGCCAAGCGCCGCGCAGACGAGCGCGTCTCGGAGGCGGCGCCGTCGCTCATCGCGCTCTCCGAGCGACTGCACGCCAACCCGGAGACCGCGTGGCAGGAACACCAGGCTGCCGCGTGGGTCGCGACGGCGCTGGAGGATGCGGGCTTCGCGGTGCAGCGCGCCTATCTCGGCTTCGCGACGGCCATCCTCGCCGAGTACGGCACTGGGCCGCTCAAGATCGGCATCATGGCCGAGTACGACGCCCTCCCGGGACTCGGGCACGCGTGCGGCCACAACCTGATCGCGGCCTCCGCAGTCGGGGCGGGCCTCGCGCTCCTCCCGCTCGCCGAGGAGCTCGGCGTGACGGTGCGCGTCTACGGGACACCCGCGGAAGAAGGCGGCGGAGGAAAGATCGAGCTCATCGAGGCCGGAGCGTTCGCCGACCTCGACCTCGCGCTCATGGTGCATCCTGCCCCCGTCGACGTCGCCGAGGCCAGGCCGTTCGCGGTCTCCCACAGCCACATCACCTACGAGGGGGTCTCGGCGCACGCCGCGGCGTATCCGGACGAGGGCGTCAACGCGAACGACGCGTTCCTCATCGCGCAGCTCGCGCTCGGGCTGCTCCGGCAGCAGCTGCCCGCCGACACGCGCGTGCACGGGATCCAGACGGTCGGCGGGTTCGCGCCGAACGCGATCCCCGAGCACACGGAGGGACGCTGGTACGTGCGCGCCAACACGCTCGAGGAGCTGCACCGGCTCGAGGAGCGCGTGAACCGCTGCTTCGAGGCGGGGGCGCTGGCGAGCGGCAGCACGCTGCGCATCGAGCCGGAGAGCAAGCCATACGCGGAGTTCCGGACCGACGAGCAGGCGCTCGCGGCGTACACGGCCAACGCGATCGCCCGCGGGCGGGTCTTCGCCGACCCGTCGACCGCCGGCCGCATGAACCGCGCCTCCACCGACATGGGCAACGTCTCGCAGCTCGTCCCCGCGATCCACCCGTACATCGGCGTCGACTCGCTGCCCTTCGCCAACCACCAGAAGGAATTCGCAGCGGCCTGCGTCGGCCCTGCCGCCGAGCGTGCGCTGGTGGATGCGTCGGTGCTGATCGCCTGGACGGTCATCGATGTCGCATCCGCCGCAGCATCCGCGTCCCGCGCGGACGGCCACGGCGGGGGCTGACGCCCCGCCTCGCTCATGAGCACCATGGTGAGGGGCCTCCCGCGGACCGAGGGGCAGCGACCGGGAGCCTCCTGGTGGGTGCACCACGCGGTCATGCTCGTCGCGATGATCCCGTGCCTCGTGAGTGCGCACGAGCCGATGCTGCACGTCGGGGGAGCGGTGCTGGTCTACCTGCTCTGCATGGCGACCGCCCGTCGATGCCGGAGGGACGGCCAGCACCTGCCGGCCCTCGTGGATGAGCTGGCCATGCTCGCGCTGCTCGTGGCCGGCTTCCTCGCGGGCCACGCCGGCGAGGCGACGCTGGCAACGTCGCACCACGGGGGCCAGGGGAGCGTGCAGCTCGCGCACCTCATCGCCGCCGCGACGGCGTTCGCCTGGCTGACGGCACGCGGGCTGCTGTGGCGAGACCTCGCCATGGGTCCGAGGCTCGGGCAGGTGTCGTTCGCCGTCAACGCGACGATGGTGGCCTGGATGCTCGTGGCGACGCTCGCCGGGTGAGCCTGCCTGCGACACGTCGGCATCGAAGATGCAGATGCAGTAGATCGAAATCGTGTGCTTGGTAGATGTGCCGACGTGACGCAGTGTGGATGCACCACCGACAGCGATGTCGCTCGGCCACGCGCGGGTCGACGACACCGCTGAGCATTCCAGAGCACGACCCGAGTGCCCCCGACGAATGGAGACGCAGATGGAAGAGCCCACCTCGATCGACTGGCACGCCCGCGCCCAGTCCCTCACGCCAGACGGGCGCCTCTTCATCGCCGGCGTCCGCGCCCACGCGTCGGACGGCGCCGTCGTCTCCAGCATCAACCCCGCGACGGCCCAGGCGTTCGCCGCAATCGCCGCCGGGACCGCGCACGACACCGAGCGAGCCGTCGCGGCGGCCAGGGCCTCGTTCGAGGCCGGCACGTGGAGCGGCCTCGCCGCCGCAGACCGGGGCCTGATCATGCAGCGCTGGGCGGACCTCGTCGAGCTCCGCGCCGAAGAGTTCGCCCTCCTCGAGACCCTCGATATGGGCAAGCCGATCGGGCAGTCCATGACCGTGGATGTTCCCGGTTCCGTCGCGACCATCCGCTGGTACGCGGAACTCGCCGACAAGCTCGGCGACGAGGTGCCCTCGACGCCCCCTGGATCGACCGCCGTCGTCTCGCGCGTGCCGCTCGGCGTCGTCGCCGCCATCACGCCGTGGAACTACCCCATGGAGATCGCCTGCTGGAAGATCGCGCCCGCGCTCGCGGTCGGGAACAGCGTCGTCCTGAAGCCGGCTTCCGAGTCGTCGCTGACCGCGCTCCTGCTCGCCGAGCTCGCCGTCGAGGCAGGGGTGCCCGCCGGTGTCCTGAACGTCGTCACGGGCTCCGGCCGCGTCGTCGGCGAGGCCCTCGCACGGCACCGTGGTGTCGACGCCCTGACCTTCACCGGCTCCACTGCGGTCTCGAAGCGCCTGCTCGTGGCGTCCGGCGAGAGCAACATGAAGCGCCTCTCGCTCGAAGCCGGCGGCAAGAGCGCGAACCTCGTGTTCGCCGACGTCGAGTCGGTCGAGCTCGCCGCCGAGAAGGCGGCCTTCGGCGCCTTCTACAACCAGGGCGAGGTGTGCTCGGCGAACTCCCGCATCTACGTGCAGCGCCCCGTGCTCGACGCCTTCATCTCCGCCTTCCAGCTCGCCGCTGGCTCCTACGCTCCCGGGGACCCCCTCGACTGGTCGACCGGCGGCGGCGCGCTCGTGAACGAGTCCCACACGGACGACATCGAACGTGCCGTGGATGCTGGACGTGCCGCTGGCGACATCCTCTTCGGCGGCGAGCGCATCGAGCGCGGAGCGTCGCGGGCGTTCTACGCGCCCACTGCGGTGGCAGGCCTCGACGCGAAGCACCCACTGGTCGTCGACGAGCTCTTCGGTCCCGTCGCCACCATCATCGCCTTCGACGACGAGGACGACGCCGTCCGCCAGGCGAACGACTCCGCCTACGGCCTCGCGGCCTCGGTCTGGACCTCGAACTTCGCCAGGGCGCACCGTGTCGCCGGCCGGCTCGTCGCAGGAACGGTCTCGGTCAACACCGTCGACGCGCTCGGCCTCACGACGCCGTTCGGCGGCTTCCGCGAGTCAGGGTTCGGGCGCGACCTGTCCCGCCACGCGATCGACAACTACGTCGGACTCAAGACCACCTGGTTCCAGCACGGCTGAACCGCGTGCCGCACCCCGACCGCGCAACGGTCGAGCGGTGCTCCCGATCTCCGACGGGGAGAGTCCCCGTCGTTCCGCGCGAGGAGGCGCTCATGACCACAACAGAACCCCTGCACACCACGGGTCAGCGGGTGTCGCACCTCGACGAGGTCCGGCATCCGCTCGACCCGCTCACCGCCACCGAGATCGAACGAGGCCGTTCCATCCTCGAGGCCGAAGGGCTCCTCACCGAGCAGAGCCGGTTCCCGAGCGTCATGCCCATCGAGCCGGACAAGGAGTTCGTCCGCGGCTTCACCGAGGGTGGCCCGCTGCGCCGCCGCATCGAGTACGTCGTGCTCGAGACGGACACCGGCGTCTCCACCGAATACGTCGTCGACCTGGACGCCGGCGTCATCGCATCCCGTGATGTGGTGGCAAGCGGGGAGTTCCCCTACGGGCAGCCCGCCTACCTCTTCGAGGAGTACGACCGCGCGATGGAGATCGCCAAGTCGAGCGAGGAATGGCAGGCCGCGATGCGGCGCCGCGGCCTCGAGGATCGCATCGAAGACGCGTTCTGCTCCCCGCTGGCCCCCGGCTACTTCGGCTACGAGGACGAGATCGGGCGACGCATGATCCGCTCCCTCACCTTCCTTCGCGACCACCCGGACGACGTCGCCTGGGCGCACCCCGTCGAGGGCCTGCTCGTGACGATCGACCTCACGACCGGGAAGGTCGTGAGCGTCTTCGACGAGGGCGACGTCGTCACCGCTGCGACCTCAGGGCGCTACGACGACGAGCACGTGGGGCCGGCGCGATCCACCCTCAAGCCGATCGAGATCACGCAGCCGGAAGGCCCGAGCTTCGCCGTCGACGGCTCCCTCGTGGACTGGGAGGGGTGGCAGTTCCGCGTCGGCTTCAACGCGCGGGAAGGGCTCGTCCTCAACCAGCTCAGCTTCCTCGACGGCGAGGAACGCCGACCGATCATGTACCGCGGATCCGTTCCCGAGATGATCGTGCCCTACGGCGACACCTCCCGGAACCGGTACTGGATCAGCTACTTCGATGCTGGCGAGTACTACCTCGGCAAGAGCGCCAACTCGCTTGCGCTCGGCTGCGACTGCCTCGGCGTCATCCACTACTTCGACGGCATGAGCCACGACGACCACGGACACGCCATGCGCGTGCCCCAGGCGGTCTGCATGCACGAGGAGGACGCGTCGATCCTCTACAAGCACACCGAGTTCGGCTACGGAACGGATGTGCGTCGGCAGCGGCGCCTCGTCATCTCCTACATCGCCACGGTCGGCAACTACGACTACGGCTTCTACTGGCACCTGTACCTCGACGGCACCATCGAGGTCGAGGCGAAGGCTACCGGGCTCGTGTTCAACGGCTCGGGCGTGCCAGGGGCGACCGAGGCGCACCGGCTGGAGATCGCGCCGGGGCTGTTCGCGCCGGTGCACCAGCACATCTTCTGCGCGCGGCTCGACATGGAAGTCGACGGGCCGGACAACTACGTCGACAGGTCGGAGGTGCGACGCATCCCGATGGGGGAGCAGAACCCCTACGGCAACGCCTTCACGTGGGCTCGCGAGCGGATCGAGACCGAGGGCGGCTTCGACGATGACCGCTCGGTGCGACGGACCTGGCACATCGGGTCGAACGCGCGCCGCAACGCGATCGGCAAGTCGACCGAGTACGAGCTGCTCGGCGAAGGGTGGCCGACGCTGCTCGCCGACCCCGAATCGAGCGTCTACCAGCGAGCGACCTTCGCCGCCCACAACACGTGGGTCACGAAGTACCACGAGGACGAGCGCTGGCCGGCCGGCAAGTACCCGAACCAGCACGCGGGCGGCGCGGGGCTTCCCGCGTATGTCGACGATGCCGAGTCCGTCGACGGCGGGGACATCGTCGTCTGGCACTCCTTCGGTCCCACGCACCTGCCGCGCCCGGAGGACTTCCCGATCATGCCCGTCGACATCTACCGCCTCCAGCTGAAGCCGTACGGCTTCTTCGACCGCAACCCGGCGCTGGATGTGCCCGACTGGGCGACACGAGGCGCTGGCTCCTGCTGCTCGCACAGCGCGGAGCGCAGGTACGGTCGCATGCCCGCCGAGTAGCCCAGGAGCGACCCGAAGGTGCGCCGCGCGGAGATCCGCGCGGCGCACTCTCCTGTGTGCGCTGAGGGTCGGGGCCGACGCCGAACGTCGGGCCTGACACCGAGAATCGGCGCTGACATCGAGAAGCGGGCCCGGAGCGAGTGAACTCGCACCGGGCCCGATGTCCTTCCCCGTGCGGGGCTAGCCCTTGGCGACGGCCCCTGGAACGGTGGAGTCCACCGCGACGGGCGCGCTCACGAGGTCGCCATCGTCCCGCTTCGTCACCTTGACGAGCACCAGGTAGGCGACCGCGCTGACGACGAAGCCCACGATCCACGCGACATCCACGTTCCCGAGGGGAGCCGCGAGCGGGCCCGTGTAGAACGCGGAGATCATGAACGGTGCCTGCGCGACAAGGCCGAGCGCGTAGGTGCCGAGGCCGATGGCGTTCCAGCGACCGTAGCGCCCGCCGTCGCGCTGGAAGAGCTCATCGACGGCGTAGTCGCCCTTTCGGACGATGAAGTAGTCGACGAGGTTGATGGCGGACCAGGGGATGAGCACGTAGAGCAGCAGCGCGACGAAGCCCTGGAAGACGACCATGAAGTCGGAGTCGCCGGCCATCGCGCCCAGCGTGGCGATGACGCCGCAGATGATCGTCGCCGTCACACGGGTGCGGCTCGTGATCGTGATGCGGCTGAAGCTCGACTGCGCCGCGGTGAGCGCGCACATCACACCCGAGTACAGCTCGGCGGCGTTGATGACGGCGGCGGTCAGGCCGAAGATCAGCAGCACGACGATGCCGACGGGACCGAGCAGCTCGGCGAGCGCACCGAGCGGGTTCTCCGGGTTGGCGGCGCCGAGCAGCACGCCGAGGACCATGACGAACACGCTGCTCAGGACGAGCCCGAGGTAGGTCGCCCAGAAGGCCGCCGCGGGGCCTGTCTTCTTGGGGAGGTACCGGGAATAGTCGGAGACGTACGGGGCGTAGGCGAGCTGCCAGACGATGCCGATGGCGAGCATCCCGAAGAAGCCCTCCGTCGTGAAGCCAGCCTCGGCGCGCTGCGAGGTGACCGCCGGGTTCATGAGCAGCCCGACCATCGCGACGATGACGGCGACCGCGATGAGGGTCGAGAGCACCTTCATGATCTTCTGCAGCAGGTCGTAGCCGACGATCGCGATGACGATGCCGATGACGGCCAGCACGGGGATGGTCAGCGAGCCGGGGAGCCAAGGGAAGACGGCGACGAGGCTGTCCTTCGCGACCACGAGGATGCTCGCGAAGAAGCCGAGGAACATGAGCAGCGCGATGGCCGCCAGCAGGCTGCCGCCCAGGTAGCCGAACTGGGCACGGGCCTGGAGCATCTGCGGGATCCCGAGGTGCGGGCCCTGGGAGGCGTGGAGGGCCGCGCCGAACGCGCCGATGAGGTTGCCCGTCAGGATTGCGACGATGCTCCAGCCTATCGAGAGGCCGAATCCGCCGCTGGCGAGTGCCCCGGTGACGACGGTGAGGGGCAGCATGTTGATGCCGACCCAGATCGCGAAGAGCGACCAGACGGATCCGGTCCGCTCGTTCTCGGGAATGGGAAGGATGTGTCTGGTCTCGAATTGGACCACGGATGTTGCGGGTGTTTCGGGCATGGCGAACTCCAGGGGTCGGCGTCGTTGCCGCGTCGCAGTCCTGGCCTCAGATCTGGCGGAAGGAGTGCGGTTGCGTGCTTCGAACCTAGCCGCGCGGCGGCGCTCGGTGGATAGCGATTGGCGATCAGCCGCATCGCTTCGCGAGATGCGCCGCGGTTGCGGATCGCGGCGTTCATCGCGCGGCATCCACCGGAGAGCCCAGGATGGAGCCCCGACGTTTCCCATTCGTTTCAGGAATGTTGAGGCGACTTTGCATCATGGAAAGCGATGCACGTCTTCAGGCTTCCGTATTTGCGTCGCCACGGTCGAAGCTCGGATGCTGGGAGAGAGCCCGAGTCGCAGACCGGCATTAACCGAGCGGAGTGGCACGTGAACGCAGAAGTCCAGCAGCTGTTCGACTACGTCGTCGTCGGCGGCGGAACAGCGGGGAGCATCGTCGCGTCGCGCTTGAGCGAGGATCCGAGCGTCTCCGTCGCGCTCATCGAGGCTGGGCCCAGCGACGTCGACGAGCCGCGAGCCGGCAGCATCCGTCGCTGGGCCGAGATGCTCGAGGGCGAATACGACCTCGACTACCGCAGCGTCCCGCAGGCCCGCGGCAACTCGTTCATCCGTCAGGCCAGGCTGCGCATCCTCGGAGGCTGCTCGACCGCGAACACCATGATCAGCTGGCGCCCCCTGCGCGGCGACCTTGAGGAGTGGGCGGCGGCGGGAGTCGAGGGGTGGGGCTACGAGGAGGTGAGCCGGGCCTTCGACCGGATCGCTGCGCCGATGGTTCCGGTCGCGGATGCGGACCGCAATCCGTACATCCAGGATGCGGTGACCTCCGCCGCCGCGGCGCTCGACCTGCCGCAGCGACGCCGGTGGAATGCCGAGGAGTTCGTCGAGGGCGCTGGCTTCTTCGAGATCGGCTACTACCCGGAGAGCAACGACCGAGCCTCGAGCTCGCGCGCCTACCTCCACGACAACCTCGACCGGCCGAACCTGACGGTCGTGCTGAGCTCCATCGTCGAGCGACTGACCATCGAGGGCGGCCGTGTCACGGGCGTCCTCGTGCGGCCCGAGCGCGGCGAAGCGCACCAGATCACGGCGCGGCGCGAGGTCGTCCTGAGCTGCGGCGCCATCGACACCCCGGCGCTCCTGCAGCGATCCGGAATCGGCCCAGCCGAGGTGCTGCGAGCTGCCGGCGTTGAGCCCATACTCGACCTGGCCGGGGTCGGCGAGAACCTCCAGGATCACGCGGAGGGCCTCGTCGTCTGGGAGGCGAGAGGAGAGCGCTCGGAGGTGTGCGCGACGGGCTGGGATGCCGGCTACGTCGTGCGCGTCGACCCAGAGAGCGCCGTCCCCGACATCTCGACGCACATCCCGCTCCACTCCTGGACGGTGCACGCCGAGCGGTTCGGCGCGGACATCCCGGCCAACAACGTGTCGCTCGCGCCGAACGTCGCGAAACCGCGCAGTCGCGGACGCGTGTGGATCACGTCCCCGTCGCCCGACGTGGCCCCGTCCATCGACTACGGGTACTTCACCGATGCGGCCGGCCGCGACGAGGCCATGCTCGTCGAGGGTGCCAAGCTCGCGCGCCGAGTCGCGCAGCAGGAGCCGTTCGCCTCGCACCTGGTGCGGGAGGTGTTCCCCGGCCCCGACGTCGTGTCCGACGAGGAGCTCTCCGAAGTGCTCCGCGCGACGCACCAGACCGTCTACCACGTGTCCTGCACGGCACGGATGGGCGTGGCAGGGGATGCGCTCGCGGTGGTCGACTCGAGGCTGCGCGTGCACGGCATCGAGGGCCTGCGCATCGCCGACGCGTCGGTCTTCCCGACGATCCCGGCGCTGAACCCGGTCGGCACGGTCATGACGGTTGCGGAGCGCGCCGTCGACTTCATCCGCGAGGACGCCGGGGCGCGCTGAACTCCTCCCTGAGTGTTCGCCGAGAGGCTCGAGAACTTTGTGACGCAATGGCGGTGGACCACGTCTCCCTTGTAACGCCCCACAGCGGTGCACCGGCACCAGGGCTCGAAACCAAGGAGAGCATCCCATGACGAACGTCACCCCCAACGCTTCCGCCACCCCCAGCACCGTGGCAGCGCCGAAGACGGACGCGGCCTCGAAGAGCGTCGTGACGTCCGGCCACGCGGGCACTGAGCTCGCCTCCACCCACGGCACGACGACCGTCGTCGACAGTGTCGTCGCCCGTGTCGCCGGCATCGCTGCCCGCGAAGCCCGCGGCGTCTACGACCTCGGTGGCGGCGCGGCCCGCGCGATCGGCGCCATCCGCAATGCGCTCAACGCGAGCGACCAGAGCCAGGGCGTGAGCGTCGAGGTCGGCGAGAAGCAGGTCGCCGTCGACATCACGATCGTCGCCGAGTACCCGGTCTCGCTGCAGGATGTCGCCGACGGCGTCCGGGCCGACGTCATCCGCGCCGTCGAGTCGATCGTCGGCCTCGAGGTCACCGAGGTGAACGTCACCATCAACGACGTGCACCTGCCGAGCGACGACAACCAGGAAGAGCCCGCGGAAGCGCGCGTCCAGTAGTCCGCAGCACGAAGCCAGCGCGCCTCTGAGCGGGCGCCTGGCCCCGGAAACCATCACCTCAGCCGGCCTGGCCGCCGATCGGCGGCCAGGCCGCGCCCGTTAACTCACCCCCGAAAGCGAGTCACCCATGTTCCTGCGAATCGTCACCTTCGTGCTCGGAATCGTCGTCAAGAAGCGCAGCGCCAAGAAGAAGCGCCAGCAGCAGGCGGACGCCCGCGCCAAGCACACCGCGAAGTCCAAGAAGCCCGGCAAAGCAAAGCACGGTGCCCGCTCGAAGCGGAGCTCGAGCAGCCGCGGCCGTCGACGCTGATCCTGCCCGTGCATAAAGCCCGCCCGTTCCCGTGGCCGAGCCTGGCCGCCGTCGCAGAGGCCGTCGCGGTCGCCGCTCGCTCGGTCCACGCCTGAGGACGCCATCGGCTGAAGGCCAGAACTCACGCCTTCGGCCGATGTGCTCGGCCAGTGCGAGCGGAAGACTCATCTGGTCGGCGCGTGGTGCGCCGCAGGAGAGGCGTGCGTGAAGAAGTTCGTGAAGAGGGCACTGCTCGGGGTTGCGGCGGTATGCACGGTGGTTGCGCTCGCGTTGGTGTCGACGACGGTCGTGCACGCGGTGGCGTCTGGGATCGAGAGCGGCCGGATCGAGCAGTACGGGCAGAAGGTCGACGTCGACGGTCGCCAGATGAACGTCCTCGTCGCGGGCGACGCCGCCGACACGATCGTGCTGCTCCCCGGCTCCGGCACGGCGTCCCCGGTCCTCGACTTCCAGCCCCTGGTCGACCACCTGGCGCAGGATCACCGCGTCATCGTCGTCGAGCCGTTCGGATACGGGCTCAGCGATGGCACGGATCGAGCGCGCACGACGGAGAACGTCGTCGCGGAGGTTCACGCGGCGCTGCAGGAGCTCGGCGTCGATCGCTACATCCTCATGGGCCACTCCATCGCCGGCATCTACGGGCTCGAGTTCGCCGAGCGCTACCCCGACGAGATGACGGCGTTCGTGGGCATCGACACCAGCGTCCCCGGTCAGCCGGGCATGGACGAGGAGTTCCCGACGGGACTCTTCGCAGCGGTCAGGAACCTCGGCCTCATGCGACTCATCACCGCCGTCGGGGGAGTCGGCTACGAGGAGCCCGTCTACACCGATGAAGCTCGCGAGCAGATCACGCTCATCAGCAACCGGAACTCGCTCAGCCCGACCTACCTCGATGAGATGGACCACTTCGGGAGCAACTTCGGGAACGCGCTCGGCACGAGCTTCCCGGAGCAGCTGCCGCTCCTCCTCTTCGTGGAGGCCGACAACGCGAACAACGGCGACTGGATGGGCCTCCACGAGCGGCAGGCCGCCGAGGTCAGCGACGGCACGGTCATTCCCGTGGATGGGGAGCACTACCTCCACCACACGCACGCCGCCGAAATCGCGCAGGACTTCCGGGACTGGCAGCTGGCGCGTTCCCTCTGAGGTCTCTCCCTCGCCGGTGGATGCATCGGCGGCTGGTTGTCGACGTGCGAGGAAGTAGTGTCAGTCGGCGGGGCGGCACCATGGTCCGCGGCTGATCGCTCAGCTGCCGTGGAAGCCCCACCGACATCCGACGTGCTAGGAGGGCAGCCATGGCCTTGATCGACAATGGGATCTACGTGAAGGGGCGTCGCTGCTTCACCCCGGTGACGCTCGACGAGACGTTCGAGAAGCTGCGCGAGCACGCTGGAATGGCCTGGATCGGCCTGTTCCAGCCGAGCAACGAGGAGCTCGACGCGGTCGCCAAGGAGTTCGATCTGCATCCGCTCGCCGTCGAGGATGCACGGGTCGGGCACCAGCGGCCGAAGATCGAACGCTACGGCAGCACCCTCTTCGTGGTGCTCCGACCCGCCTGGTACGTCGATGCCACCGAGACGGTGCACTTCGGCGAGATCCACCTGTTCGTCGGCCCCGAGTTCGTCGTCACGGTCAGGCACGCGGCACGCCCGGAGCTGGGAGACGTCCGGCACCGGATGGAGCAGAGTCCCGCCCTTTTGAGCCTCGGCCCCGAGGCTGTCCTCTACTCGGTGCTCGACCAGGTCGTCGACGGATACGCCCCAGTGACCGCCGGCCTCGAGAACGACATCGACGAGATCGAGGATCAGCTCTTCGCGGGCGACGAACGCGTCACGCGCCGCATCTACGAGCTCCTCGGCGAGGTCATCAACTTCCAGCGAGCGACGAGTCCACTGCGAACCATCCTCGAGGCGCTCCTGCGGGGCGCCGAGAAGTACAACACCAGCGAGGAGCTCCGCGCCCGCTACCGCGACGTCCTCGACCATTCGCTGCGCATCGCGGAGCGCGCCGACTCCTTCCGAGTGCTGCTGGAGAACGCCCTGACCGTGCACAGCACGCTCGTCACGCAGCAGCAGAACGAGGCCATGAGGGAACTCTCCGAGGCCAGCCTCGCGCAGAGCGAGGAGACGAAGAAGCTCTCCGAGCAGAGCATCGCCCAGAACGAGGAGATCAAGAAGATCACCAGCTGGGCGGCGATCCTCTTCGCCCCGAGCCTCGTCGGCACGGTCTACGGCATGAACTTCACGAACATGCCGGAGCTCGAGGCCGAATGGGGGTACCCGCTCGCGCTCTTCGGGATGGTGGCGCTCGGCGTCGTCCTCTGGTCGGTCTTCAAATGGAAGAAGTGGCTCTAGGCCGTATCCGACGAGGTCTCGCCGACCGCCGGTGAGCTCACCGGCCTGCGTGCTCCTCGATCAGCCCGAGACGCACGAACGCCGCGTGGAGTCCGCCCTCGTCCACCGCCCCGGTGACGAGGTCGGCGGCGGCCTTGGCCTCGGCGGTCCCGTTGCCCATCGCGACGCCGACGCCGCACGCCACCAGCATCTCGAGGTCGTTGCCGCTGTCTCCGACGGCGATCGTGTCCTCCAGGCCGAGGCCGAGCACGGGGAGCAGGGCCTCGATCGCCGCCGCCTTGTGGACTCCGCGCATCGAGATCTCGCCCCCGCCGTTGCCGAGGCCCGGCATGGTGCCGCCGACGATCGCGTAGGCGCTCCCGAGTCGGGCCTGCACTCGATCGAAGGAGGCCTCGTCGTCGCTGCTGAACACGACCTTGGCGGTCTGGTCGAACTTCATCGGGCCGGAGTCGACGACGTGGTGCCGCAGGCCCGAGTTCTCGATGTCCGTGTAGCCGAACCCCGTGAGCAGGCGGCGCATGCGCGAACGGTGCCCCTCGGTCGTGTGCATCCCGTGTCGCCCCTGCAGGCTGTAGTCGATGCCGAGATCGTCCAGCTCCGCGGCCAGCGAGCGGGCGTCCGCCTCATCCAGGTGCAGGTCCACGAGCCAGGTGCCCGCGTGCTGCACGTAGGCGCCCGCGCCCGCGACCATGCCGTCGAAGCCGATCTCCTCCACACGGGGGTCGATCTCGAGCGGGCTCCGCCCGGTCGCGAGGAAGACGAGGTGGCCCCGAGACTGAGCCGCGTGGATGGCCGCCGCCGCTGAGGGCGGCACGTTGCCGAGTTCGTCCGTGAGGGTTCCGTCGATGTCGAGGAACACGGCCCGCCGAGAACTGCTGCTGATCGTCACCTGCCTATTGTCCAGCCTGACGGGCCGAGCGCGCGACACCGGCCACGGCCGAGGGGAGGCCACCGACGCCGCCAGCGCGGTTTCCCATTTCTCACTTCTCACACCCTCCGCGAGCGCGCGTGCCAAGGAAGTTGCCTCGGCGAAACAGCAGCACGCACGTCGCGAAACATGCGGTTTCTACGCTCTGACCATGTCAGCGACCACCCGTCGCCGTTCATCCACGGAGGAGCCACGATGCGCGCACCCACTCGAGCACACCGAGACGAGCTGTGATGACCCCGAAACAATCGCCGTACGGTGACGAAACATCCCAGACCTACGCTCACGACATGCCCACCCCCGCGCCCCGCTCTCGCCACGTCGTGGTGATCGGCGCTGGCATGGTCGCGCACCGATTCATCGAGTCGCTGCGATCGCAGGACTCCGATGGGGTCTGGGCGATCACCGTCATCGGCGACGAGCCGTGGCGCCCCTACGACCGGGTGCAGCTCACGAGCACCTTCTCGGGCGTCGACCCGGCCGCGCTCGAGCTGGGCAGACCGCTCATGTGGTCGCACCCCAACGTGACGCTCCGCACCGCCGAGACCGTGACGAGCATCCACCCGGAGACCCGCACCCTCGTCACCTCCCTCGGCGCGACCGAGCACTACGACGAGCTCGTCATCGCCACCGGGTCCGCCGCCGCGAAGCCCCCGATCGCGGGAGTGGACGCGCCAGGCGTGCACGTGTACCGCACGGTCCACGACGTGGTCGCGCTCAAGGCGGAGGTTGCGGAGTTGTCACAGCGACTCGGCCGAACCGTCCGCGGCGCGGTCGTCGGCGGGGGACTCCTCGGCCTCGAGGCCGCAGGCGCCATGGTCGCCCTCGGCGCCGAGTGCACCGTCGTCCAATCGTCCGGCCACCTCATGTCCGCCCAGCTCGACGCGGGTGGCGGCGAGGCCCTCCGTCTCCTCATCGAGCACCTCGGCGTGGATGTGCGCACCGGTTCACGAGCCAGCGCTGTCGTCCTCGACGCCGAGGGCCGCGCGGCGGGCCTCGACTTCCCGAACGGCGAACCCGAGCTCGCCGACCTCGTCGTCTTCGCCGTCGGCATCCGGCCCCGCGACGAGCTCGCCCGCGACGCCGGGCTCGCGCTCGGCGCTCGCGGTGGCATTGAGGTCGACGACTCCTGCCGCGCATCCGCCGCCAACATCTTCGCGATCGGCGAGGTCGCCTCCATCGACGGTGAGTGCTTCGGGCTCGTCGCCCCCGGATATTCCATGGCAGAGGTCGTCGCGAACCGCCTCACCGGGGGAGAAGCGACCTTCCCCGGAGTCGACCTCTCGACGAAGCTGAAGCTGACGGGCGTCGACGTGGCGAGCTTCGGCGATGCCTTCGCCGAGTCACCAGGCGCGCTGGAGGTCACCTACGCCGACCCCGTCGGCGGCGTCTACAAGAAGCTCGTCATGTCCGACGACGGGAAGGTGCTGCTCGGCGGCATGCTCGTCGGCGACGCCTCCGCCTACACCTCCCTGCGCCCGATGGTCGGGCGCGAGCTCGGCACCGACCCGGCCGCGTACCTGCTGCCGGCCGACGGCATGCCGGAGGTCGGCGGCGACCTGCCGGACGACGCCACCGTCTGCTCCTGCAACAACGTCTCGGTCGGCGCCGTGCGCGGCGCCGTCACCGACCACGCTTGCACCGACCTCGCGGGTGTCAAGGCCTGCACCAATGCAGGCACCGCGTGCGGCTCCTGCGTGCCGCTCGTGAAGAAGATCTTCTCCACGGAGCTCGCGAAGACCGGCGTCGAGGTGAGCAACGCGCTCTGCGAGCACTTCGCGATGTCCCGCGCCGGGCTCTTCGACGCCGTCCGCGTCACGGGCCTCCACACCTTCACGGGCATCATCGAGCGACACGGCAACGGTGGCCGCGGCTGCGACATCTGCCGCCCGGTCGTCGCCTCGATCCTCGCCTCGCTCGGCAACGGGCACATCCTCAAGGGCGAGCAGGCAGCCCTGCAGGACACCAACGACCACGTCATGGCGAACATGCAGAAGGACGGCACCTACTCGGTCGTCCCACGCATCCCCGGCGGCGAGGTCACCCCGGACGGGCTCATCGCGATCGGCGCCGTCGCCAAGGAGTACGGCCTCTACACGAAGATCACCGGCGGCCAGCGCATCGACCTCTTCGGCGCCCGCATCGAGCAGCTGCCCGAGATCTGGAAGAAGCTCATCGACGCCGGGTTCGAGTCAGGGCAGGCGTACGGCAAGGCGCTGCGCAACGTGAAGTCGTGCGTCGGCTCCACCTGGTGCCGGTACGGCGTGCAGGACTCGGTGGCCATGGCCATCTTCCTCGAGCTGCGCTTCCGCGGCCTCCGCTCGCCGCACAAGCTGAAATTCGGCGTCTCGGGATGCGCACGCGAATGCGCCGAGGCGCGCGCGAAGGACGTGGGTGTCATCGCCACGGAGAAGGGCTGGAACCTCTACGTCGGCGGCAACGGCGGCTTCACGCCACGCCACGCGGAGCTCCTCGTCGAGGACCTCGACGACGAGCAGCTCATCACCGCCATCGACCGCTTCATCGGCTACTACATCCGCACCGCGGACCGGATGCAGCGCACGGCCCGCTGGATCGAGGACCTCGACGGCGGCATCGACACCCTCCGCGCCGTCGTCCTCGAGGACAGCCTCGGCATCGCGGCGGACCTCGACGCCATGGTCGCGAACCACGTCGACAACTACAAGGACGAATGGCAGGAGGCGCTCAACGACCCCGAGGTCATGGAGCGGTTCGTCTCCTTCGTCAACGCCCCCACCACGCCGGACCCCTCGCTCGGCTACGTGCCAGAGCGAGGGCAGCTCCGCCCGGCAAACGACACCGACCGCAGCGCCGGCACGGTCATCGCAGGAACGACCTTGGAGGTCCGACGATGAGCATCGCCATCGACACGCAGGCGGCCGACGCCGTGGCCGCGCAGACGCAGTGGGTCGCCGTCTGCCCGCTGAGCGCCCTCCACCCGGAACGTGGGGTCGCCGCCATCCTCGACGGAACGCAGATCGCGCTCTTCCGCCTCGGCGACGAGTCGGTGTTCGCCGTGCAGCAATCCGACCCGTACTCCGGCTCGCAGGTCATGAGCCGTGGCCTCGTCGGCACTCGCGGCGGACGGCTCACCGTCGCCTCGCCCATGTTCAAGCAGGTCTTCGACCTCGCCACAGGCGAATGCCTCGACAGCGTCGGCAAAGAGGAGCGCACCCTCCTCACCTACCCCGTGCGCATCGAGCACGGGACCGTGCTCGTCGACCTCGGAGGCACACGATGAGCACGCTCATGGCACTCGACTTCACCGGCCGGGACGTCGTCATCGTCGGCGCGGGCGCCGTCTCCGCGAGACGCGCCCAGAAGTTCGTCACGGCCGGCGCATCCGTCACCATCGTCGCCCCCGAACTCGGCGGCACGATCGGCGGGCTCGTCGCCGACGGGCTCGTCACCTGGCTCGCCGAGCCCGTCCGCGCAGACCACCTCGACGGTGCCTGGTTCGTCCACACCGCCACCGGCGACAGGACCACCGACCTGCTCGTCGCCGAATGGGCCAATGAGCGACGCGTCTGGTGCGTGAACGCGAGCGACGCATCCGCCGGCAGCGCCAAGACCCCCGCCACTTCCGACGCAGGGGCCGTCGAGATCGGCGTCGTCTCGAAGCAGGGCGCCGACCCGCGCCGCAGCCGCCTCATCTGCGACCAGCTCGCCGAGAACCTGCGCGCCGGAGACATCGACCTGCGCCGCCACCGTGCAGGCACAGGTCGGGTCGTGCTCGTCGGCGGGGGACCCGGCGACGCCGACCTCATGACGCTCCGCGGACGACGCGCCCTCGCGGAGGCCGACGTCGTCGTCACCGACCGCCTCGGGCCGCGCTCGGTGCTCGCCGAGCTGCCCGCCGACGTCGAGATCATCGACGTGGGCAAGCAGCCTGGGCACCACCCCGTGCCGCAGGACGAGATCAACCGCATCCTCGTCGAGAAGGCCAAGCAGGGGCTCGTCGTCGTGCGCCTCAAAGGCGGAGACCCCTTCGTCTACGGGCGGGGTGGCGAGGAGGTGCTCGCCTGCAACGAAGCGGGCATCGATGTCGAGGTCGTCCCCGGCATCAGCAGCGCCATCTCCGTCCCGGCCGCCGCAGGCATCCCGGTCACGCACCGCGGCGTCGCCAACTCATTCCAGGTCGTGACCGGCCACCAGCGACTCGGAGCCGAACTCCTCCGATCGGTGAAGGGCGACACGTGCACCCTCGTGGTGCTCATGGGAGTCTCCGCCCTCGGCCGCATCTGCGACGAGCTCGTCGACGCCGGAGTCCGAGACGACATGCCCGTCGCCATCGTCGAGAACGGACACACACCCCGCCAGCGCGTCACGCGCGGCAGCCTCCGCACGATCGACGCCACAGCGCGCAGCGTCGGCGTCGCCAACCCCGCCATCATCGTCATCGGCGAAGTCGCCCAGTTCGGCCTCCTGCAGGCCACTCGTTCGCTCCAGGAACAGGACGCACTGTCAGCATGAGCCTCCCACCAGCGAGCGGTGCACGCACCCGCCCTCCCCAGGAACAGCACCTGGCAGGCGTCGTCGTCGTCGTGACAAGCGACCGCCGCTCCGGTGAGCTCGCGACCGCCCTCGAACGACGCGGGGCGATCATCCGCCACTCTCCCTCGCTCACCATGACCGCCGTCGAAGACGACGCCGACCTGCTCGACGCGACGAAGCGCGTCATCGCGAACCCTCCGGACATCGTCGTCGCCACCACCGGCGTCGGCTTCCGAGGGTGGATCGACGCAGCGGATGCGCACGGGCTCGCGGAGGACCTCGTCGCGGTGCTCTCCCACGCGCGCATCGTCGCGAGGGGACCGAAGGCACGCGGGGCGATCCAAGCGGCCGGGCTCAACGCCGACTGGGTGGCCGAGTCGGAGACCTCCGCCGAGCTCGCCCAGTTCCTGCTCGCAGAAGGCGTCGAGGGTGCGCGCATCGCGCTCCAGCACCATGGCTCGGGAGCCGACGGACTCGACGAGGAGTTCCTCGCCGCGGGGGCCGACGTCGAGAGCCTCATCGTGTACCGGTGGGGGCCACCCGCCGACCCGGCGCTGCTCTCCCGGTGGGCCTTCAAGGCGGCGGACGGCGAGGTCGACGCGATCGTGTTCACGTCGGCGCCGGGTGTCTCCGCCTGGCTCGAGTCGTTCTCCGGCGATGCTGACGCGGACGACGCCGAGAAGACCGGCGGCGCGCTCGACCGCATCCGTCAGCGCTGCCGCGACGGGTCGCTCGTGACCGTCGCGGTCGGCCCCATCACCGCCGCCCCGCTCCGCTCGGTCGGCATCGAACCCGTCGTCCCGAAGCGCGGACGGCTCGGCGCGCTCATCCGCGAGCTCATCGAGCACTACGCGCAGCGCGCTGCCGAAGGCATCGAGACCGAAGCGGGACGCCTCTTCCTCCGCTCCAGCTGCGCCGTCATCGGCGACGACGTCATCGAGCTCTCCCCGGGTGCCCTGCGAGTCCTGCGCCTCCTCGCCGGCAACCCGGGCGGTGTCGTCACGAGGGAGCAGATCCTCGCCAGGCTGCCGGGCAGCCCGACGACCACCCATGCGGCCGACGTCGCCGTCGCCCGCCTCCGCGAATCCTTCGGCGACCGAGCGATCGTGCAGACCGTCGTGAAGCGCGGCTACCGACTGCGCATCCGCACGAGCTGAACCCAGGCCAAGAGAGTGAGCACGGAGATGAACGAGCAGCCCCCGCGTCCCACGATCCTCGTGGGTGCATCCCACGGGACGGACAACACCGACGGGCAGGCCGTCATCCGCGAGCTGCTGCGTCGCGCCCAGCAGCTGCGGCCCGACGTGCAGGTCGTCGAGGCGTTCGTCGACGTCCAGCAGCCGAGCCTCGTCGAGGTGCTCGCGGGGCTCCCGGAGGACGCCGACGTCGTGGTCGTGCCCGTGCTGCTCACAGTCGGCTTCCACACGCAGGTCGACATCGCCGAAGCCGTGGCCGCACGCCCCGGCACCTCCGTGGCCGCCCCGCTCGGCCCCGACGCGCGCCTCTCGCAGCTGCTCTGGGAGCGTCTCCTCGAGGCTGGCGGCGGTGCCGAAGACGGAGTCGTCATCGCCGTCGCGGGTTCCACCGCCGCCGTCGCCGTGCCCCGCTTCCACGAGCTGCGCGAGCAGTTCAACGGCATCGGCGGTGCGGATGCGCTCCTCGGCTACGGCGCGGCGCTCGACCCTCGCGTGCCGGCCGCCGTCGATATCGCCAGGCGCCAGCGACCCGGCGCGAGCGTCAGCATCGCCAGCTACCTCCTCACCCCGGGCTTCTTCCACGACCGGGTGTCGGAGGCGGGAGCCGACATCGTGGCGGCGCCCCTCGGCGTGGACGACCGCATCGCGGAGATCATCCTCGAGCGGTTCGACGCCGTCGTCACCATGGCAGCACTCGTCTGACGGCGCTTCTCACAGCGCGCGGACGGAGGCGAGAGGGAACGGAAACCAGACCGCACCGCACGAGCCACGGGGCCGAAACTGCACGCGAATAGCGTGTGGACACCGGGCCGAACTCGGCCACAGAGCACCGCCAGAGCGAAAGGGAACCTGTGTCCTACGTCAAGCCGAACGACCTCGTCACCACCATGATCGATGCCGGCGAGAGCAAGATCTTCCTCTCGACCCGCGACACCATCATCCGCTCCACGATGGGAGGTGCCTTCCTCACCATCGCCGCGGCCTTCGCCGTCACCGTCAGCGTGACGACCGGCGTCCCGCTCCTCGGCGCCCTGCTCTTCCCCGTCGGCTTCATCATGCTGTACCTGCTCGGCTACGACCTCCTCACGGGAGTCTTCGTGCTCGGCCCGCTCGCCTGGCTCGACAAGCGGCCCGGTGTCACCCTCCGCGGCGTGCTCCGCAACTGGGGGCTCGTGTTCGTCGGCAACTTCATCGGCGCCTTCACCATCGCCGTCCTCATGGCCATCGTCGTCACGAACGGCTTCGCGACGCCCCCGAACGAGGTGGGCGAGGCCATCGGCCACATCGGCGAAGGCCGAACCGTCGGCTATGCCGAACACGGTGCCTCCGGGATGCTCACGCTGTTCGTCCGCGCGGTGCTCTGCAACGCCATGGTCGCGACCGGAGTTGCACTCGCCATGATCTCGAAGAGCGTCTCCGGCAAGGTCATCGCCATGTGGATGCCCATCATGCTGTTCTTCTTCATGGGCTTCGAGCACTCCATCGTGAACATGTTCCTGTTCCCGTCTGGCCTGCTCCTCGGCGCAGACTTCACGCTCCTGGACTACCTCATCTGGAACGAGATCCCGACGGTCGTCGGCAACCTCGTCGGCGGACTGCTCTTCGTCGGCCTGCCGCTCTACTTCACCTACGGCCGCACCGGTTCGCCTCGAGCGGTGGCCGCCAAGCTCGCTGCGACCGAGGCGAAGGCCCCCGCCGCGGTCTGAGCTGCCCGCTTCAACAGCTCACCCGGCTGACCCGGCTGACCCGGCTCACCCGGCTGCACCGGGCGGAAGAGTCAGCCAGATGCATCCTCCTTCGTAAGGGAGCCTGCTTCTGGCTGACTCTTCTCGGGGTTCTGCATGTAAGAGGCCCCGGCCCTCAGGCGATTGCCTGAAGGTCGGGGCCTCGCGCGCGTTGCTTCTGCGTCTCGCCGAGCTCGCTACGCGTTGTGCTCGGTGCGGTCGCCGGACCAGTCGGTGTGGAACACGCCGTCGCGGTCGACGCGCTTGTAGGTGTGGGCGCCGAAGAAGTCGCGCTGCCCCTGGATGAGGGCGGCGGGGAGGCGCTCGGCGCGGAGCCCGTCGTAGTAGGACAGCGACGAGGAGAACGCGGGGGCGGGGATGCCGGCCTGCGCTGCCTGCACGACGACGCGGCGCCATGCTGCCTGCGCGGTGTCGACGGCCTCGCGGAAGAACGGTGCGGTGACGAGGGCGACGAGCTCGGGGTTCTCGGCGTAGGCCTCGGTGATGCGGTTCAGGAAGCGGGCGCGGATGATGCAGCCTGCACGCCAGATCGCGGCGATGTCGCCCTTCTTGATGTCCCAGCCGTACTGCTCGGCGCCGGCGATGATGGCGTCGAAGCCCTGCGAGTAGGCGATGATCTTGGACGCGTAGAGCGCGAGGCGCACGTCCTCGACGAAGCCGTCTGCGTCTTCGACCTGGAAGCCGTCGGGGCCGGGGAGGGTGCGGGATGCGGCGCGCTGCTCGAGCTTGGAGGAGACGGAGCGGGCGAACACGGCTTCGGCGATGCCGGAGACGGGCACGCCGAGGTCAAGCGCGGTCTGCACGGTCCAGGCGCCGGTGCCCTTGGCGCCGGCGGCGTCGAGGATGACGTCGACGAGCGGGAGCTGCGTGTCGGCGTCGACCTGGCGGAGCACCTCTGCGGTGATCTCGATGAGGTACGACTCGAGCTCGCCCTTGTTCCACTCGGCGAAGATCTCGGCGATCTCGGCGGGGGACTTGCCGGTGCCGCGGCGGATGAGGTCGTAGGCCTCTGCGATGAGCTGCATGTCGGCGTACTCGATGCCGTTGTGGATCATCTTCACGAAGTGGCCGGCGCCGTCGGTGCCGACGTGGGTGACGCAGGGCTCGCCCTCGGCGACCGCGGCGATGGTGCGCAGGATCGGGCCGAGGGTCTCGTACGACTCGACGGTGCCGCCCGGCATGAGGGAGGGGCCGTTGAGGGCTCCCTCTTCGCCGCCGGAGATGCCGCAGCCCACGAAGTGGATGCCCGTGGAGCGCACGGCTGCCTCGCGGCGGCGGGTGTCGGTGAAGAGGGCGTTGCCGCCATCCACGATGATGTCGCCAGGCTCGAATGCCTCGACGAGCTGGTTGATGACCGCGTCGGTGCCGGCGCCCGCCTGCACCATGATGATCGCCGTGCGGGGCTTCTGGAGGGAAGCCGCGAAGTCGGCGACCGACTCGGAGGGCACGAACCCGGCCTCGGGGTGCTCCGCGACGAGCGTGCGGGTGCGCTCGGGCGAGCGGTTGTACACGGCGACGGTGTTGCCCTCGCGGCTCGCGAGGTTGCGTGCGAGGTTGGAGCCCATGACGGCCATGCCGACGACGCCGATGTTCGCGCTTGGGGACGAGCCGGTTTCCGAGGAGATCGAGGGGGCAGCGTCAGTGGTCATAGATGCGTCTCTTTCAAAGTGGATGCGAGCTCCCGTCAGGGCGATGCACGGGACACTCCACGGTATTGCACGACGGGCAGTCGTACCCTGACTTGTGGCACGAGCGAGGCAACCATTTCCGATCATGACGAAACGGCGCCGGATTCGGCACACAGCCAGGACGATAGCTGGCTGCATGCGTGACCGCGAGCACCAAGACAGGAGACACTCCAGTGGCTGACCATGACGCCCGCACGAGAGCCTATGATTTCGGGCGCCCAGACGATGACGGCGACGCCATCACCGATGAGCAGCCCACGACGGCGATGCCGCGGACACGCGCGACGCCGTCCACCTCTCGGGCGTCGTCATCCAGCCTGTACGAGGGAAGCGACGAGTCGACCCGCGTCATCCCGCAGCAGGCGCCGCCGCCGGCTCCCGTGTCCGCGCCCGCGGCACCTGGTCGTCCGGCAGCGGCGGCTCGGCCGCCGCGCGCTGGTCAGCAGTCCGGTCTCGCGGATGCGCGTGGCAGCGAGGCGCGGAGCGGCCGCGCCCGCGAGTCGGCGAGCCCGAGCGTGTGGGCGCGCATCGGCTCGGTCTTCCTCGCCGTCCCGCTCTACGTGATCTGCGTGGTCGCGTTCAGCGCCATCCCCGTGCTGATCATCGTCTCGGGCGTCTCCTCGTCGGCGGGCAGCTTCTTGGGTGACGGTGTGGGTGTCTCGCCGGTGTGGACGATGCTCGTCACGATGCTCGCGGCCGTCGGCTTCTTCCTCATGGCGCTCACGATGCGGCTCTCCGGCACGGGCTCGGTCGTCTCCGGGGCGCTGTCGGTGCTCGCGGGACTCGGCTGCTTCCTCCTGCACGCGCAGATCACGGCCGCGCTCGTCGCGGCTCCGCTCTGGCAGGAGGAGCTCTCGACGTTCCAGCTGTTCGCGGGTCCGGCATCAGGCATGGCGGTCTCGCTGCTCGCCGCCGAACTCGTCGTCTTCGGGTTCGCGATGCTGGGGGCAGGAGCTGCTGTCAGCAGCGCCAGACGCCACGGCTGGCGCAAGGCCGTCGGCTTCTAGCAGCTCGTTCCGGCGGTTTCGAGGAACGGCACCACGCGGCGCCCGTCATGGCGTAAAGTGGGGGGCTGAACTTCGGCGAGGGGCCGTAAGGCCCGTGATCGACGCGGTGATGTGTCCTTGAATGGGCCTCCACACGCTTCCTCAGTCTGTCGAGAACCACCATCAAGGAGACAACATGGCAGAGACCAACAAGCTCAGTGTCGAACTGCGCGAATCGTTCGGCAAGGGTGCAGCGCGCAAGATCCGCGCCGCCGGCAAGATCCCCGCGGTCCTCTACGGCCACGGCACCGAGCCCCGCCACCTGACCCTCCCGGGTCACGAGACGATGCTGCTCATCCGCAAGGCGAACGCGCTCATCGAGCTCGACATCGAGGGTGACAAGCAGCTCGCGCTCGTCCGCGACGTCCAGCGTGACCCGGTGCGCCAGATCATCGAGCACCTCGACCTCGCGGTCATCCGCAAGGGCGAGCGCGTCGAGGTCGACGTGCCGCTGCACCTCATCGGCGAGCCCTTCCCGGGCACGATCGCCGTCCAGGACGCGACGACGATCCTCGTCGCCGCCGACGCGACGGCCATCCCGAGCTTCATCGAGGTCTCGGTCGAGGGCCTCGAGGATGGCACGCTCATCCACCGCGAAGACCTCAAGCTCCCCGAGGGCACCGTCCTCGTCGAGCTCGCTGAGGACGCCGAAGAGGTCGCTCTCGTCTCGATCCAGACGCCTCGTGGCGAAGACGAGGACGAGGACGACGAGGAAGAAGCAGCCGCGGCCGAGTAGTTCCTCGTCTGGCGTCGTCGACTCGACGTATCTTCGGAAGGCGGGTGGCTTCGGCTGCCCGCCTTTCGCGTCCCGTCTCATGAAAGGCTTTGCAGCATGGCAGCAGACACCTGGCTCGTCGTCGGACTCGGCAATCCCGGCGAGAAGTACGCGAGGAACCGTCACAACGTCGGGCAGTTCGTCGTGGATGAGCTCGCGAAGCGCATCGGGGCCAGCTTCTCGCGGCACACCAAGGCGAACGCTCGTGTGGCAGAGGGGCGCACGGCTCCCGGCGGCCCGAAGCTCGTGCTGGCGAAGTCGAACGGCTACATGAACACCTCGGGCGGCCCCGTCTCGCAGCTCGTCGACTACTACGGGGTCGATGTCGACCACGTCATCGTCGTGCACGACGAGCTCGATCTGCCCTTCGACACGTTGAAGCTCAAGGTCGGCGGCGGCCACGGCGGTCACAACGGCCTGCGCGACATCAGCGCGGCACTGGGCGATCCCGGGTACCTGCGTGTGCGCGTCGGCATCGGGCGCCCGCCTGGACGTCAGGACGCCGCGGACTTCGTGCTGAAGGACTTCGCGGGCAGCGAGCGGGACGTGCTCCCTGTCCTCGTCGGCGACGCGGCAGACGCGGTCGAGCTCATCGCTCTCGAGGGCATGCAGGCCGCGCAGCTTCGAGTGCACACGGCAGCTGGCGCGTGAAGCTCGTCATCCAGCGCGTCACCGAGGCGAGCGTCACGGTCGGCGATCGCACGGTCGGCCGCATCGACGAAGCCGGGCTCCTCGTCCTCGTCGGCGTGACCCACGCGGATACCGAGGCGGATGCGGCCAAGCTCGCCCGCAAGCTGCTCGGTCTGCGCATCCTGAACGACGAGAAGTCCGTCCTCGACACGGGCTCGCCGCTGCTCGTCGTCAGCCAGTTCACGCTGTACGGGGATGCACGCAAGGGGCGGCGGCCGTCCTGGTCGCTCGCGAGCGGTCGCGAGCATTCCGAGCCGCTGGTGGAGGCTTTCGTCTCGGACCTCCGCGCCGGTGGAGTGCGAGTGGAGACCGGCGAGTTCGGCGCCATGATGAAGGTCGCGAGCGTCAACGACGGACCGTTCACCGTGCTGCTCGAATCGGCTGAACTCGCGTAGCTCGCTCTCAGCGCAGAAGAGAGCCTGGGGACTGTAGGAAGTATCTTCCCCTCGGCGCGTACAATTCCCCGAGTGACTCTGCACGGCTTCGTACGCTCCATCCAGTCCACCCCTTCGTTCGAGCGCGCCATGGGGCGCGCCGGTCGCGACACCGACTTCTCGCTCGTCGATGGGGCAAGGGCCCCGCTCATCGCGAACCTCCTCGCCGCGCGCCAGGCCGAGCTCGGCGCCGCCCCGATGCTGTTCGTGCTCACCGCGACGAGCCGTGAGACCGAGCAGTTCGGCGCCGACCTGCAGACGTTCGTGCCGGACGCGCACATCGCCGAGTTCCCAGCGTGGGAGACGCTCCCGCACGAGCGGCTGAGCCCCTCCGTCGAGACCACCGGTCGCCGACTTCGTGCCATGCGCGAGCTCACCGACTGGAAGGCGGGGGAGCGCACCGCGCCGTTCGTGCTGCTCGCCTCCGTGCGCGCCGCCCTCCAGCCGCTCCTGCCCGGTCTCGACGCGGCCACGACCATCCGCCTCGAGCGCGGCTCTCGTGGCAACGACCTCTCGAGCCTGGCCCTGCAACTCGTCGACCTCGCCTACTCGCGGGTCGACATGGTCACGCGACGCGGCGAGTTCGCCGTCCGCGGCGGGATCCTCGACGTGTTCCCACCGGACGCGTCGCACGCCCTCCGCATCGACTTCTTCGGCGACGAGGTCGACGAGATCCGCGTGTTCTCGGTCGCGGATCAGCGCTCGCTCGAGTCCGAGGTCACCGAAGCCCTCATCACGCCGGCCCGGGAGCTGCTGCTCACCGAGAGCGTGCGCCAGCGCGCACGCGAGATGCAACACGAGTTCCCGAACCTGCAGCAGATGCTCGCGAAGATCGCAGAGGGCATCCCCTCAGAGGGCATGGAATCGCTCGCCCCGGCGCTCGTGAGCGAGCTCGTCCCGATCACGAGCTACCTGCCGGAGGATGCCGCCATGGCGGTGCTCTCGCCCGAACGAGTCGCGACCCGCGCCGTGCACCTCTCCGAGACGAATCACGAGTTCCTCGAGGCCGCCTGGAGTGCCGCGACCGCCGGTGCGGATGCCCCCATCGACCTCAGCTCCGGCGACTTCCTCAGCGTCTCCGGCCTCCGCGACGCTCGCGGTGCCCGGCCGTGGTGGTCGCTCTCGCCGTTCCAGTCGCTGGAGATCCCGGAGGAGCAGCTCGACGCGAGCGAGATCCTCGCCGTGAAGATCGAGGGCGACGCGGTGCCCAGCTTCGCCGGCAACGCCGACGGCGCGATCGAGCACGTCTCGGCGCTCCTCAAGGAGGGCTGGCGCGTCGTCGTCACGAGCCAGGGGCCCGGCCTCGTGGAGCGTGCCAGCCAGCTGCTCTCCGAGCATGGCGATGCTGCGAGGCTCGTCGACGAGCTGCCCGACGAGCTCGAGACCGGCGTCGCCTACCTCACCCAGTCACCCGTCTCCACAGGCGTCCAGGTGCCCGGCCAGAAGCTCGCGCTCGTCACCGAGACCGACTTCTTCGGACGCGCCGTCGGATACGACTCGCGCCAGCCGAAGAAGCTCGCCAGACGACGCGCCAACTCGGTCGTCGACCCGCTGCAGCTCAAAGCCGGCGACTTCGTCGTGCACGAGACGCACGGCATCGGCAAGTTCATCGAGCTGCGCCAGCGAGAGGTCCAGGCTGGCGGCAGGAACGCCCCCAAGACCGTGCGCGAGTACCTCCTCATCGAGTACGCGCCGTCCAAACGCGGCCAGCCAGGTGACAAGCTGTTCATCCCGACCGAGCAGCTCGACCAGCTCACGAAGTACGTCGGCGGCGAGGCGCCCGCCCTCTCGAAGATGGGCGGCTCCGACTGGTCGGCCGCGAAGGGCAAGGCCCGCAAGGCCGTGCGTGACATCGCCGTGGAGCTCGTGAAGCTCTACAGCACCCGCATGGCCTCGAAGGGGTACGCGTTCGGGCCCGACACGCCCTGGCAGCACGAGCTCGAGGAGGCGTTCCCGTTCGTCGAGACGCCCGACCAGCTGCAGACCGTCGACGAGATCAAGCGCGACATGGAGCGACCCATTCCCATGGACCGCCTCGTCTCGGGCGACGTGGGCTTCGGCAAGACCGAGGTCGCCGTGCGTGCCGCGTTCAAGGCGGTGCAGGACGGCAAGCAGGTCGTCATCCTCGTACCCACGACGCTGCTCGTCCGCCAGCACCACGAGACCTTCTCGGAGCGGATGGCGGGGTTCCCCGTCACCATCAAGCCGCTCAGCCGGTTCCAGTCGAAGAAGGAGTCGGAGGAGACGATCCGCGGCCTCGCCGACGGCTCCGTCGACATCGTCATCGGAACGCATCGCCTCCTCACCGACACCATCGCGTACAAGGACGTCGGCCTCATCGTCATCGACGAGGAGCAGCGGTTCGGGGTCGAGCACAAGGACGCGCTCAAGAAGCTCAAGGCCAACGTCGACATCCTCGCGATGAGCGCGACGCCCATCCCTCGAACGCTCGAGATGGCGGTGACGGGGATCCGCGAGATGTCGACCCTCGCGACCCCACCGGAAGACCGGCACCCGATCCTCACGTTCGTGGGCGCCAAGTCCGAGCGCCAGGTCGCCGCCGCGATCCGCCGCGAGCTGCTGCGCGAGGGGCAGGTGTTCTACGTGCACAACCGCACCGCATCCATCAACCGGGTGGCGGCGGAGATCGCCGAACTGGTGCCGGAAGCGCGGGTCGCGGTCGCGCACGGCAAGCTCAGCGAAGCGCGGCTCGAGCAGATCATCGTCGACTTCTGGGAACGCAAGTTCGACGTGCTCGTCTCGACCACCATCGTCGAGACCGGCCTCGACATCGCCAACGCGAACACGCTCATCATCGACGATGCCGAGCGCTACGGGCTCAGCCAGCTGCACCAGCTGCGCGGACGTGTGGGCCGCGGACGCGAGCGCGCCTACGCCTACCTGCTGTACGACGGAACGCGCCCGCTCACGGAGACCGCGACCGACCGCCTCGAGACGATCGCGGCCAACAACGAGCTCGGCTCCGGCATGCAGGTGGCCCTCAAGGACCTCGAGATCCGCGGCGCGGGGAACCTGCTCGGCGGCGAGCAGTCCGGTCACATCGCCGGCGTCGGCTTCGATCTGTACCTGCGCATGATCGGCGAGGCCGTCAACACCTTCCGCGGCGAGGTCGCGGAGGGGCAGACGGAGCTGCGGCTCGAGATCCCCGTGGATGCCCGTGTGCCCGAGGACTACGTCGCGAGCGAGCGACTGCGGCTCGAGGCCTACCAGAAGCTGTCGAGTGCCTCCAGCCCGAACGCGAAGCCGGGCCAGATCGGGCTCGTCCTCGAGGAGCTGCAGGACCGCTACGGGGAGCCGCCCATCGAGGTGCAGCGCCTCATCGAGGTCTCGAAGCTGCGCCGCCTCGCCGTCAAGGCTGGACTCGGCGAGCTCGTCGTGTTCGGCAAGACGCTGCGCATCGGACCCGCCGAGTTGAGCGACTCCAAGCAGATGCGCCTGCGCCGCATGTACCCGGGGTCGAAGATCGTCGATGCCACGAACTCGCTCGCGATCCCCATCCTCGAGGGCCGCGACGGCAACCCGCCGAGCGACGAGGAGATGCTCATCTGGGTGCGCAGCATCCTCAAGGCCATCTTCGAGGTGGAGGACGAGGTCGTCGAGGTCCCCAGCGACACGGAGGCCAAGTAGCCGTGGGGGAGGCGAGCGATCGTCCCGAGCTGCTCCGGCTGCTCAGCGTCGTGGAGGCGTTCCGCGGAGAGGCCGGATGCGCCTGGTACGAGGAGCAGACCCACGCAACGCTCGTGAAGTACCTCACGGAGGAGTCCGCGGAGCTCGTCGAGGCGCTCGAGAGCGACGACCCCACCGACATCCGCGAAGAGCTCGGCGACGTGCTCTTCCAGGTGCTCTTCCACTCGGACATCGCCGCCCAGCGGGCGCAGGGCGCCTTCACGCTCGAGGACGTCGCTCGTGAGCAGGCCGACAAGCTCGTGCGCCGGAACCCGCACGTCTTCGGGCCGACGCCCACCCGCGACGTCGACGAGATCATCCGCCTCTGGCAGGAGGCCAAAGCCATCGAGAAGCGCGACCGCACGAGCGTGCTCGACGGCGTGCCCCGAGGGATGTCGGCGCTTGCGCTCGCGCAGAAGCTGCTTGGCAAGGAGCGCCAGGTCGGCTCGTCACCGCAGACCGTTGCCGCCGCACCTGCCACCACCACCGACTCGGGATGGGTAAATCACTTCGAGATGGAAAACGAACCATCCGGAAGTGAAGCAGTCATCCCGAAACTTGGGGTGGTGGAGGTGGCGGCAGCCACCGGGGACACTCCTGACGCGGAACTGGCGCTCGGGCGAACGCTGCTGGCGCTCGTGCGAGACGCGGATGCGCGGGGGGTCGATGCCGAGCGCGCGATGCGGCTCGCCAACCGCGAACTCGAGGCGCGCATCCGCTCGGCCGAAGCCGAAGCCGAAGCCGAAGCGCGAGACCCCTGAACTGCGTGATCGCTGCCCGTTGAATACCCCTTTGGGGCAAGGGTTGGAGGGCGAATCGCCGGGCAG
>NZ_PSYC01000013.1:0-24448 GCF_002931515.1 Pseudoclavibacter sp. RFBG4 | reverse complement strand
TCGCGGCGCCGCGCACCTGCATCTGGCTCATTCTTGCTGCGTCTGGCTCGCGCTCGCTGCGTCTGGCTCATTCTTGCTGCGTCTGGTCACTCCCGCTGCGTGCGAGCAGGGAGGGAGAGCGTGGCTGGGGCAGAGACTTCAGCCGCTGCGCCCTCCCATGCACCCCACAGCCGGGCGTACTCGCCGCGGAGGCGGAGCAGCTCGCTGTGACTGCCCTGCTCCACGATGCGTCCACGCTGCATGACGACGATGCGGTCGGCGACGCGGGCCTGCGACAGCCGATGCGCGACGACCACCGAGGTGCGCCCGCGCGTCGCGGCCGTCAGGGCCGCGTCGAGGCCGAGCGGGTCGTCGCCTCCGCCCTCAGCCGTCGCCTCGTCGAGCACGACGATGGCCGGGTCGCGCAGCAGCACCCGCGCGAGCGCGAGCTGCTGCGCGGCGGCGCCATCGAGGGCGAGGCCGGATGCACCCACCCGCGTGTCGAGCCCCGCATCCAACTCGAGCAGCCAGTCTGCCCCCACCGCCCGCACCGCCGCCGCGAGGTCCTCGGCGCTCGCGGACGGTGCCCCGAGCCGCAGGTTCTCGGCGATCGTCGCCGCGAACACGTGGATCTCCTGCGTGACGAGCACGACGTTCGTGTCCCGCTCGCGTGACGACGCGGGCCGCCCGTGCACCGTCACGCTGCCGCCCGTCGGATCGAACGCCCCGACGATGAGCTGCGCGAGGGTGCTCTTCCCCGATCCGCTCTCGCCGACCAGCGCCACCCGTTCGCCCTGCGCGACCCGCAGGCTCACGTCAGCGAGCTGCATCCGCTGCCCGTCGTAGCTGAAATCGACCGATTCGACGACGATCGCGGGGGAGCCCGCGGCGACGAACGAGCCGTCTTCGCCTTCTCCTGCCTCGTCTTCGCCTCCGCGGAGCGCTCCCGGGTCGCCCCGTCCGTCGTGGTCGCGCGCGCCGACGATACCGACGAGTCGGGCGAGGCCGACCCCGGCGAGCTGCAGCCCGTCGATGCTCGAGAGCAGCGAGCCGATGGGGCCGAACAGGGCGAGGAAGTAGAGGGCTGCCGCCGTCGCGCCTCCGATGGAGACCACGCCAGCGTGCACGAGCCAGAAGCTCACGGTGAGGATCGCCGCGACGCCCAGGTACTCGCCCGTGTTGAGGTGGGCGAAGAACGTCGTGCGGATGCGTGCCGCCTCGTACTGCAGGTCGATGGAACGCAGGCTGCGCGCATCCACCTCGGCGAGCTGGCGGCGTTGCCTGCGGTGGGCGCGGATCGTGTCCGCCCCGCTGACCCCCTCGATGATGACCTGTCCGCGCTCCGCCTCGGCGACCCGCATCTCCGTGTACACGGGGCGGGAGCGGCGGATGAACGACCGCGTCGCGAGCACCTGCACGGGCACGGCGACGAGCGCCGCGAGGCCGAGCCACGGGTTGATGGCGGCGATCCCGGCGAGCGACAGCACGATCATGAACGACGACTGCGTCACCGCCGGCAGCACGCCGGAGGCGGCCTCGGTGACCGACTCGACGTCGCCGGTCACGCGCGAGACGATGTCCGACGAGTCGGAGCTCTCGGCCTGACCCGCCCGCATGCCCAGGACGACGCTCATCGCGTCCTCGCGAAGCCCGCTCACGAGCTCCTGCACGAGCGCCACGAGGAGGCGGATGCCCGCGTAGGCGAGCAGGGCAGAGACGGACGTCACGATGAGCAGCAGGACTCCGGGCAGCACCAGCGCCTGGACACCCGCGCTGCCGGTCACGAGGTCGACGAGCCAGCCCAGGAGCCGCGGGACGAGGAGCGTCGACGAGGAACCGCCGAGGAGCAGCAGGATCACGGCGAAGATCCGGGGGCGGGATGCACGCAGCCGTTCGGCGGTGGCGCCCGCCGTCTCGCGGCCGGACGCGATGGGGAGGAGCGTGGCTGTGGCTGTGGCTGTGGCTGTTGCTGTTGCTGATTGCGGTGCGTCGTGGCTCATCGGCGTGCCAGCTCCTCGTCGGGGCTCGTGGCTGGGGTGTCGGGATCGGGATCGGGGTCGGGGTCACGCTGTGCCTGTGCCTGTGCCTGTGCCTGTGCCTGTGCCTGTGCCTGTGCCTGTCCCTGTCCCTGTGCCTGTCCGTGTCGCTGCGCCTGTGTCTCGTTCTGGGTCTCGGGCCGGGTCTGCGTGACGGCCCCTGCGGCGGTGGATGCGCTCTTCGCTTCGGCCGATCGCACTTCGGCCGGTCGAGAACCGGCTGGTCGAGCGTCGTCCGTGGCGCGCGGCGTGTGCGTCTCGATGTCCACGACGCGGTCGCAGGCAGCGAGCAGGAGGGGGCTGCGAGTGACGAGCACGGTGGTCGTGGGGTGCGCGCGGAGGGAGTCCGCGATGCGCGCCTCAGTAGCCGGGTCGAGCGCGGAGGCCGGCTCGTCGAGTACCAGGACCCGTGCCTCGCTCGCGAACGCGCGGGCCAGGAGGACACGCTGACGCTGCCCACCGGAGAGGCGCCTGCCGCGCTCGCCGAGCTGGCGGTGCCAGCCGAGCGCGGTGACCTCGGTGAGGGCGGCGCGTTCCGCGGCCGACTCGAGGTCCGGGTCTATTCCGGAGCCGGTCCCAGCGGCAGTTCCGTTCTCCGCACCAGCACCAGCACCTGCACCCACACCCGCACCCGCACCCGCGACGCCGTCCGCATCCGCATCCACGAGCAGGTTCTCGTGGAGCGTCGCCGAGAAGACCGTCGCGTCGTGGGGAGGCGCGAAGACGAGGTGTCGGTAGGCGTCCGGTCCGATGGTGTGGGCATCCAGCCCGGCCACGGTCACCTCGCCGGCCTCGAGGGGAGCCCGGTAGGCGAGCGTGGCGGCGAGTGCGCGGGCGCCTGCCGGGGTTGCCGGGCGGAGGCCGACGAGCGAGCCGGGGGCCACGTCGATGTTGGTGCCGTCGGGCGCCCGCCACGTGAAGGCCGCGGGGGCATCGTGGCTGGAACGGACGGCCTCGGCCAGGCCCACGCCGCCGACGTGCGTGTCCTCGACGGGCACCGCGTGCTCTTCGCTGAGCACCGCGACGATGCGCACCGCGGATGCGCGCTTGTGCAGCCAGTTCGACGCGAACGTGCCGACGTGCGCGAGTGAGCCCTGCAGGTACTGGCCGAGGCCGACGACGGCGACGAGCTCGCCGAGCGTGATCTGCCCGAGGGTGGCGAGCGCTGCGGCCGAGAAGGCGAGAGCGGCCAGGAACGCGCCGGATGCGATACCGCTCACGGCGAGGTAGCGCTGGATGCCGCGGTTGGACGCGATCGCACCGGTCTTCGCTTCGGCGCTCGCGTCGAGGTACCGGCGGGTGGCCTGCGGCTGGGCGCGGATGCCACGGATGATGCGCAGTCCCGCGACGAGGTCGGTCGCCACGTCGCTTGCCGCGCTCGCGGACGCCTGCTCGCGAGCGCCGCGGGCTTCGATGGGCTTCGATGCCGCGTGCATCCCGACGAGGATCAGCACGGAGGCCGCGAGGACGCCGATGCCCAGAGGTACCGAGATCGCGAGCAGCGCCGCCGACGAGACGAGGATCGCGGCGGAGCTCGCGCCCTGCTGCACGACCGACCAGGAGACGCCCGCGACCCGGTAGCTGTCCGAGGTCGTGATCTGCAGCAGCTCGCCGGGACTGCGGCGGCTCGTCACGCCGTTCGGGTGCAGGACGCGGGTCAGGAGCGAGCGCCGCAGCTCGAGCTCGCCGTGCCCGTAGACGCGCACCATGAGCCTCGCCGCCCAGCGGTACGAGAAGGAGAGGGCGAGGAAGTTGGCGAGGAGGATGCCCAGCCAGAGCGCCAGCTGCGTGGCGTCGTTCGTGACGATGGCCCGGTCGATGATGACGCCCACGAGGACGGGGACAAACGCTTCCGCGGCCTCGTGCACGACGTAGCCGAACGTCGCGAGGGTGAGCTTCCAGCTGCGCCCCGACGCGAAGAGCGCGTCCCGCATGACGGACGCGGGGGTCGGGGTTCGGGGGTTCTCACGTGGCATCAGTCGATAGTAAGGTTCACCTAAGTCCCGTTAGTGATGCGTTCGGCCAACTTCTGTTGCGTTCCGGACAACCAGGAGATGCACCGTGTTCCAGGCGCTCGAGCTCAGCCCCGCCCCATCGACCCTCGAGGTCCGTCCGGTCGGCATTCCCGCACCCTTCCTCCTCACCACGGCCGTGCTCGACGGCCCGAACCTCGGAGACCGGGTGCCGCACGTGCATCCGGAGGGCATGATCATGTGGCCATCGCGGGGGAGCGTGGTGGTGCTCGTCGAGGGTGCCCTGCGCACGCTCGCCGTCGGCCAGGGCATCTGGGTGCCGCCCTTCACGCCCCACACCATGGAGGTCGATGCCTCGTCGGTCGGGTGCTGCACCTACTTCACGAGCGAGGTCGCCCCCGACTGGCATGCCGTCGGCACCGTGCAGCTGGGCGCCGCGTTCCGCGAGCTGCTGCTGCACCTCGCCGAGTCACCCATGGAGACCGACCAGCGTCTCCGCGCGCAGGCCGTCGTCATCGAGCTCCTGCCCGCGGCGACGAGCTACGTCGAGACCGTTCCCATGCCCCGCGATGAGCGCCTCGAGCCGCTCGTGCGTCGCGTCCTCAGCGACCCCGCCGACGATCGAGGCGTCGAAGCGTGGGCGTGGCAGCTGTCGCTCAGCGTGCGCACGATCGCCCGCATCTTCGCGGCAGAGGTCGGCATGACGTTCTCGCACTGGCGCACCATGGTGCGCATGGCTGCGGCGGCGCGGATGCTCGCCGACGACCTGCCCGTCGGCACCGTCGCCGGGCGCGTCGGCTACGCCACGACCAGCGCGTTCAGTGCGGCCTTCCGGCGCGCGATGGGCTCGAAGCCCAGCGACTGGCGGCCGTAGCTCGTCTCGTTCGAAGCCGGTGCAGGAGCGCGACAGATCCTGACCTCAACGCGACGCTGACCATCCATACGCTCTGAGACTGTCGAGCGAATGGAGAACCCATGGAGTCAGAGCAGTACAGCATCTCGCGGCGGTGGAGGCGCACCCTCGCGATCGGGACGGCGGCGGTGATCGCCCTCGCCGGTTGCGCATCCGGTGCCGCGGAGGCGGGAACCGGTGGCGCCGTCATCGCGACCCCAGCAGAGGAGGGTGCCCTTCCGGCGACGATCGGTCACGTCTTCGGTGAGACCACCGTGCGCGACGCTCCGGAACGGGTCGTGACGATCGGCTGGGCGACGCAGGACGTGGTCGCCGCGTTCGGCACGGTTCCGGTGCTCACGCCTGACGTGTGGGGTGGAGACGAGGATGGGTTCTCGCCCTGGTTCCGCGCGGAAGTCGAAGAACTCGGAGGTGAGCTGCCCGAGATCCTCGCCTACAACGACGCCGGTGAGCTCGACTTCGAGCAGATCCTGGCCCTCGAACCGGATCTCATCCTGGCTCCGTACTCCGGAATCGTCGAGACCGAGTACAACCGCCTCAGCGAGATCGCACCAACTGTCGCCTACCCCGAGCGGTCCTGGGCGGCTGAGTCGTGGCAGTCGCTGGTCGAGGTCGTGGGCGACGCGCTCGGGCAACCCGGCAAGGCCGACACGATCATCGCCGAATCGGAGCGGGTCGTATCGGCAGCGGCCGATGTGAATCCGCGGTTCGCGGACCACAGTGTCGTCTACGGTGTCAGCCTCACCGACGGTGCCACCGAAGCGGGCATCTACATCCCGAGCGATCTGCGCGTGCGGTTCCTCCTGGACCTCGGCCTTCAGAACACGCCGGGCCTCGACCACGTCATGGCCGGCGTCGAGGGGGAGAACTGGTACGGCTCGGTGAGCCTCGAGGAGCTCGATGAGGTGCCGGCGGATCTGTACGTCGCGTGGACCACGAGTCCCGAGGAGACGGCGTACATGCTCGATCACCCGACGTTCAAGCTCTGGGAGCCGATCTCCGAGGGGCACTTCCTGATCCTCGAGGATGCGGCGCTCGAGAACGCCGTGCAAGCGCCTACGCCGCTCTCGATTCCGTATGCCGTTGACGGCATGGTGCCGCTCATCAACGCGGCGCTGGACGGCGAATCGGTTCCCGCGCGCAACTAGCACTCCAGCTGGCAGCTGCGAGGCGCGACGCGTGAGCGCCGTGCGGTCCGGTCAGTCTTCGGTGTCGCGGCGCAGGGGGCCCGGCAGGAAGTGCATCTGCTCGAGTCGGCCGTACTTGACGACGAGCGCCTCGACGAGGTCGCGCTGGTCTTCGTCGTCGATGCGGATCTGCGTGTGCCCGTTGTACAGGAGCAGGTCGTGGGCGTTGGAGAAGATGAGGCGCTCCCAGCGGCTCGACCAGAGCCTGCGCCCCCGCTCGTCGAACGCGACGACGTCGTCCGCGGTGAGGGTCATCATCGCGACGCCATCGCTGCCGCGCACGATGAGGCCGACGGGAAACTCGCTTTTCTCGTAGTCCTCGAAGTAGGCGTTGAAGCCCACGAGGGCCAGCGGATACACGGATCGAAGCTCACGGGAGACCCTTGAGACGCGCAGCTGACGCGTCTCCGCTGGTTCTGCCAGCTTGGCTGGCGAACCGTCGTCGCCGTCATCGGTCACGGTCCCGATATCGGTATCAGCGTCGCCCTCGGCGGGGACGGTGGCCGGGGCTGGCGCCTGCTCCTCGACGGGAACGGCGACGAGCTTCCCGGGCTTGTGGCTCTCGACCCACAGCTCCCAGAGGCGCTGCTCGTTCGCCGGGAACGACCCGCGCGAGGTGACGAACGGCTGGTCCCTGCCGATGACGCGGTGCGTGTACTGCCACAGCGGGAGGCGCCTCGGGCGGGGGCGGATGCTGAGGTCGCCGAAGACGACGATCGCACCGATCGCGATGACCGCGAGCACGAAGATGGCGAGCAGCCCCCCGAACAGCTCGTCTTGATTCACCTTCGAAGAGTAGCGCGGCGAGAGGCCGCCCGCGTGACGCCCGTGGTGGCAGGAATGCGATGCCGAGTGGCCGCGGAGCGATACGCCGCCTCCGTAAGCTCGGTGTGTTCTGAGGTTAGCCTTACCTCTAGTGCCTGCACTTGTGTCGAATGGAGCCACCTTGACCTCGACTGTCACCCGTCGCTTGTCCACCTCGTCCCGTCCCGCCCCGCGACGCTCGACGCATCGCCGCTGGACCGGAGCGCTCGCCGCGGCTACCGTCGCGGTCCTCGCGCTCGCGGGCTGCGCATCCGGTGACGCCGCAGCGGCTGACGGAGTGACGGCGATGGCAGCCGAGGAGGGCGCACTGCCGGTCACGATGACGCACGTCTTCGGCGAGACCACGATCTCGGAAGCGCCAGAGCGGGTCGTGACGATCGGCTGGGCGACACAGGACGTCGTCGCCTCGTTCGGCACCGTGCCCGTCGGGATTCCCGAAACGTGGGGCGGCGACGAGGAAGGGTACTCGCCCTGGTTCCGCGCCGAGGTCGAGGAGCTGGGCGGCACCATGCCGGAGATCCTCAACTACAACGACGCGAACGAGCTCGACTTCGAGCAGATCCTCACGCTCGAGCCCGACGTGATCCTGGCCCCGCACTCCGGCCTCACCGAGGTCGAGTACAACCGCCTCACCGAGATCGCCCCGACGGTCGCGTACCCCGAGAAGCCGTGGGCCTCCGAGTCGTGGCAGTCGCTCGTCGAGATCGTCGGCGACAGCCTCGGCCAGCCCGCGAAGGCCGACGAGATCATCGCCGAGACGCAGGGCCAGCTCGACGCCGTCAAGGAGGAGAACCCGCGGTTCGCCGACACGACCTTCGCGTACGGGCTCACGCTCAGCGATGGGGCGACGGAAGCCGGCATCTACATCCCGAGCGACCTGCGGGTGCAGTTCCTCACCGAGCTGGGCCTCAAGAACACCCCGGCCATGGACACGGTGCTCGGCACCGTCGAGGGCGACAACTGGTACGGCGCCGTGAGCCTCGAAGAACTCGACACCATCCCCGCCGACATCTTCGTCGCCTGGTCGAACAGCCAGGAAGAGCTCGACTACACGCTCAACCACCCCACGTTCAAGCTGTGGGAGCCCATCGCCACCGGCCACTACCTGTTCCTCGAGAGCGAGCCGCTCGCCATGGCGACCAACGCGCCCACGCCCCTCTCCATCCCGTGGGCCATCGACGAGTTCGTTCCCATGCTGAACTCGGCCATCGACGGCAACGGGGTCGGAGGCGCGGAATGACCGCCCTCACCGAAGCCGGAACCGAGTCTGGAACCGAGTCCGAGACAGCCGTGAGCGGCTACGTCGAGCGCATCCACCGCGCCGTCGTGACGGGCGTGCGGCAGCTCGGTCCCGGGATGCTCCGGGTCACGTTCGGCGGCGACGACCTGCTCGACTACCCCACGACGGGGATCGGCGACGAGTACGTGCGCCTCTTCTTCCCCGACGAGGCGCACCTCGAGCCGCGCCTGCCGTTCGTCTCGGGGCGCGGCTGGGACTACGAGGAGGGTGTCGAGCCCTCGCAGATGCGCACGTACACGATCCGCGACCACCGGCCTGGTGAGATCGACATCGACTTCGTCGTGCACGAGGGCGGGATCGCGAGCACGTGGGTGCTCGGCGCGAAGCCCGGCTACGTGCTCGGCATCAACCCGCCGCGCGACCTGTACGCGCTGCCCGAGGGTGTCGCCAAGCAGGTGCTCATCTGCGACGAGCCGGCCCTGCCCGCCGCGCTGCGCATCGCCGAGCTGACGCCACACGTCGAGACGGAGATCGTCTGCGAGATCCGGGATGCGGGCTACGAGCTGCTCCCGTCGGTCGAGCTCAAGGCGGCGCACTGGGTGCGTGGCTCCGGCAACGGCCACCGGCCGAGCCGCCTCGTCGAGGCCGTGCGCCGCCTCGACATCCCGAACGACGGCAGCGTCTACGTGTGGGTGGCCGGCGAGACGCGCGTCACGCGCGAGGTGCGCAGCCACCTCCGCCACACGCTCGGCCTCCCCGGCTCCGCATACAAGGTCGTCGGCTACTGGACGTACGAGGTCGAAGCCTGGTCGGCGAAGTGGGAGGCGCTCGACGAGTCGATCAAGCAGCAGATCATGGACCTCTACGGCGAGACCGGCGACGGCGAGCCGGAGATGGATGAGGAGACCCGCATGGACGAGGTCTTCCGCATCTACGCCTCGGTCGGCCTCTAGCCGCGCCGTGGCGACGATCAGCACGGCGCTTCCGCGGGTCGGGGCGGCTCGCTCGAACCCCAGGGTCCCCAGCGGGAGCGGCCTGGCGAGCAGCAACGCCAAGCGCACCCTCGCGCTTGTCGTCGCCCTCGCGGTGCTCGCCGGCACGGTCGTGCTGAGCATCTTCGTCGGCGCGCGAGCCATCTCGCCCGAGGTGGTCTGGGAGGGTCTGCTCGGCTCACGCGCCACCGAAGAGCACGTCATGGTGCTCGACCTGCGCATCCCGCGGACCCTCGTGGGGCTTGTCGTCGGGCCCGCGCTCGGGCTGTGCGGCGCCCTCATCCAGGCGTTCACCCGCAACCCGCTCGCCGACCCCGGCATCCTCGGCGTCAATGCCGGAGCGAGCTTCGTCGTGACGCTCGCGGTCGGCCTCTTCGGCTTCACCGCTCCCGGCCAGTACGTGTGGTTCGCGCTCATCGGGGCGTTCCTCGCGACCATGCTCGTCTACGCCATGGGTTCTGTCGGCGGCGGCAAGGCGACGCCCCTCACCCTCACGCTCGCGGGCGTGGCGATCAGCGCCGTGCTCGGCGGCTTCACCTCGGCGATCGTGCTGAAGAACATCGATGCCCTCAACGTGACCCGGTTCTGGGGAGTCGGATCCATCGGCGGACGGTCGATGGACGTGGTGCTCACGTGCCTGCCCCTCATCATCGTCGGGGTGGTGCTCGCGCTGTTCTGCGCCCGCTCCCTCAACGCCCTGTCGCTGGGTGACGAGCTCGCGGCCTCGCTCGGGGTGCGCATCCGCTCGACCCGAGTGCTCGTCGTCATCGCCGTGACGCTGCTCGCCGGCACCGCCGTCGCGATCGCCGGCCCGATCGGCTTCGTCGGCCTCATGGTGCCGCACGTCGTGCGCTGGTTCGTCGGGCCCGACCAGCGCTGGATCATCGTCATGTCGATCGTCATGTCGCCCATCCTGCTGCTGGCCGCCGACATTCTCGGCCGCATCGTGCTGCCGTCCGGAGAGCTGCGGGTCGGGCTCGTGACCGCGATCATCGGAGCCCCCGTGCTCATCGGCCTCGTGCGCCGCAAGAAGGTGAGCGGACTGTGACCGCAACGCGTGAGGGAACTGTCGCCGTCGCCGCCAAGGCTGCTGCTCAGGGCATCGACTTCGGCGACCGCACCTACGCCGTGCGCTTCGGCCGCTTCTCCAACCTCCACCGCCGCCGCGCGGTCGTCGTGTGCGGCGCGATCGTCGTCACCGTGCTGGCGCTCGGCGTCGTCTCGCTCGGCTACGGCACGCTCGCGCTCTCGCCCTGGGAGGTGCTGACGGCGCTCTTCGACGCGGATGCGTCCAGGGCGCACCGGCTCGTCGTGTTCGAGTGGCGCCTCCCGCGGTTCCTGTTCGCCGTGCTGGCCGGCCTCGCGCTCGGCGCGAGCGGCGCGATCTTCCAGTCGATCACCCGCAACCCGCTCGGGTCGCCAGACATCATCGGCTTCTCGACGGGCTCCTACACGGGCGCGATCATCGTGATGCTCTGGATCGGCTCGACCTCGTACTACGCCATCGGAGCGGGGGCCCTGCTCGGCGGGGCCGTCGTCGCGGCGGCCGTCTACCTGCTCGCCTACCGGAAGGGACTCCGTCCGTTCCGGCTCATCATCGTGGGCATCGGCGCGAGCGCCATGCTCGCGTCTCTCAACGCGCTCATGATGATGCGGGTCAGCCAGGAGCAGGCGATGCTCGCCGCCGTCTGGGGCTCCGGCTCGCTGAGTGCGCTCGGCTACGCGCAGCTGCTGCCGGCGACGCTCATCTTCGCCGCGCTGGTCGTGGGATGCGGGTTCCTCGGGCGTCCGCTCGCGGCGCTCGAGGTGGGTGACGACGCGGCCCTGTCGCTCGGCGTGCACGCGAACCGCACGCGCGCCTTCTCGACCCTCGTCGGGGTCGCGCTGACGGCGCTCGTCACGGCAGCTGCCGGACCCATCTCGTTCATCTCGCTCGCCGCCCCGCAGATCGCGCGCCGGCTGACCAAGGGCGCGAGCCTGCAGCTCCTCCCGTCGGCGCTCGTGGGCGCGCTCCTCCTCGTCTCCGCCGACCTCGTCGCGCAGCTCGTCGACCTCCCCGTCGGCGTGCTCACCGTCTGCGTCGGCGGCATCTACCTCGCCTGGCTGCTCGTGCACGAGCAGACCACGAAGAAGGGACGTCAGTGATGACGATCGAAGCGGATACGGCGAGCCTGGCAGGCCCCGCGACGGGCCTGGTCGCGGCTGAGCTCAAGGCCACCTCTGTGCACGTCGGCTACGACGAGCAGCCCATCATCGAGGGCCTCGACTTCGAGGTGCCGGCGCATTCGTTCACCGTCATCATCGGGCCGAACGCGTGCGGCAAGTCGACGCTGCTGAAGGCCCTCGCCCGGCTCCTGAAGCCGAGCGACGGCAGTGTGCTGCTCGATGGCCGCGACATCTTCGCGCTCAAGACGAAGGACGTCGCGAAGCGCCTCGGCCTGCTGCCGCAGACGTCGCTCGCCCCTGAGGGCATCCGGGTCGCCGACCTCGTCGCGCGTGGCCGGTTCCCGCACCAGGGCATATTCGACCGCTGGTCGGAGGCCGACGAGCGCGCCGTCACCGATGCGATGGCCGCGACGCGGGTGGATGCGCTGTCGTCGCGGTTCGTGGATGAGCTGTCCGGTGGTCAGCGGCAGCGCGTGTGGGTCGCGATGGCGCTCGCGCAGGAAGCACCCGTGCTGCTGCTCGACGAGCCCACGACGTTCCTCGACATCTCCCACCAGTACGAGCTGCTCGAGCTGTTCCGGCGGCTCCGCGGCGAGGGGCGCACGCTGGTCGCCGTGCTGCACGACCTCAACCAGGCGGCCCGTTTCGCGACGCACCTCGTGGTCATGCGCGACGGCGAGATCGTCGCCCAGGGCAAGCCGGGTGAGGTGCTCACGGCAGAGCTCGTCGAGGACGTCTTCTCGCTGCCCTGCCGCATCGTCGACGACCCAGAGACCGGCACGCCGCTCGTGATTCCGCGCGAAGGCGTGTGGACGGAGTAAAGGGAGCGGTTTGGCCGAGCGGCGCGCTCGACAGCGATGATGGACTGCGCAGCGAACTGACCGCACGCACGCTCGACCTGGGCTGCGCGTGCCGCCCCGAGCCGAACGGAGTCGAAGATGACGGAACTGAACGCGACGAGCATCCCGTGGGATGACGGTCACTGGACCAACGAGCCGGTTGTCGCGGAGGCGAGCGAGGACGGGCTCCGCGTCACCGCCGTCGAGGGCAGCGACGCGTGGCGCACCACGTCCTACGGGTTCGTCCACGACTCCGAGCACGCGCTGCTGCGGCCGTTCGAGCAGGAATCCGCCGTCGAGGTGGAGTTCGTGGTGGACTTCACCGAGCAGTTCGACCAGGCGGGGATCTTCCTCAAGGTCGACGACGAGACCTGGATCAAGGCCGGCATCGAGCTGAGCGACGGCCAGGAGCAGCTGGGGGCCGTGGTCACCAGGTCCGAGTCGGACTGGTCGCTGGCCCCAGTGCCCGAGTGGGGCGGCCGCCGCGTCACGGTGCGCGCGAGCCGGGAGGGCAACGCCGTCACCATCCGCGCCCGGGTGGACGCCGAGCCGTGGCGCCTCGTTCGAGTGGCACCGCTGGCTGCCGATGCTCTCGTGGCGGCCGGCCCGTTCTGCTGCGCGCCGTCGCGGAGCGGCCTGGTGGTGCACTTCACCTCGTGGCGGACGACGCCGGCGGACGCCTCGCTGCACCCGTAGCGCGATCTCGGCGATCGACGGGAGGTGCCACGGGGTGGCGCCGTTGGCCCTCTCCGAACAAGAGCGGCGCCACCTCGTGGTCGTCGTTCGGTGCCGCCGCCGCGAACGTGGCGCGGCGGCGGCACCGAGTCTTGCCGCAGCCGTGCGGCCTACAGCCCCTGCGCGAGGCGGTAGTAGGCCTGGTTCCAGCGCACTTCCTTGCTGAACTCGCGCAGGGTGGTGTCGGCGTCGATGCGCAGCAGCTCGGTCTTCGCGATGGTCGCGAAGTCCTCGAACACGTCGATGCCGACGGCGGTCGACATGACCGTGTGGTGCGCGGCGCCGGCCGTGAGCCAGGCGGCGGCCGACACCTCGAACGAGGGCTCCGGCTTCCAGACGGCCCGGCCGACGGGCAGCTTCGGCAGGGGAGCGGTGGGCGCCACGACCTCGACGACGTTCGCGACGAGGCGGAACCGGTCGCGCATGTCGCTGAGCGCGACGACGACCGCGGGGCCCGGGTCGGCGGTGAAGACCAGGCGCACGGGGTCGTCCTTGCCGCCGATGCCGAGCGGGTGCACCTCGAGGCTCGGCTTGGCGGTCGTGAGGGAGGGGCTCACCTCGAGCATGTGCGCGCCCAGGATGAGCTCGCTTCCCTCGGTGAGGTCGTACGTGTAGTCCTCCATGAGGCTCGCCCCGCCGGGCAGGCCGGCGCCCATGACGTTCGCGGCGCGCACGAGGATGGCCGTCTTCCAATCGCCCTCGGCGCCGAAGCCGTAGCCCTCGGCCATGAGGCGCTGCACGGCCAGCCCCGGGAGCTGCTTGAGCGCCCCGAGGTCCTCGAAGCTCGTTGTGAAGGCGCTGAAGCCGCCGGCCTCGAGGAAGGAGCGCAGGCCGAGCTCGATGGCCGCGCCGTCGCGCAGCGACTGGTGGCGCTCGGCGCCGCGCCGCAGCTCGGGGGCGACGTCGTACAGCTCCTCGTACTCGGCGACCAGCGCATCCACCGCCCCGTCGTCGACCGCGGCGACGGCCTCGGCGAGCTCGTTGACGCCCCACGTGTTGACCTGCACGCCGAAGCGCAGCTCGGCCTCCGTCTTGTCGCCCTCGGTCACCGCGACGAAGCGCATGTTGTCGCCGAAGCGGGCGAGCTTCATGGTGCGCACCGCCTGCCAGGCGGCCGCGGCGCGCGACCAGCTGTCGATCTGCCGCGTCACGCTCGCGCTCGACGCGTGGCCGACAACCGTCTTGCGGGGGATGCCGAGGCGGGTCTGGATGTACCCGAATTCGCGGTCGCCGTGCGCCGCCTGGTTGAGGTTCATGAAGTCGAAGTCGATGTCCGCCCACGGCAGCTCCACGTTGGCCTGCGTGTGCAGGTGCAGGAGCGGCTTCGCGAGCGTGTCGAGGCCCTGGATCCACATCTTCGCGGGGCTGAAGGTGTGCATCCACGCGACGATGCCGATGACGTTGTCGTTCGAGTTGACCTCGAGGGCAGCGCGGCGGATGGCGTCGGAGTCGGTGAGCACCGGCTTCCAGACGATCTTCACGGGCGTGTTCGGCGACTCGTTGAGGGTCTTGACGATGGCCTGCGACTGGCCTGCGACCTGGCGCAGCGTCTCCTCGCCGTAGAGGCCCTGGCTGCCGGTGAAGAACCAGATCTCGGCGGCGTCGAAGGAAGTGGTGAGTGCGCTCAACTGAGGGCTCCTGTCGGGTCTTGTCCGTAGACGTTCTGATAGCGGTCAAACAGCGAGTCGACGGCCTGCTGGGGGATGGCGTCGGGCGTGCCGAGCTGCCGGGAGATGTGCACGGTGCGGGCGACGTCCTCGACCATGACGGCAGCCTTCACGGCGTCGCGGGCGTCCTTGCCGATCGTGAACGGCCCGTGGTTCTTCATGAGCACGGCCCGCGAGCGGTGCCCGCGCAGCGTCTCGACGATGCCGCGGCCGATCGAGTCGTCGCCGATGATCGCGAACGGGCCCACGGGGATCTCTCCGCCGAACTCATCCGCCATCGCCGTGATGACGCACGGGATGGGCTCGCCCCGCGCCGCCCACGCCACGGCGTAGTCGGAGTGCGTGTGCACGACCCCGCCCACCTCTGGCATGTTGCGGTACACGTAGGCGTGCGCCGCGGTGTCGCTCGAGGGGGAGCGATCGGAGCCGGGAGTGCCGGGTACGACCTCGCCGTCGAGGGTGCAGAGGATCATGTTGTCGGCGCTCAGCTCGTCGTAGCTGACGCCGGACGGTTTGATGACGAACAGCTCCGTGCCCGGCACGCGGCCCGAGATGTTGCCGCCCGTCCAGACGACGAGCCCGTAGCGGACGAGCTCGTCGTGGAGGGCCGCGACCTCGTCGCGGATCTTGTCGATGCTCGTCTGCGTCTCGGCCGTGATGATCTGCGTCTGGATGCTCATGCGTTGACCTCCTCGCGGGTTGCCGGGGCTGGGGCAGCGGATGCGCCGGCGAGCGCCTCGCGGCGGCGTCGCTTGAGGCGCTTCATGACCTGGTTCGCGCCCCGCCCGAAGTGGTCGTGGAGCTCGTCGTACTCGGCGTACAGCTCGTCGTACGCGGCGACCGCCTCGGGATTCGGCACGTACTTGGCGCGGGTCACGCGCCCCATGGCGGCGGCCGCGGCGCGCGCATCCGGGTACGCGCCTGCGGCGATCGCCGCGTGGATGGCGGAGCCGAGCGCCGGACCCTGTGCGCTGTCGATCGTGGAGATCGGCATGCCGAGGATGTCGCTGTAGGTCTGCATGAGGAACGCGTTCTTGAGCAGTCCGCCGGCTGCGATGAACTCCGTCACGGGAACCCCGGAGGCGTTGAACGTCTCGACGATCTTGCGCGTGCCGAAGGCCGTCGACTCGAGCAGGGCGCGGTAGACGTCCTCCGCTTTCGTCGCGAGCGTCGCGCCGACGAGCAGGCCGGAGAGCTCGTGGTCGACGAGCACGGAGCGGTTGCCGCTGTGCCAGTCGAGCGCGATGAGGCCGTGCGCCCCGACCGGCTGCGCTGCCGCGAGGTTGGTGAGGTGCTCGTGCACGGAGATGCCGAGTTCGGCCGCGGCGCGCTCGTAGCGGGCGGGCACCTGGTTCTCGACGTACCAGGCGAAGATGTCGCCGACGCCAGACTGGCCGGCCTCGTAGCCGTAGAGGCCGGCGACGATGCCGCCGTCCACGACCCCGCACATCCCCGGCACCTCGGCGAGGGTGTCGGAGCTCATGACGTGGCAGGTGGAGGTGCCCATGATGGCGACCATCTGGCCCGGCTCGGTCGCGGCCGCGGCCGGGGCGGTGACGTGCGCGTCGACGTTGCCGACCGCGACCGCGATGCCCTCTGGCAATCCTGTCCACGCCGCGGCTTCCGCCGAGAGCGTGCCGGCTGCATCGCCGAGCTGGCCGATCTCGTGGGCCAGCTTGGTCTCCGCGAAGTCGGCGAACTCGGGGTTGAGCGCGGCGAGGAACTCGCGGCTCGGGTACTCGCCGTCCTGCAGGATGCCCTTGTAGCCGGCGGTGCAGGCGTTGCGGATGTAGGTGCCCGTGAGCTGCCAGACGATCCAGTCGGCTGCCTCGACCCAGTGGTCCATCGCGGCGTACACCTCGGGGTCCTCCTCGAGGAGCTGGAGGCCCTTCGCGAACTCCCACTCGCTCGAGATGAGGCCGCCGTACCGGGGCAGCCACTGCTCGCCCCTGAGCTCGGCGAGGTCGTTGATGCGGTCGGCGTGCGGCTGCGCCGCGTGGTGCTTCCAGAGCTTCACGTAGGCGTGGGGACGCGTCTCGAAGCCGGCGACCTCGTTGAGCGGGGTGCCGTCGGCGAGCGTCGGCACCATGGTGCAGGCCGTGAAGTCGGTGCCGATGCCGATGACATCCGCCGCGTCGATGCCAGCGTCTGCGATGGCGGCGGGCACGGCGACCTTGAGGACATCGACGTAGTCGCTCGGCACCTGCAGCGCCCACTCGGGCGGGAGCGGCTCACCCGTCGTCGGGAGCCGCTCGTCGACCACGGCGTGCGGGTACGGCAGCTCGCCGACGCCGAGCTCGGCGCCGTCACGGACGCGGACGACGACCGCCCGGCCGGACAGGGTGCCGTAGTCGACGCCGATGACGTAGCGATCCGCGGTGTCTGCGCTCGTGCGATCGGCGTCCTGCATGCGCGATTCCGAGTTCGTCGAATGACTCATCCTGGCGGTCTCCTTTGTCTCGACCGGATGTAATGTGATCGATCACACCATGCAGACGGCGTGAGCGCAAGCCCAGGGTGAGGGTGCGGCCCGGCTAACTGTCGAGTGGCATCCGACGAGTCGAAGCGCGGCTGATCAGCTTCGGCAGCACGTTCGGGATGCCCTCGTCGCCATCGAGGAGTCGCGCGACGCACTGGGCCCCCGCGGCGGCGAAATGCTGTCGAACGGTCGTCAGTGGGGGCCAGAAGTGCGCGGCCTCCGGGATGTCGTCGAAGCCCACGACGCTCAGGTCGTCCGGAACCGAGACGCCGGCATCGTGCGCCGCGTGGAGCAGGCCGAGGGCGGTCTGATCGTTCGCGCAGAACACGGCCGTCGCGTTCGATTCGAAGATCTGAGCCGCGGCCAGATAACCGGCGCCGGGGGACCAGTCTCGGGCATCGATGTGCCGCGGAACCAGGCCCCGCGACTCCATCTCGAGGCGGAAGCCCCGGAGGCGCGACGTGGCATCGATCCAATCGCTGGGGCCGGCGAGGTGCACCACGTCGATATGCCCCAGGTCGAGCAGGTGGGCCGTCGCGACGCGGGCGCCTTCGAGCTGATCCTGAGCCAGATCGGCCCCTCCCTCGGTGGCCCAGGCCTGCAGCGTCACGAACGGGATGCCCGAATTCGTGCTGCTCAACGCCTCGAGGAGGGGGGTCTGCGGCGCGACCGCGACGATGCCCTCGACGTTGAGGCTCGCCAGGTTCCCGAGCGCCTCCTCGATCGACGCGACATCGAAGCCGTCCGTCTGCTCGACGATCGTCGTGTATCCCCGTGCTCGCGCGGCCTCCGTGATGGCGATGATGCTCGACGACGGGCCGTACTCGCCGCTCGCGGTCGAGAGCACCCCGAGTGTTCGGCTGCGTTTCGAGGAGAGTGCCCTCGCGGCGAGGTTCGGCCGGTAGTTCAGCTCGCCCATCGCATCCAGCACCTTCTGCCGAGTGGACGGGCGCACGCTCGAATGGTCGTTGAGGACCCTCGAGACGGTCTGGTGGGACACTCCGGCTGCACGCGCGACGTCGAACACGCTCGCGGCCCGCTTGGGCTTCATCGCATCCACAGGTCCGTTCGTCATTCCGCAATTATGCCCACAGCCAGCGAGTGCCGCTGTCCGAATAACGATTAAGATTGCCGGTTGCGCTCCCCGTATGTGATCGATAACATTTCGGCAGATGCGAGGAAGCATCCCACGGCGCAGCGTCACGACGGCCCAGGCACGAGTGAACTGCTCTCAACGAGGAGAGACAAGCGTGAACAAGTCAACGATCAAGACCATCGCCGGGATCGCGATGGCAGGAGCACTCACTCTGAGCATGGCAGCCTGCTCCGGAGGTTCAGGAGACGCGGCGGCCGGCGGCGACGGCGAGCTCATCACCGTCGGCTTCGTGGCCGTCGGACCAGAAGGCGGCTGGCGCACCGCGAACGAGCAGAACATCCAGGACTCGTTCTCCACCGAGAACGGCTTCGAGCTCAAGTACGCACCCGCGACCAACGGGGACCAGAACTCGCAGATCACCGCCTTCACCTCCTTCATCGACGAAGGCGTCGACGCCATCCTGCTCTCCGCCACGGAAGCCACCGGCTGGGAGAGCGTCCTCGAACGGGCCCAGGAGGCCGAGATCCCCGTCATCCTCCTTGACCGCGGCATCGAGCCGAACGACGAAGCCCTCTATACGAGCCACATCGCCCCCGACAACGTCGGTATCAGCTCAGCCGCAGCGGAATGGGCGAACGGGCAGTTCGCAGACGGGGGCAACTACGTCGTCCTCGAAGGTCCCCCCGGGCTCTCCGTCGTCAACGACCGGAACAAGGGCTGGGACGAGAGCATCGACCCGAAGCTGACGAAGCTCGAGAGCCAGTCGGCGAACTGGTCGACGGAAGAGGCCAAGAGCGTCTTCGAGACGATCCTCAAGTCGAACAGCAATGACGTGCAGCTCGTCTTCGCACAGAACGACGAGATGGGACTCGGCGCAGCCCTCGCCGTCGAGGAAGCCGGTCTCAAGCCGGGCACCGACGTGAAGATCATCACGATCGACGGCACCAAGGCCGCCCTCGAAGCGCTCGCAGCTGGCCGCCTGTCCTTCGTCGCCGAATACAACCCGCTCTTCGGGGACGTCGCCGTCGACGTCGTCAAGGCCGCAGTCGCCGGCGAGAGCGTCGAGAAGAACATCGTCGTCGAGAGCGTGACCTTCGACTCGCCGGACGCCGCCACCGCTGCGCTCCCAGACCGCAAGTACTGACAGCGCTCGTGCCCCGGTGCGCCGCCGCTCTCTCGGCGGCGCACCGGGCGCACCCACCCCAGACACTCGACGCCGGCCCACCGGCAGAACGCTAGGCGATCATGGCAGCGAAACAGCCAATCGTTGAGATGAGCGGCATCTCAATCGAGTTCCCCGGAGTGAAAGCACTCCAAGACGTGAACTTCCGGCTCTTCCCCGGCGAAGTGCACACCCTCATGGGCGAGAACGGCGCGGGGAAGTCCACCCTCATCAAGGCCCTCACCGGCGTCTACAAGATCGATGCAGGCGCCATCCTGATCGGCGGCGAGGAGCGGCAGCTCAGGGGCACGGCAGACGCCCAAGCCGCGGGCATCTCCACCGTCTACCAAGAGGTGAACCTCTGCGACAACCTCTCCATCGGGGAGAACGTGATGCTCGGGCACGAAGTGCGTGGGCCCCTCGGAATCAACTGGCGCAAGACGAACGCTGCAGCGCGCGACGCGCTCGCGGCGCTCGGGCTCGACCACCTCGACCCGAAGCGCTCCCTCTCGAGCATCTCGCTCGCGATGCAGCAGCTCGTCGCGATCAGCCGAGCGATGGTCATCAGATCGAAGGTCCTCATCCTCGATGAGCCGACGTCGAGCCTCGACGCGCAGGAAGTGGATGGGCTGTTCGCCGTCATCCGCCAGCTTCGCGAGCAGGGGGTCGCGATTCTGTTCGTCTCCCACTTCCTCGACCAGGTGTACGCGATCAGCGACCGGCTGACCGTGCTCCGCAACGGCCAGTTCGTCGGCGAGTACGCCACCGCAGAGCTCAGCAGAAGCGATCTCATCTCGAAGATGATCGGCAAGGAGTTCTCAACCCTCGAGTCGCTGGGCGCCAACCGACGGGTCGACGCCCGAGACGGCGACGACGTTCCCCTCTACAGTGCTCAGGGCATCGGTCGGAAAGGCTCCATCGAGCCCGTCGACATCGAAGTCCACCGCGGAGAGGTCGTCGGTCTCGCCGGACTGCTCGGATCGGGACGCACCGAGCTCGGTCGTCTGATCTACGGGGCAGACAAGCCAGACGCCGGAACGGCCCACCTGAACGGGTCGCCCGTCGAGGTGCATTCGCCCGCCGCCGCACTTGGCAAGCACATCGCCTTCTCGACCGAGAACCGTCGAGACGAGGGCATCGTGGGTGACCTCACCGTTCGCGAGAACCTGATCCTCGCCGTCCAGGCCAGACGAGGCTGGGCCCGCCCGCTGTCCAGAAGAGAGCAGAACGAGCTCTGCGCCAAGTACCTGACCGAGCTCAACGTCCGCCCCGCCGACCCGGAGCGCGCCATCCGCAACCTCTCCGGAGGCAACCAGCAGAAGGTGCTCCTCGGGCGCTGGCTCGCCACGAAACCCGAGCTGCTCATCCTGGACGAGCCGACCCGTGGCATCGACGTGGGAGCCAAGGCCGAGATCCAGGAGACCATCGCGCAGCTCGCCGAAGACGGCATGTCGGTCATCTTCATCTCGTCGGAGCTCGACGAGGTGGTCAGGCTCAGCGAGCGGATCGTCGTCCTCAAGGACCACAGGAAGATCGCGGAGATCGCCAACGGCCCCGACGTCACCGCTGACCTCATCGTCCAGACCATCGCCGCCGACGGAGTCGAGGCGCAGCTGCCGGCCACCCCGGCCACCCCATCCGCATCCACTGACGTCGAGGGAGCCCACGCATGAGCCAGACCACGGCCCCGCTCGGCACACCGACCACCGACGGCCCCGCCGAACCGCCCCAACGGCGACAAGCCTCCGACCACCCGGTTCGCGGCGCGCTCCGGCAGCCCTACATCTGGGCGGTCGTCGCACTCGTGCTGCTCATCATCGTCAACCTGCTCAAGGACCCGGGTTACCTGGGCATCTCGGTCAACCAGGCGACCGGTGACCTCAACGGCAACATCATCGACATCCTCCGCGCAAGCGCACCCGTCATGATGATCGCCGTCGGCATGACCCTCGTGATCGCCACGCGCGGCATCGACCTGTCCGTCGGCTCCGTCATGGCCGTGGCGGGTGCCGTCTCGATGGAGTTCATGGCGTCCGCGCAGAACTCCTTCGGCTCGGCCCTGACCGCCATCGGCCTCGCGCTGCTCATCAGCGCGCTCCTCGGCACCGTCAACGGACTCCTCGTCTCCGTGGTCGGCCTGCAGCCCTTCATCACCACGCTCATCATGATGCTCGCCGGGCGCGGGCTCGCGAAGGTCATCACCGCCGGCCAGAACACGTCGGCGAGCAACGACTCGTTCCGCTGGATCGCCAACGGCACGATCGGCGGGTTCCCCGTGATCTTCATGCTCGCCGTCGGCATCGTCGTCCTCGTCGCGCTGCTCGTGCGACGCACCGCGCTCGGCCTCATGATCGAGTCCATCGGCATCAACCCGAAGGCCTCCCGCATGGCGGGCATCCGCCCCATCGGGCTGCTCTTCTTCGTCTACATCTCGAGCGCGATCCTCGCGGGCGTCGCGGGCATCCTCAGCACCGCAACCGTCATGACGGTCGAAGTGGCCAAGACGGGGTCGGCTTCGGAGATGGATGCAATCCTCGCCGTCGTCATCGGCGGCACGTCGCTCGCCGGGGGCAAGTTCTCGCTCACGGGCAGCGTCATCGGCGCCCTGCTCATCGCGACGCTGGACAAGACCGTCGTGTTCCTCTCCATCCCATCATCAGCTACGCCCGCCTTCAAGGCGATCGTGATCGTCCTCGTCTGCCTCCTGCAGTCGCAGCGCGTCCGCGACTTCTTCAAACGGCGACGAGCCAAGACCCCCACCGGACCCGCGAGTTCCGCACCAGCGCAGAAGGCGGTTGCCGCATGACCACCATCGTCGAACAGACCAGCGAGGTCACCAGGCTCGCGAAGTTCAAGCCGAACCTCGACTCCCTCCCGACGCTCGCCGCCGTGGTCATCTTCGTCGGGATGCTCGCATACGGGGAACTCGCTTACGGCGGGATCCTGCAGTTCAGCACCCTCTCCAACCTCCTCATCAACAACGCGTACCTGATCGTCCTCGCCATCGGACTGACCTTCGTCATCCTGACCGGCGGCATCGATCTCTCCGTCGGCGCGGTCATCGCCGTCAGCAGCCTGGTCGGGGTCATGCTCTCCAGCGCAGGCCTCCCCGCGATCCTCGTGATCGTGCTGATGGTCGGCATCGGCTCGCTCTTCGGCCTCGCCTCCGGAATCCTCATCCACTACTTCCGGGTTCAGCCGTTCATCGCGACCCTCGCGATGATGTTCCTCGCCCGCGGGCTCGCCTCGATGCTCAGCACCGAGCCTCAGCGACTCGCGGACGACTCGCCCATCCGCGGCCTCTCCACCGAGATCAAGATCATCGACGGGCCGAAGATCAACGACCTCGTCGTCACCCCCGCCGTCGTCATCGCGGTTGTCCTCGTCGGCGTCGCCTTCTTCATCCTGCACCGCACCCGCTTCGGCCGGACCGTCTACGCCATGGGAGGTTCGGAGCAGTCCGCGCTGCTCATGGGACTCCCCGTCGCGCGCACGAAGATCATGATCTACGTCATCAGCGGCACCCTCGCGGGCATCGCGGCAGTGCTCTACACCTCGAAGCTCGGGATCGCGCAGAACATCACGGGCGTCGGATGGGAACTCGACGCGATCGCCGCGGTCATCATCGGCGGCACGCTGCTGACCGGCGGCGGTGGGTTCGTGCTCGGCTCAGTGATCGGCGCCCTCGTGCTCGGGCTCATGAACGTGCTCATCACTCGCGACGGCAGTATTCCTCCGGAGGCGACGACCATCATCACGGGTGGCATCCTGCTCGTGTTCGTGCTGCTGCAGCGGGCCGTCACCTCCCGGAAGCGGCGAACGCAGTAGCGGCGGTCTCCATGCCTGGCGAGCCTCCCTGCGCGAGCCTAAACTCAGCCCATGACCGGCATCACCGCAAGGGGCGCGCGCGTCTTCGCAGCGGTCCTCGCGGCGGCTGCGCTCGCCTCGCTGAGCGCCTGCTCGGCGAGCCCGGCCCTCACGATCGGCGCGGATGCGCCTCCCGCGGTCACCGAGACCCCATCAGCCGCCGCACCTCCTGCGGTGAGCGGCGAGCAGTTCACGCCCGTCGTCGTCTCCGCCCTCGCATCGCCCATCCCCGTGCTCGGAACGGACGAGCGCATCCACCTCGCCTACGAGCTGCAGCTCACCAACGGGTCGCCCTCCAAGGTGAAGATCCAGGGAGTCGAGGCGAGCAGCGGCGGAACGGTGCTGCAGGAGCTCGAGGGTGACGACCTCGACGACGTGATGCGGGTCGCCGGCACCACCGACGGAGGCGGCGTCGAGCTCGGGCCTGGTCAGAACGCGACCGTGTGGATGGACGCGACCATCGCATCCGATGCCGACGTGCCCGACCTCATCGACCACACCGTCACCGTCGAGATGCCCAAGGCGCAACCGCCGCTGTACGAGAAGACCATCGCCGAGACCACGCAGGCCGTCGCCGTCGACAAGCGCGAGGTCGCCGTCATCGGCCCGCCCCTCACCGGCAGCGGCTGGCTCGACGGCAACGGCTGCTGCGGCCTCACCGCCCACCGCGGCGCCGTCAGCCCCATCAACGGCGCCTACTGGGCGCCGGAACGCTGGGCCATCGACTACGTCAAGCTCACCCCCACCATGCAGCTCTACGAGGGCTCCCGCGACAACGCACGCAGCTACCCCGGCTTCGGCGAGAACGTCATCGCCGTCGCCGACGGCCCCATCGTCGCCATCACGAGCGACCGCGCCGAGCAGAAAGCCGGCACAGCGCCCGGCCCGACCCTCACCCTCGACGAATACGGCGGCAACTTTGTCGTGCAGGACATCGGCGGCGGCAACTACGCGTTCTACGCCCACCTCAAGACCGGCAATCCCTTCGAGCTCCAGGTCGGTCAGCAGCTCGCCCGCGGCGACCGCCTCGGGCTGCTCGGGAACAGCGGGAACAGCGACGCCCCGCACCTCCACTTCCACATCATGGATTCCCCGAACCCGCTCGCCTCCAACGGGCTGCCGTTCGTCTTCGACACGTTCACGCTCGACGGCCAGGTCACCTCGAAGTCCGCGCTCGACGCCGGCGAACAGGGCAAGGCGTACAAGGTCGACAAGGCGAACGTCGGGGAGCGCACCAACCAGGTGCCGCTCACGGGCGACCTCATGACCTACCCCGGCGCGTAGCGCGCGCC
>NZ_PSYC01000045.1:0-25147 GCF_002931515.1 Pseudoclavibacter sp. RFBG4 | reverse complement strand
GACCCGCGGCGGGGTTGGGACTTCATCTCGACCGGGCACGGGGACGTGCCGTGGGAGGACTGCTTCCGCATGTTGAACGCGATCGGCTACGAGGGTCCGCTGTCGGTGGAGTGGGAGGACGCGGGTATGGACCGTCTCGTGGGCGCTCCCGAGGCGTTGGGGTTCGTGCGCAAGCTCTCCACGTATCGCCCGTCGGAGGCGGCGTTCGACTCGGCCTTCTCCACGAAGCAGGACTAAGCAGCCCCTGCCCGGCCACAAGAGTGCGGCAGATGCATGCTCCCGGGAACTGGAGCATGCACCTGCCGCACTTCTCTGCGTGGGCTGGGCAGCTCAGGCAGTCACCGGCGTGGAGGCGCCTTCCGAGATGGCCTCGCGGGCGAGGGCCAGGTGGGCGCGGGTCGCCTGCTCCGGTATGAGCGAGTCGATCCACTCGTGGCCGCCCCACTCGCTGCAGAGCGTGCCCGTGAAGCCGACGGCGGCAAGCTCGGCGGAGATCTCGCGGATGGGGTTCGAGACGCGGCCGCCGGTGTCGTCGAGGTCCCAGAACTTCAGGTGCACGCCGCCGACGAGGGGCAGGATCTCGCGCAGCTCGCGCGCGTCCGAACACCCGAAGCGGATGACGAGGTTCATGAACAGGGTGTGCACCTGCGGCGGTACGGTCCCGCCGCGAAGCGCGGCCTGGACGGCGTCGAGCGTCGCCGGGCTCCGCCAGTCGTGCTCGAGCGCGTCCACGAGCGACGCATCCACCCCGCCCGCACGCAGCCTCGCGAGGTAGCTGGGCGGCAGCGACGGCATGAGCATGCTGATGTCGAGGAGCAGGCGGATGGTCGTGTCGTCGACCGCCGCGACGGCCTCGACGGCCGCCGCGTTCTGCGGCTTGTCGAGCGACTGCTGGCCCTGCAGCTCCTCGTAGAGCGTGAGGCCGTGCTCGTGCAGGCGGGGGAGGAGGCGCTCGAGGAGGGCGGGGCCCGCCTGTCCCAGCGGAAGTCGGATGCCCTCCGCGCCGAGCCGCTCGGCTGCCCGAAGCTGGGGGAGCAGGAACTCGTAGCGCTCGTCCTCGGACCGGCGTGTGGTGGCCGTGAGCCAGTCGTCGAGGCTCGCGCCGACGATGCTCACCGAGGTGCCCGTGGCGTCGAGGGCGGAGCGGATGCTGGAGGTCTCCGCATCCGACGGATCAGGGAATGTGCGCCACGTCTGGGCGGCCTCCAGCTCGATGACGTTCGCGACGCCGGATGCCCCGATAGCGGCCGCGATCTCTGGGGAGGTGCGGTCGGCGACCATGAGCTCGGGCGACCAGTTGAACGCCGAGGCGGCGAGCGTCCATCCCTCGGGCAGCTGCGCGCTCACGCGGGGCTCCCGACGGCTTCGAGTGGCAGGTCGCGGGATGCGCGCGGCGGTGCCAGCGGCGCGTCCAGTTCCAGGCGCCGGGCGGCGGCGAAGGGCAGGATGAGCGGCTGGTTCGGTCCTGCGCCCATATTGGGGATGAGGAGCTTGAAGCCCACGAGCACCTCGTGCTGGCCGGGCTCGAGCCGCACGGTCGAGTGCACGACGATGCGGTCCTGCACGAACCACCACGTGGGGCTGGGCGCCAGCTCGGGGAGCGGTGCGCTCTGTCCGTCGATCGTGACGCGCAGCTCGTGGAGGCTGGCGAGGGGGAGGGAGCGGATCCAGGGCAGGGAGACTCGCAGCGAGAAGCCATCGCCATCGCTGCGGAGGGCGTCGTCGAGCAGGATCGCGAGGCTCACGGGCGTGCTCCCCGGCGGTCGGGGCTGCGCGGGTCGATTCTGGGCATGACACTCCTTTGTGACGGCCGATACCGGCTTTAGGAGTGAACCTACAGGCTTATGTCGAAAATCGGAAGAAGTAACAGAGGTACCAGGTGTGCCCGCAGTGGCGCGCTGGTGTCAGCGACCGAGGGCGAGCCCCGCGATCGTGGGGCGCCCGTCCGCGAACCAGCGCGTGAACGTCTCCTCGAAGAGCTGCTCGCGCACCATCGCGGCACCCCCGCGCAGTGGCTCGCGGACGTCGTTCGCCGAGACCACGATGTTGAGGTCGCGGGTCGCGAGTGGGAGCGAGTGCTCGTAGACGCGCTGCCGGACCTCGGCGAGGAAGATCTCGCCGGCCGAGGCGAGGGCGCCGCCGACGACGATGACCTTCGGGTTGAACATGTTGACGAGCGCGGAGATCGACTCGCCGATGATCTTCGCCGAGCGCTGCGCGAGCTGGATCGCCAGCGCGTCGCCGTCTTCGGCGCACAGTGCGATGAGCTCCGGGTTGAGCTCCTCGCCCTCCTTCGAGCGTCGCGCGAGGAGCCCGTCGTCACCGGCTTCGATCGCGAGTTGGGCATCCCGAACGAGGGCCCATCCGCCAGCCTCCGCCTCGAGGCAGCCGATCTTCCCGCAACGGCACTGCGAGGTCGACCCGAACACCTTCACGTGCCCGATGTCTCCCGCCGCGCCGTTCGCGCCACGGTGGATGCGCCCCCGCGAGACGAGGCCGGCGCCGATTCCCGAGCCGACCTTGACGTAGATGAGATCGACCGACGGGACCTGGCGGTTGGTGCGTTCGTTGAGCGCAAGCAGGTTGGCGTCGTTGTCCACCCAGACGGGCGCGTCGAAGCGCTGCTCGAAGCGGCGGCGGATGTCGAAGCCGTTCCACCCGGGCATGATGGGTGGTGCAACGGGCCTGCCGGACTCGAAGTCGACGGGGCCAGGGACACCGACCGCGATGCCCCAGACGGGGAGCTCGCTGCCTCGGCTCTGGGTGTCTGCGGCGAGGAGCTCTTCGACGAGCTCGAGAGCCGCGTCGAGGGTTGCGGCTGGCCCGCGCGAGATCTCCCAGTCGAGGTGCGCTTGTGCGATGACATCGCCTTCGAGCTGTGCGAGGCCGACGTGGATGTGGAGCGCGCCGAGGGCGCAGACGACGATGAGTCCGTTCTCTCCTCGGAAGCGCAGCGTGCGTGGGGCTCGCCCTCCTGAGGAGGGGCCGACGTCGCCCTCTTCCAGGTAGCCCATGCTGATGGCCTGCTCGACGCGCTGGGTGACGACGCCACGGCCGAGGCCGGTGACGGTGCCGATCTGCGGGCGGGTCAGTGCCTCGCCCATGCGCACGAGGTTGACGACTCGGAGAAGGCTCGTGACCTCATCGGTCTGGGCACCGAAGCGCAACGTTGACTCTCTCATGGCCGAACTGTACCCAATATGTCGACCTTGCGCCGCAGGGAACGCCCAGATACGTTCGTGCACAGCAAACTTTTGCATCAAACATACAAAAGCGCACAAGGAAGTGGTTGCATGTGGTCAGTCGGCGTCATCGGGGCCGGGCCGGGCGTCTCCGCGCTCCACCTCCCCACGCTCGCGCGTCTCCCCGAGCTGTTCCGGGTTGTCCACATCGCGGACTCGGGGAGCGGCCGTGCGGACGAGCTCGCTCGGCGCATCGGCGCGCGCGGCAGCTCCGGCGTCGGCGAGGTGTTCCAGGACGAACGGGTGCAGCTGGCCCTGATCTGCTCGCCGCCGGCCGAGCACGCGAGTCACGTGCGTGCCGCGCTCGATGCGGGGGTCGCTGGCATCCTGTGCGAGAAGCCGCTCGCGACGACCGTCGACGAGGCGGAAGCACTGGTCGTCGCCTGCCGGGATCGGGGAGTGGCGCTGCTCATCGGCACCAACCACCTCTATGACCCCGGCTGGGTGCAGGCGCGACGGCTCATCGGTGAGCTGCGGGTGCCCGTCGACAGCGTGCGGGTCACGCTGTCGCTCCCGCCGAACGGGCAGTACCACCGGCTCGTCACCGAGTTCGCCGAGGGTGGCGGGTCTCCAGTTCGACATCCCCCGTCTGGACTGCCCGCACACGTGCAGGCCGGCATCGTGCGGCAGCTCGTCGCCGGCCTCGCGGTGCATGAACTGCCCGCCATCCGCGATCTCGTGCCGGGGTTCGATGGCGTCGACTTCGCTCGCTTCGTCGCACCGCTCGGCTATGCCGTCGGGTACCGAGCGGGCCGCGCCCGAGTGCAACTCGGTGCCGTCATGCGCGCAGAGGGGGGGGGGGATGCTCGCTGGCGTCTCACGGTCTCGGCGGGGGAGTCGCGCGTCGACGTCGACTTCCCGCCGGCGTTTGTGCACGACGGTGCGGCGAGTGTCAGTGTTCGCGGGCCGGAAGGTGGGGTCGCGGTGCCCCCGAGGTCACAGCTCGACGGCTACGAGGCGGAATGGCTGGCGCTTGCCGAGCTGCTCTCGGGTGAGGCGCCGCTCGAGTACGAGGAGCAGCTCGAGGACACGCGCTACGCCATCGTGCTCGCCGAGGCAGTCGCCGCCCACATCGAGGGGGCTTCGTCGTGAGTCTTCGAATTCCCGTCCTGGTGTCGAGTGTGCCGGGCCCGCGAGGGGTGGATGGTGACCGGCTGGCGTCCTATCGCGTCGCGGTTGCCGAGCTGCCGCTGAGTGCGCAGCTCGCCTCGAGCGCGACCGGCGCGGTCGTCGTGATCGACGCTCGCAGTTCCGGGGGCTGGCTGTCCGCGGTCGAGGCGGCGCTGGCCGATGGCGCCCGAGGTGTGGTCGTCGACGAGGCCGTCGTGCCCGATGTCGGTCGCCGCGTTCGGCTGCCAGCAGGTGGCGCGCCCGTTCTGACTGCGCGGCGCTTCCTCCCGAGAGATCTCGTGGAAGCGGCTCGGGCGCTCGTGGCCCCGCCCGGGGCGGAGGCTGTCCTCGTCACGGTCGAGGCTGGCGGTCCGTCCTTGAGCGGGGTGCTGCGGGACGCGCTCGGCTGGGTGCGTGTCCTGGCCGGTGGGGGTGAGCTCGGGCTGGGATCCGCGCATCCGGAGAACGACGGCGGCCCGACCGTGTCCCTTCTGCTCGAATCGCACGACGGCATCCCCGTCCTCTTCTCCTGGGCCCCGGCCGCGGGGGTGCCGTGGCTGCGAGTCTCGGCGCTCGGCGCGGTCGAGGTCGAGGTCGCCATCGATTCCGGGGCTGGGGTCGCACGCCTCACGAGCCGCTCCGCGGAGGGGGAGCGAGTCGTCCGGGAGGCGTTCGAGGGCCGTGCCCGTCGGGAGCTGCGGTGGGCGCTCGAGGCGCCGCGTGCATCCGACTGGCCCGATGAGCTGTCGTGCCTGCTCGAAGATCTCGAGCTGAGTGGAGAGATCGAACGCGGGTGCTCGTCGGCGTGACGTCTGCAATTGCCGCTCGTGGACACTCTTTAGTTGATTTCAGACATAAGCCTGGGTAGGCTGACCTCGACGCAGGGGTTCCACGAACCCGTCACCGGTCGCGACGCAGCGGCCGGAGGCACACCATGTCGCGTAGATCGTCCGATCGTTCGGGCCCTTTTATGCCACTCTCACCGGCGAGACTCCGCCTCCTTGTTGCTTCCCTCCTCACCGTCTCCTTCCTCGGCGCGCTCGACCACACGGTCGTCTCGACGTCGCTCGCGACCATCGCCGGCGACCTCGGCGCGCTCGAGCAGATGGGCTGGGTCGTCGTCAGCTACACGCTCGCGAGCACCGTCCTCCTGCCCGTGCTCGGCAAGCTCGGCGACATCGTCGGCCCCCGAGCGGTCTTCCTGACCTCCCTCGTGCTCTTCCTGCTCGCCTCGCTCGCCTGCGGTTTCGCGCCGAACATGGGCCTGCTCATCGTCGCCCGCGTCTTCCAGGGGATGAGCTCGGCGGGCCTGCAGCTCATGTCGCAGACGATCATCGCCCAGGTCACGAGCCCGAGGGCCCGGCCCAAGTACATGGCCGTCATCGGAGCCGCGTTCCCCGTCGCTATCCTCATCGGCCCGTTGCTCGGTGGCCTCATCGCCGACAATTGGGGCTGGCAGTGGGTGTTCTGGGTGAACCTCCCCGTCGGCGTCGCCGCGCTGATCTTCGCGCTCGTCGCGATCCCGAGCATCCCCCGCACGTCCGCCCCGCGCTTCGACGTGCTCGGCTCACTGGCCTTCACGATCGCGCTCGTCGCGCTCGTGCTCGGCGTGAGTTGGGTCTCAGACGCGGAGCTCCTCACGTCAGCGCTCTCGGCCTTCGGCGTCGCTCTGGCATCGTTCGCGCTCTTCTTCTGGGCGGAGGTGCGCGCCGAGAACCCGGTCGTGCCCCTGCACATCTTCAAGAACCGCACCGTCGCGGCCGGCACGGCACTCTCCGCCATCATCGGCGTCGGCCTCTTCTCCATCACCGCCTACCTGCCCACCTACGTGCAGATGGCCTACAGCACCACGGCGACCGTCTCCGGGCTCGTGCCCATCGCGACCGTCATGGGGATGCTCGTGAGCAACCTCCTCACGGGCTTCCTCGCCAGCCGATCGGGTCGCTACCGCGTCTACCCCATCGTCGGCACCGCCCTGGGCGCCGTGGGCCTGCTCATCATGGCCACGCTCCCCGTCGGGCTCCCGCTCTGGGTGCCCATGGTCGTCATGTTCGGCGTCGGCCTCGGCACGGGCTCCTTCATGAGCCTCATCGTCGCCGTCGTGCAGAGCGCCGCCCCCAAGAACGCGACGGGCGCCGTCACCGCGAGCGTCAACATCGTCCGCCAGGTCGGCTCCACCGTGACGACCGCCATCATCGGCGGCGTGATCGGAGCCGGTGTCGCGGCGCTGCTCCCCATCGGGTTCGACGCCGCCAACCTCACCCCGCAGCTCGTGCACGCGAGCGACCCCGCCTTCCAGGCGACCGTCGCAGAGATCTACCGCGACGTGTTCGCGCCCATCTTCATCGGCCTCTCGATCGCCTATGCCGTCGGCTTCGTCGCGGCACTGCTGCTGCCGCCCGGTCGCCTGTCCAACGAGACGGGGAGCATCCCCGTCGTCGAACCGCAGAGCATCCCGGCGTCGCGCGCCTGACCGCGTCCGCCGCATCCACTCACCAGCCGCTCTTCCAAGGAGGAAGCACATGACCACCAATCCAGTCGTCGCGATCGTCGGCAGCGGACCCATCGGGGCCGCCTACGCGCGGACCCTCCTCGAGCAGAACCCGAACGTGCGCGTCACCATGTTCGAGGCGGGCCCCCAGCTCACCGACATCCCGGGCGAGAGCGTGCGCAACATCGCCGACCCCGACGAGAAGGAGCGCGCCCGCGAGCGGTCGCAGGGGCCGCAGGCCGGCGACTTCCGCGACTCGCTGGGCATCCCCAAGTCGGCTGTCGTCGAGGGCATGTTCACGGCCCGCCAGGGCACGCACCTCCTCGACTTCGGCGGCGAGGGGTCGGCCCACACGGACACGTTCCCGGCGGCGGCCGCGTCGACCAACGTCGGCGGCATGGGCGCGCACTGGACCTGCGCGACACCGGCCCCCGAGTTCAGCGAACGCGTCGACTTCATCGAGAGCGGCGAATGGGATGACCTGCTCGCGAACGCAGAGCGGCTGCTGCACGTGCAGTCCGCCGCGTTCGCCGACTCCGGCGTCGGCGGCGCCATCCGCTCGATCCTCTCCGAGGAGTTCGCCGCCGAGCTGCCGGAGGGCTTCGGCCCGGGCACGCTCCCCGTCGCGGGAGACGCGCAGCCCGACGGCACCGTCCGCTGGGCCGGCGCCGACGTCGTCTTCGGGCCGCTCGTCGAAGCGGGCAACCCCCTCGCCGAGCGCTTCGAGCTGCGCGACCTCCACCTCGTGCGCCGCGTCGAGCGCGACGGCGACGGAGCCGACGCCCGCGTCACGGGCGTCACCGTCGAAGACCTCCGCACCGGAGCGACGAGCTTCTTCCCCGCGGATGCCGTGGTCGTCGCGGCCGACGCGTTCCGCTCCCCGCAGCTCCTCTGGGCATCCGGCATCCGCCCGGCAGCTCTCGGCCGATACCTCACCGAGCACCCCGTCGTCATCTCGACCGTCGCCCTCGACCCCGCCGGCATGAGCCGCTTCGCCACCGACGCCGACCTCGAGGAGGAGCTCGCCCGCCGAGCCCTCAACCCGGCCGACCCGGTGGGTGCCGTCAACCGCATCCCCTTCTCCGAGCCAGACCACCCCTTCTCTCTGCAGGTCATGTACGCCGAGAACCCTCCATTCCCGCTCGACCCCGCGCATCCGCACGCCGGCAACCGCTGGGGCTACGTCAACATGGGGTACGGCATGCGCAAGCATCCGCGCGTCGAAGACGGCATCACCTTCCACGACGACGAGCTCGACTACCGCGGCTTCCCCAACATGACCGTCGAGTACGCGCTCACCGACGTCGAGAAAGCGGAGATCGCCGACGGCGAGGCGCACCTGCGCCGGGCCGGCGAAGCGCTCGGCACGTTCATCGCCGAGCCGCGCCTCCTCCCCAACGGCTCGAGCCTCCACTACCAGGGCACGATGCGCGCCGGCGCGAACGACGACGGCACCACCGTCGCCGACCCGTACTCGCGTGTCTGGGGCATCGGCAACCTCTACGTCGGCGGCAACGCCCTCATCCCCACCGCGACGACCATGAACCCCACCCTCATGAGCGTCGCCATCGCGGTCCGCGGAGCCAGGAAGCTCGCGGAAGAACTGGCGTAGACGGTGGGGCGCGGAGCTCCTCGCGAGCCCCGCGCCCCACCGCCGCAGCGACCCGGCTAGGCGATCGGGGCGCGCGTCGTCATGGCGTGCTCCGCATCCAGCGCCGCGTTCTCGGCCTCGAAATCGATCTCGGGCGGCTGGCGACGGAACCCTCGCGTGAGGAACGCGAGGTAGACGAGCCCGATCGCGAACCAGCTGAGGCCAACGACAAGGGCGAGGCCCGAGAGGCTCGTCCAGAGCCAGACCGTCATCGCGAAGCCCAGGATGGGCAGCACCCCGTAGACGAGCACCGCCTTGCCGCCGCGCTCCTTCCGGTCGAAGAGGAAGAACTTCACGACAGAAAGGTTGACGAGGGAGAAGGCGGCCAGCGCGCCGAAGCTGATGAGCGACGCGATCGTCGCGAGGTCGACGACCAGCGCCAGCAGCGAGACGACGGCGACGAAGATCGTCGCGCCGATGGGCGTGCGGAAGCGTTCGCTGAACGCTCCGAACAGTCTCTTCGGCAGCACCCCGTCGCGGCCCATCGCGTACAGGATGCGGGAGACGCTCACCTGCGACGCCATGGCCGCGGCCACGCAGCCCGCGATGTAGGCGACGAGGAAGAAGATCTCCAGCCACTGGCCCGCCGCGATGCGCATGATCTCGACGGCCGCGGCATCCGGGTCGGCCATGTCCTGCCAGGCCGGCTGGATGATGTGGCCGGCGTAGGCGACGGCCGTGAAGATGAGCCCGCCGAGCACCGTCGTGATGAGGATCGCGCGCGGCACCGTGCGCCGCGCATCCTTCGCCTCCTCCGACAGTGTCGAGATGGCATCGAAGCCGAGGAACGACAGGGCGATGACCGCGGCACCGCTCGCGAGGGCAGGGATGCTCATCCCCGTGTCGTAGAGCGGCTGCAGCAGGGAAGCGCCCGGGTTGTTCGCCGCGTAGACGACCGCCACGACCAGGAACACGGCGACGAACACGAGCTGCACCCCGACGAGGAACAGGTTCGCGTTCTTCACGATCGAGATGCCCACGATGTTGAGCGCCGTCACGATGAGGATCGACGCGAGCGTGAACACCCAGATCGGGACCGCCGTGAACTGCGCGTTCAGGTAGATGCCGATGAGGAGGTAGTTGATGAGGGGGAGGAAGAGGTAGTCGAGCATGAGCGTCCACCCCGTCAGGAACCCGACGTGCCCGCCGAACGCCTTCCGGGCATACGTGTACGCGCTGCCCGCGCGGGGGATCTCGCGCACGAGCACGGCGTAGCTGCACGCCGTGAGCAGCATCGCGACGAGGGTGATGAGGTACGCCGCCGGCAGGTGGCCCTCGGTGATGCTCGTCACCTGCCCGTACGTCGTGAAGACCGTGAGCGGGACCATGTAGGCCAGGCCGAAGATGATGAGCGCCGGGATGCCGAGGGCGCGTTTCAGGGTGACGCCCTGGGAGTGCGGGGCTGAGTTCGCGGTCATGGGGTTCCTTGGTGTGAGGGGTCGATCAAAGAGGTCAGAAGGTGCGCTGCCCGTTGCGCCAGGTGCCGAGCACCGTGATGTCGCCGAGCTGATCAGGGGCGACGTCGCGCGGGTCTGCGGAGAGCCAGACGAGGTCGGCGCGGGAGCCAGGAGTGAGGGTGCCCCGCGTCGTCTCTGCCCTCGCCTGGTAGGCGACGGCCGACGTCGCGGCTTCGAGGGCCGCGTCGACGGAGATCCGCTCGGCGGGATGCCACCCGCCGAGCGGTGTGCCGTCCGGGTTCTGCCGCGTCACGGCGGTGCGGATGCCCGCGAGCACGTCCGGGCTCGTGACGGGCCAGTCGCTGCCGAAGCTCAGGCGGGCACCGCTCTCGAGCAGCGACCGCATCCGGTAGTGCAGCTCCCGCCCCGGGCCGAGCAGCGGCAGGGTGAGCTGCACCATGACCTCGTCGGCGGTGGCCCACAGTGGCTGGAAGCAGGCGGTCACATCGAGCTGGGTGAAACGGTCGAGGTCGCTGTCGTCGAGCAGCTGGACGTGGGCGATCGTGATGCGCCGGTCGGCGCCGTCCGGGCGCTCCCGGATGCGCCGCGCCGCGCCGAGGGCCGAACGCACGCCGGCGTCGCCGATCGCGTGCAGGTGCAGGTCGAAGCCGAGCTCGTGCGCGTCGAGCGCCGCCTGCTGCAGCTCGCCGTCGTGCCACACGGGAAGTCCGCGCGTGCATGCATCGGCGTAGTCCTCGAGCAGGTGAGCGGTGTGGTTCTCGATGATGCCGTCGAGGAAGAACTTGACGGTCTGCGCCGTGAGCCCGGGCGCCGCCTCGATGCGGGTGCGGCGCTCGCGGAGGAGCGTCCGCTGCTGCGGCCACGCCTTCGGGTCGGCGCGCTGTGCGAGGTCCGCGTCGACACAGAGCGCGCCCGCCTCGGCGGCGGTGACCCACACCTCGATGTCCGCCGGCTCGACCCACGCCTCCTGCACCCAGGTGATGCCGAGGGAGGCGAGGACCGCGGTGGATGCGCGCAGCGCCTCGACTCCGTCGGTCACGGGGCGCCGCGGGGCGCGGCCGAGGACACGCTCGACAGCCCCGGACTCGAGGAGCGTGCCAAGCGGGGTGCCGTCCTCCCGGCGCACGAAGACCCCGTCTTCGGGGTCGACCGTGTCGGCCGTGATGCCTGCCGCCTCGAGGGCCGCCGTGTTGCACCACGCGGAGTGGTAATCCCAGGAGCGCAGCACGACGGGGCGGTCGGGCACCGCGGCATCCAGCCAGGCCGCGTCGAAGCGGCCGAGTGGGGCGAGCGTCGAGTCGTAGCTGCCGCCGACGATCCAGGTGGCCTCGGGGTGCGCATCCGCCCAGAGCCGCACGCTCTCGACGATGTCGGCAACGCTTCCGGCTCCGCGGATCTGCGGCCCCTGGAGCTCGAGTCCGGCGAAGAGCGGATGCGCGTGGCCGTCTCCGAACGCGGGGCCGAGGTACCCGCCGGCGAGGTCGATCCGCTCGGTGCGCCCGGCAGCTGACCTGCCGTTCGCTGTGACGATCGTGCCGTCGTGCACGACGAGGGTCGTCACATCGGGTGTCCCGTGGGGGACTCCGATCGTGCCGCCAGTGAATTCGATGTGACGCATCGGTCTCCTTCTCCATTGAACGAGTGACGTAAACGTACACCGTTCGTTTTCATGACGCTAGAGTGAGAAAACGCAGGATCCGGGCCTCGAAACGAAGCCGTAACACGCTCTTCACGCGTGCGGCCGAGACGGTCTCCGGAACAGGCCGCTGAGCCTCGACGCAGCGAAAGGCGGAGATATGGGGCGACCCACAACGAGCATCCTGACGAGAGACGGCATCGTCGAGGCTGCTGTGCGCCTCATCGACAGGGAAGGCTCCGAAGCCGTGAGCATGCGCCGCATCGCGTCGCTCTTCGGCGTCACCCCGTCGTCGCTCTACAACCACATCGGCTCTCGCCTCGAGCTCATCGAGGAGGTGCGCACGCGCATCTGCGGCCGCATCGACGGCGAGGCGTTCGACCGGCTGCCATGGGAGGACGCCGTCCTCGTCTGGGCGCACTCCTACCGCGACGCGTTCGCCGCGCATCCGCGCAGCATCCCCCTCCTCATGTCGTCGCAGGTGCGCTCTCCCGCGATCCTCCGCGTGCACGAGAGCTTCACGAGGGGCGCGCTCGCCGCGGGCTGGCCGGAGGAGGAGATCGTGCGGATGCTCACGGCCTACGAGTCGTTCATCCTCGGCTCGGTGCTCGACATGTCTGGCCCGAGCGTCTTCTTCGACCCGAGCGGTCAGGAGAGCGAGGTGCCCGCCTTCGCCTCCGCCGTCGCGCGCGTGACCAGGGAAGGGCTCGACGACCCCGTCGCCGGCCCGGCCTTCGAGCTCGGTCTCGCGGCACTCGTGCGCGGCCTGGCGCGGTGACGGAACCCGTCACGCGCGGCGGCGCCCGCATCCATCCACTTGCACTTGCACTGATCTGACCGCTCGCCGGTCGCCGACTCGAAGAGGAGTAGCCATGCTCGAATCCCACGCAGGTCTTCCATCGTTCTCTGAGGGCCTGCCGCGCCCGAACATCGCCATCGACGAGGTTCGTCGCCTCGCAGCCGAGCTCTACGGGGTCTGCGGTGAGGTGCGCGAGCTCGGCAGTCAGCAAGACCGCAACTTCCTCTTCACCGAGCCAGCCTCGCCCGCGCGGCCCGCCGGCCGTCAGGTGCTCTTCAAAGTCAGCAACCGGGCGGTGCGCCGCGACGAGATCGAGGCGCAGAACGAGGCCATGCGGCGCATGCACGCCGCGGGCCACCCGTCGCCAGCCCCCGTCGCCAGCCTCGGCGGCCTCGACATCGAGACGGCCGACGTCGACGGCGCACCCCACAGCATCCGCCTCCTGACCTTCGTCGACGGCACGCCGCTCATCGACTTCGAGCACTTCTCGGCGGCGACCATCCGAGCCATGGGCACGCTCGTCGGCCAGGTCGTCCAGGCGCTCGACGGCTTCGAGCATCCCGGCCTCGAACGCGAGCTCCAGTGGGACCTTCGCGTCGGCGAGCGGCTCGTCGACGAGCTCATCGGCCACGTGACCGACCCCGAGCGGCAGGCGCTTGTCCTCGCCGCGCTCGAGGCGACCGCGGCGGCGCTGGCGCCGCTGAAGGACGAGCTGCCCCTGCAGGCCATCCACGGAGACCTCACCGACGACAACCTCGTCGCGACCTCCGGCGCGCTCGGCCGCCCCGAGCTCTCCGGCATCATCGACTTCGGCGACGTCGGCACCGGATGGCGCGTCGCCGAGCTGGCCGTGGCCTGCACGGCCGTGTTCCACCACGACCCCGCGCGACCACTCGCTGTGCTGCCGCTCATCCGCGCGTTCGACGCGGTCGTGCCCCTCACCGACGCCGAGATCGACGCGCTCTGGCCGCTCATCGTGCTCCGCGGCGCGGCGCTCGTCGTCAGCGGGCTGCAGCAGGTCGCCATCGACGATGGCAACGACTACGCCGAGGCTGCCCTCGAACGGGAGTGGACGATCTTCGCCGTCCCCGCAGCCCTGGACGCGCGGGTAGCGACGGCCGCCATCCGCCGCGCTCTCGGCCGCGAGGCCGCAGCCGGCCCCAGCTCCTCGGCTGCCGGCGGCGCCACGCTCCTCGACCCGGACCTCGCCCGCCGCGCCCGCGTCATCACCCTCGACCACACGAGCACGGCGCTGCGCGACGGATCCTGGCTCGGTGAGGAAGGGGCCGACGCGGAAGCGCAGCTGCTCCTGCTCGCCGCCCGCAGCGGCGGAGTCGCAGCGACCCGCTTCGGGGAGGCCCGCCTCACGCGCTCGCTCGGGGTCTCCCGCGACGCACCCGTCAACGTCGCGACCGGGGTCGAACTGTACAGTGCGAGCGACCTCGCGCTCACGGCGCCCTTCGGCGGGCTCGTCTCCGCGGCCGAGGGCCACGTCACCATCTCCGACGGCGCGCGCACCATCGTCATCGCGGGCGCCCGTGGGCTCACGGAAGCGCGAGCGCTGGACGGCGAGAGCGCCGCCGCGCCGACTCGAGTCGAGTCCGGCGAGCCGTTCGCCGAGATCGCGGGCTGGGCGCAGGTCACGCTCCAGGCGGGCGAGGTCTCCGCACTGGATGCCGCTGCGGCGCCCCTGCCACGCTTCGTGTCGGGCGAGGAGTTCCCGGCCTGGCTCGCCGTCCTCGGCGACCCGAGCGAGCTCATCGGGCTCGCTCCGAGCAGCGTCGGCGGGGCCGGGGCCGACGAGACGCTCCGCGCGCGACTCGACGCCTACGCGCCGCTGCAGGGTCACTACTACGTGCATCCGCCGCAGATCGAGCGCGGCTGGCGCGAGATGCTCATCGACACCGAAGGCCGCCACTACCTCGACATGGTCAACAACGTGACGGCGCTCGGTCACGGGCACCCCGTGCTCGCCGACACGGTGGCCCAGCAGTGGCGCATGCTCAACACCAACTCGCGGTTCAACTACGCGTCGGTCGCGGAGTTCAGCGAGCGCCTCCTCGAGACGCTCCCGGACAGCTTCGACACCGTGCTGCTCGTCAACAGCGGCACCGAGGCCGTCGACCTCGCGCTGCGGCTGACGAAGGCCTACACGGGCCGCGACGACGTGGCCTGCGTCGAGGAGTCGTACCACGGCTGGTCCTACGCCTCGGATGCGGTCTCGACCTCCACCTCCGACAACCCCCTCGCGGCCGAGCTCCGCGCCCCCTGGGTGCACGCCTTCGACGCCCCGAACGCGTACCGCGGCACCCACCGCGGAGCGGACGCCGGCAAGCGCTATGCGGCCGACGCGATCGCGGAGATCGAGCGCCTCGCCGCGGCCGGCACCCCCATCGGCACGTTCATCGCCGAGCCCCGCAACGGCAACGCTGGCGCCATCGAGGTGCCCGCCGGCTACCTCGCCGCGGTCTACGACGCCGTGCGCGCCGGCGGGGGCGCCGTCATCGCCGACGAGGTCCAGGTCGGCTATGGACGCCAGGGCGACGTGTTCTGGGGCTTCGAGCAGCACGCGGGGCCGGGCGGCGATCCGATCGTTCCCGACGTCGTGACCGTCGCGAAGGCCATGGGCAACGGGCATCCGCTCGGTGCCGTCATCACGCGATCCGAGATCGCGCAGGCCCTCGCCGACCAGGGCACCTTCTTCTCGTCGGCAGGCGGTTCGACGCTCAGCGCGAAGCTCGGCGTGACCGTGCTCGACATCATGCGCGACGACCGTCTGCAGGAGAACGCGCACGAGGTCGGCGGCTACCTGCGCGAGCAGCTGGTGGCGCTCGCCGAACGACAGCCCCTCATCGGGGCGCTGCACGGGCGAGGGCTCTACCAGGGCATCGAGCTCGTGCGCGACCGCGAGACCCTCGAGCCCGCCACCTCCGAGACGCAGGCGCTCTGCGACCGGATGCTCGCGCTCGGCGTCATCGTGCAGCCCACGGGCGACCGCGGGAACGTGCTCAAGGTGAAGCCCCCGCTCTGCTTCACGAAGGAGAGCGCGGACAGGTTCGTGGCGACGCTCGATGAGGTCCTCACGCGCGGCCTCTAGTCGTGGCGCTCACTGCCCGGCCAGGGCGATCACTGCCAGTCGAAGTCCCCCTCACGCCGCCTTCGGAGCGGCACTTCGGCTGGCAGCGATTCCGGCGCGGTGTTCCGACGCGGCGTTTCAGAGCGGCACTCCGGCAAGCAGTGCTTGGCGGTAGGATCTACTCTCGGTGTGCCGGGAAGTCTGGTCGGCGGCCGAGTCGCGATTCGCCGGCCGGTCTCAGACGTCAGGAGAACCATGACAGCACCCGCCACACGACCGACCGGCTTCGCGCGACTGAACGCGTGGATCATGCGCGAGACCACTGGGGGAGCGCTTCTCCTCTTCGCCGCCGCAATCGCCCTCATCTGGGCCAACTCGCCGTGGCGCGGCGGGTACGAGGCGCTCAGCGCGATCACGATCGGGCCCGCCGCCATCCACCTCGACCTGTCGCTCGCCACGTGGGCGGCCGACGGCCTGCTCGCGGTCTTCTTCTTCACCGTGGGCGTGGAGCTGAAGCACGAGTTCGTCTCGGGCAGTCTCCGCAAGCCGAAGGAGGCGGCTGTCCCCGTTCTCGGCGCTGTCGCGGGAATGGCGATGCCGGCCATCTTCTACGTGATCGCGGTGTCCGTCCTCGGTGACACCTCGGCGCTCCACGGCTGGGCGATCCCGACCGCGACGGACATCGCCTTCGCACTCGGAGTCCTCGCCATCTTCGGGCGAGGGCTTCCACGGGGAGTGCGCACCTTCCTCTTGACACTCGCGGTCGTCGACGACCTGCTCGCGATCGTCATCATCGCCATCTTCTACACGGCGGGCATCAATCTGCTCGCGCTGCTCGGATCGCTCGTCGCCGTCGCAGTGTTCCTGCTGGTCGTCCGCTCCAAGCGGCCTTCCTGGTGGCTGCTGCTGCCGATCGCCCTCGTCGCCTGGGTGCTCATGCACGAGGCAGGCGTGCACGCGACCATCGCGGGAGTGCTCCTGGGCTTCTGCGTGCCGTCCAAGAAGATCCACGGTGAAGCCGATTCGCGCACGCACCGGTTCGGCGACAAGATCGGCCCGTTCTCCTCGGGCTTCGCACTGCCCGTCTTCGCGTTCTTCGCCGCCGGAGTGAACATCGTGGATGGAGATGGGCTCGGGGCGGTGCTCTCCCAGCCCGTGTTCGTCGCGATCGCAGCGGCGCTCGTGCTCGGAAAGCTCATCGGCGTGCTCGGCATGACCGCACTCGTTGTGAAGCTCACACCGCTCCGCCTCCCCGACGCGATCGGCGTCAGAGACCTGCTCCCAGTGGGCTTCCTCACTGGAATCGGCTTCACGGTCTCCCTGCTCATCGCCGAGCTGTCGTTCCCCGACTCGGAGCACACGGCGGCTGCGAAGCTCGCGGTGCTCGGTGGCAGCCTCCTCGCGGCGGTGCTGGCTGCGATCACCCTGCGCCACGACGCGAAGCGCGCTCGCAACGACGACATGAACGAGGACGGTATCCCCGACATTGACCGGACGCCCATCGGAAGCGAAGCCGACGAGGCTGCCATCGACGCGCAGGTCGACGGGCGTGATGCACAGCCGCACACCAAGGAGAGCTGACCGCCGAGCTCCGAGCACAGACAGGCCGGGCCCGCATCCACATGACAGTGGATGCGGGCCCGGCCTCGTGGGGGCCGGGTGCGGAGGCGTTGGCCTCCGCACCCGGCGTTCGTGGACTAGTGCGCCATCTCGCCCTGGAGCGATGCGGCGGCCGGCACGTCGGCGTCGACGGGCGCCTTGCGCACCCACTTCTTGAGGGCGACGACGGTGAGTGCCGAGATGACCATGCCGATGATGATGGCGAGGACGAACCAGAGCAGGTTGCCGATGGCGAAGAACACGAAGATTCCGCCGTGGGGTGCCTGCGAGGTGACGCCCATGGCCATGGTGATGGCGCCGGTTGCCGCGCCGCCGAGCATGCTCGCGGGGATCACGCGCAGCGGGTCGGCTGCTGCGAACGGGATGGCGCCTTCGGAGATGAAGGCGGCACCGAGCAGCCAGGCCGCGCGACCGTTCTCCTTCTCCACGGGGGAGAAGAGGCGGGGCGCGATGGACGTCGCGAGTGCCATGGCGAGCGGCGGGACCATACCGGCTGCCATGACGGTTGCCATGATCATCCACGGTGCCTGGTTGTCGAACGAACCCGCACCGAGGCCGGCGACGGCGAATGCGTAGGCGACCTTGTTGACGGGGCCTCCGAGGTCGAAGCACATCATGGTGCCGAGGATGATGCCGAGGAGGACCGCGCTTGCACCGGTGAGGCCCGTGAGCCAGCTGTTGAGGCCGTTGGTGAGGGCCGCGATGGGTCCGCCGAGGAGGATGACCATGAGTCCGGAGGCGATGATGGAGGCGATCAGCGGGATGATGACGACGGGCATGAGGCCGCGCATCCATCGCGGTACGTTCCACGAGCCGATCCAGTAGGCCGCGCCACCTGCGATGAGGCCACCGACGATGCCGCCGATGAAGCCGGCGCCCATGATGCCTGCGACGGCACCGGCGACGAATCCGGGTGCGATACCCGGCCGGTCTGCGATGGCGTAGGCGATGTAGCCGGCGAGGGCTGGCACGAGGAAGCCCATCGAGGCCTGCCCGATGGCGGATGCGACGGCGCCGAGGTAGACGAGGAGGCCCGAGCGGGTTGCCTCGTCCGGGGGCAGGTTGAAGAGGGAGTTCTGCAGGATGATGTCCGTGTTGCGGCCATCGCTGACGATGTCGTAGCCACCGAGGAGGAATCCGAGGGCGATGAGGAGGCCGCCACCTGCGACGAACGGGATCATGTAGCTGACGCCGGTGAGCAGCCAGCGCTTGATGCGGGCGCCGACGCCCTCGTTTGCGGTGTTCTCGGAGGCTTCGCTGGAATCCGCTGCGGGGACGCGCTTCGCGTTCGGGTCCTTGGCGGCGGCGACGGCCTCGTTGAGCAGCTCGTCCGGGTGGTCGATGCCGCGCTTCACGGGCGACTGCACGACGGGCTTGCCGGCGAACCGGCCGCGGTCGCGTACGTCGACGTCGTTGGCGAAGATGACGGCGTCAGCGCGCTTGATGATGGCCGGGTCGAGCGGGGTGACCTTCGAGGAACCCTGCGGCTCGACGTAGAACTCGATGCCCATCTCCTTGGCCTTCGCCGTGAGCGCATCCGCGGACATGAAGGTGTGGGCGATGCCGGTGGCGCAGGAGGTGACGGCGACGATGACGGGGCCGGTGGATGCGCCGCTCGCGGCGGGGGCTGCCTGTGCGGGTGCCGCTGCTGGCTTCTCCTCCTCTGGCTCGAGTGCCTTCTCGACGATCGCGACGATCTCTTCCGGGGTGGTCGCGGCGCGGAGCGAGTCGTTGAACTCGGGGACCATGAGGGAGCGGGCGAGCTTCGAGAGCATCTGGAGGTGCTCGTCGTGGGCACCGTCCGGGGCCGCGATGAAGAAGACGAGGTCGCTCGGGCCGTCGTGAGCGCCGAAGTCGACGCCTGGCGTGAGGCGCGACATGGCGAGGGTGGCTTCGGTGACGGCGCCGGAGCGGCAGTGGGGGATGGCGATGCCGCCGGGGACGCCCGTGGCGCCCTGCTCTTCGCGGGCGAGGGCGTCGGCGGCGAGCGCTGCGGCGTCGGTCGCGCGGCCTTGCGAGACGACGCGTTCGGCCAGGTTGCGGATGACATCGGTCTTGTCCGCACCCAGGTCGACGTCGAGGGCGACGAGCCCTGGCGTGATGTAGGTGGTCATGATGCGTTCTCCTTGGTGCTGCTTGCGAGGTGGGTGATGCGGACGAGGTCCGGTCGGGTCTGTTCTGGGGAGGGGACTCCGCTGCCCGGCAGGGAAGCGGCGGCGCTTCCGTGGGCGACGGCTTGGGCGAGGGCGCGTTCGGGGGGTGCCCCGGTGACGCTCGCGAGCAGGTAGCCGGCGAGCGACGAGTCGCCTGCTCCGACGGTGCTGCGCACGCGAGTGGGTGGCGGGGCGGCGAAGAGGCTGGTCGTGGCGTCGCGGTAGATGGCGCCTGCTCCGCCGAGGGTGGCGAGGACGGCGTCGGCTCCGTGCTCGAGGGCCCAGCCCGCTGCGTCGGCGGCGAGCTGCGGGTCGGCTTCGAGGGCGTCTCCGTCGGCGATGCCGCTCAGCTCGGCGAGCTCGAAGGCGTTCGGCTTGATGAGCTGCACGCGGGTTCCGGATGCGAGGAGCGCCTTGAGCGGTGCGTCGGAGCTGTCGACGGCGACGCGTGGTGCGGCCTCGCCGAGCTCTGCGCGGACGGCTTCGATGAGGGCCGCGTAGAAGGAGGAGTCGAGGCCGAGTGGCAGGGAGCCGGCGAGGACAAGCCATTCGGCGTCGCGGGATGCTGCGATGACGGCTGCGACGAGGGCGTCTGCTTCGTCTGCGCTGAGGTGGGGCCCTGGCTCGTTGAGCTTGGTGGTGGTTCCGTCGCTCTCGGTGATGGCGAAGTTGGTGCGCACTCCGCCTTCGATGCGCACGGGCAGCATGCGCAGGCCTTCGGCTTCGACGAGGTTCGTGAAGTCGTCGTCGGCGGAGGCCGGGAAGACGGCGAGGTTGTCGAGCTTGGAGGCGCGGAGGGCGCGGGACACGTTGATGCCCTTGCCGCCTGCCTGCGATTCGCTGCCGGTGAGGCGCTGGACGTCGCCGCGAGCGAGCTCGTGGGGGAGGGCGAGGGTTCTGTCGATTGCCGGGTTGGCGGTGACGGTGACGATCATGCGAGCACTGCTTCCACGTCGTTCTCGGTGAGCGCGGCGGCGAGTGCCGTCCGCGGGGGCTGGTCGGTGACCAGTGCATCGACGCTGGAGAGCGCTGCGATGTGGGTGAGGGCGTCTTGGTCGAACTTGGAGGCGTCGACGGCGACGACGACGCGTCTGGCGCCTCGGCACATGGCGGATTTCACGGCCGCTTCGTCCGGGTCCGGGGTGCTGAGCCCGAATTCGGCGCTGATGCCGTTGGTGCCGATGAAGGCGAGGTCCGGGCGGAGCGCGGCGAGCTGCGTGAGGGCGTTGGGGCCGACGGCGGCGCTGGTGAGGCCTCGCACGCGACCGCCGATGGCGATCGTGGTGAGTTCGCTGCGTGCGGCGAGGAGCGCGAGGATAGGGAGCGAGTTGCTGATGACCTGCAGCTTCGCGAGTTCGTCGGCGGGGCGTCGGACGAGGGCGGCGGCGATCTCGGCGGTCGTCGTCCCGGCATCGATGAGGATGGATCCGTTGAAGCCGCGGGGGATGAGCCGCTCGGCGGCCTCGCCGATGCGGACCTTGGCGTCGTGGTTGAGGGGCTGGCGTTCGGCGACTGCGGTTTCGGCGAGGCTGCCGAGGGAGTTGCCGACGGCGCCGCCGTGGACTCGCCTGACGAGGCTCTCCAGTTCGAGCTGGTCGAGGTCTCGGCGGATGGTCTCGGGGGTGACGTCGAGGTCGCTCGCGAGTTCTCGCACGGCGACTTTCCCGTGCTGCGTGATGCGTTCGAGGATGAGCGCGTGCCGCTCCGTTGCGTACATGGATGCTCCTGTGCGATCCGGGTGTTGGTTCTGGTGGAGAGCGTACGCGGCAAACGGACGTAAAACAAGAGAAGCAAAGATAAACACAGAAACGCGCTCGTGGTCCGGCATTGCTACGCTCCAGGGCGTGCCAGAACTCGACGATGCTCAGACCGTTCACGACGCCGACCAGTTCACTGCCGAACAGCTCCGAGGGCTCCTCGACATCGCGGTGACCGTGGCGACGGAGGCTGCCGAGCTCGTGGCCGCTCGCCGCCTGGAGGGAGTAGCCGTCGCCGACACGAAGTCGTCGTCGGTCGACATCGTCACCGCCTCCGACAGGGAATCGGAGGCACACATCCGTCGTCGTCTCGAGGGACTGCGCCCCGGCGACGGGTTCTTCGGCGAGGAATCGGACGCGTCTGCGAGCACGACGGGGCTCACCTGGGTCGTCGACCCCATCGATGGCACCGTCAACTACTTGTACGGCTACCCCAACTACGCGGTGAGCGTCGCCGTGGTCGTCGGCGACCCGGGGTCGGAGCCCTCGAGCTTCACGACCCTCGCCGCGGCCGTCGTGAACCCCGAGGGGCGCGAGACCTTCACGGCCGTGCGTGGCCAGGGCGCGTGGTGCAACGGCGGGCGGCTGCACGTGGATGCTGCCCCTCCGCTCGAGCTCGCTCTTGTCGGCACGGGGTTCAGCTACTCCGCCGAGCGCCGGGTGCAGCAGGCGGAGCAGTGGATGGCGCTGGCTGGGCGCGTGCGCGACCTGCGCCGCGTGGGGGCCGCTTCCCTCGACCTCTGCAACATCGCGATCAACCGGCTGGATGCGTACTACGAGTCGGGGCTGAACCCCTGGGATCACGCCGGTGCTGCTCTGGTTGCGCGCGAGGCGGGTGCGGTTGTCGTGGGTGAGGGGCTCGGGCGCGAGGGGCGGCGGCTGATCATCGCCGCCAGGCCGGGTCTGGAGCAGGAGCTCGTTCGCTACGTCAGGGTCCTGACCGACGAGTAGTGCTGCCCTTCGCGCGCTGCTCCCTTGCGCACTGCTCCTGACGGCTCGGGGTGCTCGGTAACGGCTCAGGCTGCGTTCGGCTCGCCCGGGTACGGGGTGAATTCGGACGCGATCGAGGACGCCTCCTCCTGCCCGTCTCCCGCGTGGTTCCGGGCGAGACGGCCCGAGCCGCAGCCGTCTCGCCCGGTTGTGGCCGAGGAGGATTCCCTGGAGACCTTGAAGTTTCCGTGACCTGCGCGTTACTATTTACCAGTTCGTTATAAACCGCGGTAAGGATATGAATCGTTGACTTCCCTTCTCACATCGGGCCAGGAGCAGGCTCTGCCGGCGCCCATGACCCGTCGAGAACTCCGCGAAGCAGAGCGTCTCGCATCGCTCGCGACCATCGCACCGGCGGCAACTCCCGAAGCCTTCAGCTCGCGCCGCGCTCGGCGTGAGGCGGAGCGCACGACGACTCCTGTCGCCTCGGCCCCAGTCATCACGGCAGCGCTCGCGCCGAAGATCGTCTCGGCCGTCCAGGCCGAGACCGCTCCGGTCGTCTCCGCACCCGCCCCGGCCCCGGCGTCCATCTCCACGCCGAGCATCGCCGAGGTTGCCCAGATCCGTTCGGACGACACCGAGTCGACGGCACGCATCGAGCGGGCTTCGGTCGCCGTGCTCGAGGTTCCGCTGAGCTTCGCTCGCAACGAAGAGGCGCTCCGCCCCGAGGTCGACAGCAAGACAGGACGTCGCGGACTCGTTCGCGTCAAGAACTCCGAGAAGTCGCACAAGAAGCGCGGCGCGCTCCTCCGCGGTGCAGCTGGCGTCACGGCGCTCGGCTTCGCCGCAACCATCGCCGTCGTCTCGACGATGCCCGCGAACGCCACCTCCACGCAGGAAGACCAGGTCGCGGGCGACAGCTCAGCAGCGCTCGCCGACGCCGTCTCCTCGGTCCCCGGCCAGACCCTCACGGTCGCCGGCGGCGAAGCCACCACTGTCGAGCGCGAAGACGCCTACGCCGTCACGACAATGGGGTCGGCCACGGCGGCCAACCTCATGAGCCTCGTCGACCGCGGCACCTACAAGAACGACCTGTCCTCGACGGTCCAGTGGCCCTTCCCGGTCGGCGTCGCCATCACCGACGACTTCGGTCCTCGCGTCTCGCCCGGCGGCATCGGCAGCACGAACCACATGGGTATCGACTTCGCACCTGCGCAGGGAACGCCGATCGGCGCGATCGCCGGCGGTACGGTCACGAGCGTCACCCCGACCGACAACGGCGGACTCGGCGTGCACGTCATCGTGCAGCACGTCATCAACGGCCAGAGCTACGAGAGCGTCTACGGTCACATGCTGACCGGCTCCATCGGCGTCAAGGTCGGCGACGTCGTCAAGGTCGGCGACGAGCTCGGCAAGGTCGGGAACACGGGCGCATCCACTGGCCCTCACCTGCACCTCGAGGTGCACACGGCGGATGGCAACAAGATCGACCCGATCGCCTTCCTCACGCAGTTCAACAACGTTTCCACGGTCGTCACGATGCCCGGCGAAAGCGCGGGCGCGTAAGACGCGGCACACCACGAGGGTGGTGTTCTCACGGGGTTCCGTGAGGTGCTATCCTCATCTGGTGCCATTCCGAGCCACAAGCTCGATTGGCATCTTGCCCCGATAGCTCAGTGGTAGAGCACTTCCATGGTAAGGAAGGGGTCGTCGGTTCAAACCCGACTCGGGGCTCTGATCTTGGGTGCGAAAGCATCCTCGACACCCATGGCTGGGTAGCTCAGTTGGTGAGAGCGCACGACTCATAATCGTGAGGTCGAGAGTTCGAATCTCTCTCCAGCTACAGATAAGGACCCGGTTGCCATTCTGGCTGCCGGGTCTTCTGCATTCCGGCAGGGGCCTCTGCGTTCCGGGCGGCATAGGCTTGTGTGGCCGAGTCCCCTCTCCGCTGAATCATCGTGAGGTCACATGCCAGAACGCTCGTCCACTCTCAAGATCGCCTTCCTCGATGTCGACGGCACGATCCTCGACCACGGTCGCCGGATCGCGCCCTCCACGGTTCGAGCGATTCGAGAGGCTCGTGCTGCTGGCCACCTCGTCTACCTGTGCACGGGGCGGGCAGCGGGGCACATCCCCGAGTCGGTTCTCGAGATCGGATTCGACGGCGCCGTGACGAACGGGGGTGCGTTCGCCATGGTGGGCGACGCGCTCGTGCACGGAGAGACCATGCCGAGGGCAGAGCTCGACGCGCTTCTCGCGCACTTCGAGGAGCACGAGCTCCACTACCTCCTGCAGACCAACCGGCGGGTGTACGCCTCGGCGCGTACTCGAGCTGCCATCCAGGAGCACCTCGCGGCTGCCCGTGTCGACAAGTCCGAGCCGCAGACGGCGCCGCAGGCTGGCTTCTCTGCAGAACCAATCGAAGATGCTCCGCTCGACGAGATCGCGAAGGCCGTCTTCTTCACCGAGGAGGCCGGTGCTGTGGAGCGGGCGCGGCTGGAGTTCGGCGAGCGATTCCACATCGTGCGCGGCAGCATGCCCCTGCCCGGCGGTTCGGACGGCGAGATCGGGTTGCGTGGAACGACGAAGGGTGCCGCGATCGAGAAGGTGCTCGAGCACCTGGGACTCGACCGCGCTGATGCGATCGGCATCGGCGACAGCTGGAACGATGTCGAGATGTTCGAGGTGTGCGGTGTCGGAATCGCGATGGGCAACGCCGCCCCTGAGCTGCAGGAGCTTGCGGACGAAGTCACGTCGACGGTGCTGGAGAACGGCATCTTCGACGCGTTTGCGCGCCACGGGCTCGTGACGGCGGATGCGGCTGCCCTGAGCTGAGTTGCCCTTCGTCAGGCGGGCAACGTAGCTCGGCTCGGCGCTCCAGCTCGGAATTCAACGGCCGAGCCAGCGTCCCGTCCTGTGCGCGACACGCCCGGGCTGCGGCCTGGTTTGACCCCGGCTTCGGCGCGAGGGTAAGTTACACAGGTTGCTTCCGAGCGGCCGGGAAATCGGCTTGAAGGAGCACAACGAAACTGAACATCAGGACCTGGAATGTCCAGTGGCAATTGCGAATCTCGCACAGCCCAAGTTGACAAGGTTCCAAACCTGATGTAGGTTAGAGAGGTTGCTCTCGGGAGATGGTCGAACAGGCCGGAAACGAGAAGCGTCCGATTCTTGAGAACTCAACAGCGTGCACTATGTCAAATGCCAATTTGATCCCGTGCCTCTTCCTTTGGAGGGGGTAAGGATTCCTTTTGGAAACATATT
>NZ_PSYC01000053.1:0-25301 GCF_002931515.1 Pseudoclavibacter sp. RFBG4 | reverse complement strand
GACTCCGGCACGCCAGACCCCGGCAACCCAGCCCCCGGGGCCCCAGACGCGCGCTGCACTGAAGCCGGCAACCAGGCGGCCTGCCGTTCGGCAGGCCGCGGCGCCGCCGCCCAGGGCGATGGCTTCGCGGGTGCGCCGCTCGGGGCATCCGGCACCGCTTGCTGCACAGAGAGCCCAAGGAGGGAGATGCCGCCGCTCGTGTCGGTGTCCTCGTGCAGGCCTGCGATGCCCGCATCGACGGCCCTGCGGCGCTCCGCCTTCCGGAGGTCCGACGCAGCCTTCGCCTTCTTCGCGCGGTGTCGCTGCACGAAGATCGCGACGAGCAGGCCGAGGCCGAGCACAAGCACGACGAGCAGCGCGAACGCGACGATGGTGAAGATCTGGCTGGTACCGCCCATGGTCTGGCGCGCGTCCTCAGCGCATCGGGCGGATCTTGAGCTCGTCGACCGCCCCACCAGCTGGGGTGTCGACGGCAAGGCGCACGGCTTGGGCGACGGCCTGCGGGGTCAGGTAGCGCTCCCGCTCGTAGCTGCCATGCTCGAGCTGGCGCAGCTCCCGCTGCATGTCGGTGTCGACGCGCCCCGGGTGGATGCTCGACACGCGGACGCCGTGTTCGCGCTCCTCCTCGCGGAGCGCGTCCGTCAGCGCACGAAGCGCGAACTTCGTGCCGCTGTAGACGCTCGTGCCCGCACCGCTTGCGTAGCCGGAGCCCGAGTTGATCATGACGATCGTCCCCTCGCTCGATCGGATGAGCGGCAGCAGGAGGCGGGTGAGGTCGGCGACCGCGAACACGTTGAGCTCGAAGGCGCGGCGGAAGCGTTCGCGCGAGCTCTCGGCGATCGCGTCGTGCCCGCCGAGCACGGCCGCGGAGTGCACGAGCACATCGAGACGGCGGATGCTGCGGGTCGCCTCGGCGAGCTGACGCTCGTCGTAGAGGTCGGCCACGAACGGGGTGGCCCCGGGGATGCGTGCTGCGGCTTCGGCGACCGCGCGCGGCTCCCTGCCGCCGACCAGGACCTGGTGGGTGCGACCGAGCTCCTGCGCGATGGCCTCGCCGATGCCGCGCGTTGCGCCAGTGACGAGTGCAACAGGTCGCTGGGAGTCGCCTCCGGACCCAGCGGGTGAGCCGGTCTGGCCTACTTCAGTCATGGATGTTCCCCCGGGGGTGTGCGGCGTGTGACCGCGGGCAGCCGCGGCTCCCACATTCTGCCACCGTCATGCCAGGCGCTCCCTCTGAGTTCGCTCGCACGGAGAGGATGTGAGCTTCGCGCTCGGTGCCCCGCCCTGTGGCAGTCTTGAGCGGCAGACCCGCTCGAGAAAGCTCCAAGTGCCTCCCACCTCCTCGCCCACCGCGCGCCGCTTCGTTCACCGTTCCGGCCGCCCTGCGCTCGCGGCCGCGGCGCTCATCGGCGTCGCGGTCCTGCTCGCGGGATGCACGCCCCTCGCCCCTCAGGCGACGTCGCCCGCAGACGGCAGCACCGCTTCCGAGTCCAGCCAGCTTGTCGACCTCGCCGGCGAGGTCGAGGCCGCCGCCGAGGGTGACGATCCGACCTCCTTCGCCGCGGATGCCCTCGACGTGCTCGGCAAGCTCGAGGTCGCTCCGCGCGACGAATGGCAGGAGTTCGATCGCGAGGGCTCGTTCGGCGAGGGCTGGCAGGACCCGGACGGCAACGGCTGCGACGCTCGCAACGACGCACTGGCCGCATCCATGACCGAGGTCAACCGCAACCGAGACGGCTGCCGAGTCGACACGGGCGTCTTCGTGGACCCGTACTCGGGGGACGAGATCGACTTCCAGCGGGGACCCGACACGAGCCCGCTCGTGCAGATCGACCACGTCGTGGCGCTCGCGAATGCGTGGCGCACGGGCGCGAAGGACCTGTCGTTCGAGGAGCGGGTGGAGCTGTCGAACGACCCCATGAACCTGCAGGCCACGGCGGGTTGGGTGAACGACGACAAGAAGAGCCAGGATGCGGCGAACTGGCTGCCGCCGCGGGAGTCGTACCACTGCACCTACGTGGCACGGCAGATCGTCGTGAAGGCCACCTACAGCCTCTGGGTGACGCAGGCCGAACACGATGCGATGCGCGACGTGCTCGAGGACTGCGCGTAAGGAGCGACCCCAGAGCACGCCGCGCCGGTCCAGTGCGGCCCGCCGGTGCACTGACGTCTCAGCTCAGATGACGAGCAGCGTCGACACGAGGATGAGCAGCACCACGGCGAGGCCGACCCAGCTGAGCCAGGCCCGTTTCTTGGGCTGGAAGCGGAGTGCCGGGGAGCGCAGCACGCCGACCGCGACCGCCGCGAGCGCGGGCGCCAGGGCGAGCCCGAACGCCCAGCCGCCGACGCTCGCCCATGGTCCAGCGAACCAGAGGCTGACGAGGCCCGCGGCGGCGAGCAGCAGCCAGTTCACGATGGGCAGCGCCGCCTTCGAACGGAACGCGAAGAGCAGGGCGAGGCCCGAGGCGACTACGGCGAATCCGAACGTCACCCACAGCAGGAGCGAGCCCTGCGCGCCGAGGTCGGGCACCTCGGCTCCGCTGAGCAGCGACACGGCGATGGGGTCGACGACCTGCTGCGTGTTCCCCAGCACGACGACCGCCTTCTGCGCTTCGCGGTCGATCATGACGACGGAGGCGAACCCGCCGGTTCCGCCGCTGTGCCAGGTGAGCGTCGGGTTCGAGTCGGCCGTGGGGTTCGTGACCTGCGTGCTCTGCCAGACCCAGCCGATGTCGCTGCCTTCGGCGAATTGCGCCGTCGGCTCGAGCGCCGATGCGCCAGGTGCGGAGCCGTCGAGGTTGGCGGCAGCCCACGCGGCGAGGTCGTCGATGTCGGTTGTCGTCGAGGATCCGGTCGGCGCGTACCCCTCGCCCCACCAGTGATCGGTCGAAGCGCCGTTGGTGAGGAAGCCCGGGGTGGTCTCGGCCGGCACCTCGGCCTCGGTCGTGGCGATCGTCGTCGACTGCATGCCGACGGGCCCGAGAACGCGCTCCTCGAGCAGCGACGGGTAGCTCTCGGCGCCCGACGCGTTGACGAGGGCCGTGCCGAGGAGCGCCACTCCGAGGTTCGAGTAGACGGGGCCCTGCGCGGGGTCGACGGGAGCGGAAGCCGCGTCGGCGATCATGGCGTCGCGCGTCTGCGGGCCGTAGGGGTTGCCTCCGGAGAGGGAAGCCGCGAGCGACTCGATGGCGAAGGCGGGGCCGAGGCGCGGGAGGCCTGAGCTGTGCTGGGCGAGGCTCGCGAGCGTCACCTCACCGGCCGGAGTTCCCTCGAGCTCGGGGATGTGCGTCGAGAGCGGGTCTTCGGCACCCACCTCCCCGCGTTCGATCGCATCGGCGAACAGCGCGGCGGTGAAGGTCTTCGTGACCGAACCCAGCTCGTAGAGCGTCTCGTTGGTGGGCGCCGACCCGTTGCGGCCATCACCCGTCTTGCCCACCCCGGCCCACGTCGTGCTCTCCGGTGTGACCTCGGCGACGACGACGGAGCGGAAGCCGCCGTGCCCGCCCACGGCATCCACGACCCTGGCCGCGAGCGCCTCATCGCCGGTGACCTGCGTGCCGAGCGACTGACGCTGCGGGCCGACCACCATGCCGAGCACCACCGCGACGACCGCTGCCACGAGTGCTGCGATGACGAGGATGCGCTTCGCCGGACCTCGCGGTGCTTCTGCGATCTGCGGCGACCCGGCAGGGTGCTCCTGCTGACGTTCGTGTGACATTCGCTTCCCCAGTTCTCGGCCGTGTTCCTGTCCCGTCCTCCAACGCTATGGGCAGCCACCGACACCGGCCTCGGCCGTGGGCGGGAGATGCATCCGCCCCACGTGGGAGATGCGGCGAGCAGCCGAACCCGTCGCATGGCGTCGCCCGAGCGCGCTGCAGCTCGCGGCGTGGCAAGATCGGGGGATGAAGATCCTGTCGATCCAGTCGTCGGTCGCCTACGGGCACGTGGGCAACTCGGCCGCCGTGTTCCCGCTGCAGCGCCTCGGACATGAGGTGTGGCCGGTCTCGACGGTCGTGTTCTCGAACCACACGGGCTACGGCGCGTGGCGCGGTCCGCTCCTTCCTGCGTCCGATGTGCGCGACGTCATCCTCGGCATCGAGGAGCGCGGCGCGCTCGCCCAGGTCGACGCGGTGCTGTCTGGCTATCTGGGTGGCGAGGAGATCGTCGATGTCGTCGTCGACGCGGTCAAGCGCACCAAGGAGCTCAACCCGGCGGCGAGCTACACGTGCGACCCCGTCATGGGCAACGCGAAGTCGGGCTGCTTCGTCGCTCCTGCGATCCCGGAGCTGATCCGCGAGCGGGTCGTGCCGGTCGCCGACATCCTCACTCCCAACCAGTTCGAGCTGGGTTTCCTCACCCGCACGACGCCCGCGACGATCGAGGAGACCCTCGATTCTGTGCAGCGCGCCCGCGACCTCGGCCCGCGCACGGTGCTCGTCACGAGCGTCGAGCGGCCCGACCGACCTGAGGGCACGATCGAGATGATGGCCGTCGACGATTCGGGGGCGTGGATCGTGCAGACCCCGTACCTGCCGTTCAAGGCGAACGGCTCCGGCGATGTCACGTCGGCCCTCTTCACTGCGCACTACCGCACGTCGGGCTCGGCAGCCGAGGCGCTCTCCGCGACCGTCTCGAGCGTCTTCGATCTGCTGCAGACCACGCTCGACTCCGGCGAGCGCGAGCTGCAGATCGTCGCGGCTCAGGATGCGTTCGCGAACCCGCGCATGCAGTTCGAGGTGCGCGAGATTCGCTAGACAGCTGACGCGCGTCCGGGTACCCGCGCGCGCCCGGGCTGTCCTTCGCGTCCGAAGTTGTGGCGAAGTGCATCCGGTCGAAGCCCGAACAGCACTCCGCCACAACTCTCGAGCCCCGAACCGCCGGGCCGGCCGGCGCCCGCCGTCCTAGACGCGCGTCCCGCCCTGCATGACCCAGTCGAGGCGCGACTCGGCGAGCACGCTCACGTCATCGAGCGGGTTGGCGGATGCGGCGATCAGGTCGGCGTGTGCGCCCGGCGCGATCACGCCGAGCTCACCTTCGCGCTGGAGCAGGCGGGCGGCCGTGGTCGTCGCGCTGCGGATGATGTCGATGACGGGCATGAACTCGGCGCGCACCTCGAACTCGCGGGCCTGGTGGCGCTGCATGCCGCCGAGCAGGTCGCTGCCGTAGCAGAGGTTGACGCCGCCCTTGTGGGCCTTCTCGAGCGCGACCTTGCCGCCTTCGAGCACGTCGGAGACCTTCACCCAGTTGTCCTGCGGCAGGCCGTGCTCGCGGCCTTCCTCCATGAGCGCCCAGTAGGTGACGAGGTTCATGGTGAGGTAGGCGTCGTGCTCGAGGAAGAGCTCGATCGACTCGTCGTCGAGGAGGTTGCCGTGCTCGATGCCGCGCACGCCGGCCCGGAGGGCGCGGTTGATGGCGCGCGCCGTGTAGGCGTGTGCGGTCACGTAGCGGTTGGCGGCGGTCGCCTCCTCGACGACGGCCTCGATCTCCTCGACGGAGAACTGCGTGGAGTCGACGCGGTCGGTGGGCGAGGCGACTCCGCCGCCCGCCATGATCTTGATGTGGTGCGCGCCGCGGCGGATCTCGTCCCGGGCCGCGTGCCGGACGGCTGAGATGCCATCCACGACCCTGCCGATGTGGGAGCACGTGTACTCGCTGTCATGGCTGTCGCGGCCCCGCGAGCGCGGGTCGCCGTGCCCGCCGGTCTGCGAGAGCGCCTTGCCGCCGAAGAAGAGCCGTGGACCTCGCACGAGGCCGTCGACCTGCGCGTCGTGCAGGCCGAAGTCGGCGCCGGCGACGTCGCGCACGGTCGTGAAGCCGCGGTCGAGCATCTCGCCCATGAGCTTCGCCGCCTGGAGCGCGACGTAGTTCGACGATTCCTCACCCATCGAGGGCAGGTCTGCCGTGTGGGCGGTGACGTGCACGTGGCAGTCGATGAGGCCGGGCAGGAGGTATCGACCGGCTGCGTCGAGCTCCTCGACGCCGTCCTGCGCTTCGATCTGGCCACCCACCCGTTCGAAGCGCCCGTCGCGGATCGAGAGGTCGCCCGTGCGGTACTCCCCCGCGTCGACGTCGAGCCACGTGGCGTTGCGGATGATCAGGTTCGAGGTCATGCGGATGCTCCCTGCTGCTCGGCGCTCTCCACGCCGGTGTCGATGATCTGCACGGCGCGTTCCTGCGCCGTCGATGTGTAGGTGCCCTCCGGGGCGCACATGTTGACGGTGGCGAGCGGCGTGCCGTCCGGGCCCGGGATGGGCACGTTGAGGATGGAGCCGCAGCCGAGGGCCTTGATCGTGCTCGCGTCGTCGAAGATGCGGTCGAGGTCTGCCGGCGTGGCGCCGAGGAACGGCTCCCCCGAGTCGCGGCAGGCGGCGACCCAGTCTGGAGACACCTGCGTCGCGACCTGCTTCGTGCCGCCGACCGGGTACTCGTCGGCGTGCGACGAGTAGATGCGCTCCATGACGGCCCCACCCTCGGTGAAGCGAAGGACCGTGAACAGCACCACCCCCACCTCCTGCTCGATCGTGTGGTGGATGCTCGCCCAATCCACCGCATCCAGTGTCACCTCGCTGTTCCGTCCGAGTTCTCCGTTGCGCACTCGTTCTCCATTCGGGGTCATGCGTTGCTCTCCTTCTTCTCGATTGCCTGCTTGTCCGTGCCCTTGCCGCTTCCCGTGATGTCCTCGAGCGAGCGCCCGGCGGTGCGGACGGCGAAGAGGAGCGTGCAGGCGACGCCGATGACGAGCACGGTCGTGGTCATGCCGAACACTCCGACGAAGCCCCACTGGGCGGCGAAGGTGCCGATGATGATGGGGGCCGTGATCGAGCCGATCCGGCCGAACGACGAGCTCATCCCGACGCCGGTCGCGCGCAGCCAGGTCGGGAAGACCTCCGGCGTGTAGGCGTAGACGCCGGCGTAGGTGCCGTTGAGGAAGAACGAGAGGACGATGCCGGCGACCGTGACCATGATCGGGTCGTTGGCCTGGCTCATCCACAGTGCCGCACCGGCGGAGCCGATGAGGTAGAGCGCGATCGTGAACTTCCTGTCGAGCTTCTCGTTGAGGTACGCGGCGCTGAAGTAGCCGGGGATCTGTGCGAGGTAGATGTAGAGCGAGTACGTGAAGCTCGTCGTGACGTCGATGCCGCGGTCGACGAGGAGCGTCGGGATCCAGGTGAAGAAGCCGTAGTACGAGAACGTGATGACGAACCAGATGAGCCAGGTCGTCGCCGTGATGCGCCACATCGTGCGGCCCCACAGGAACTTGACGGCCTTGATGAAGCCGAACTTGACGGGTGCTTCCTCTTCTGGCGCGTTCGGGTCGACGGCCGGGAGGTCCTTGCCGGTGGATGCGCGCACTCGGTCCTCGAAGCTCGCGACCACGGCTTCCGCTTCCGCGTGCCTGCCGACGCTGGCGAGGTAGCGCGGCGATTCGGGGAGCGAGCGTCGCCACCAGAGCAGCATGACGATGGGCAGGAAGGTGAGGACCTGCGCCCAGCGCCAGCCGTCCTCCGAGGCGGGGACGACGAAGCGCCCGATGAGTGCGGCGGCGACGAACCCGAAGGAGAAGAACCCGGCGAGCGTGCCCACGAACCACCCGCGCCGGTGCTTGGGCACGAACTCGGAGAGGAAGGGCGCGATGATGGCGCTCTCGGCTCCGGCTCCCATTCCGGCGAGGATGCGCATGAAGAGGAAGATCTCGAAGTTCCAGGAGAGGGCCGCGACGAGGGATGCGACCGCGTACAGCACCAGCGACCACATCATGACCTTCTTGCGGCCGATCTTGTCGCCGAGGTAGCCGGCGAGGAGGGCCCCGAAGAGGAATCCGAAGGGGGCGGCGGAGCCGACGAGGCCGAGCTGTGCGGCCTCGAGGCTGAAGACGTCGCGGACGCTCGGCATGAGGAAGGCGACGATCGCGCCGTCCATGCCGTCGAAGGTGTAGCCGAGCCCGCCGATGAGGAGGAGCGCGTAGTGGGGTCTGCTGATCGGCAGGCGATCGAGCCGTGCTGTGAGTGACAACGGGTTCTCCTGAGGGATCGGAACGTCGGTGTTCGAGAAAGCATGATCCAGCCGCATCTATCATGCAACAGAGATTGCAGAAATGTAACCCGCGCGAAATCTCTTGCAGGATTGTCCGGGGAACGGGGCCACGGCACCCAACCCCCAGCGGATCCGTGCTGAAATGAACACATGCCAGCCGTCGAACCGCCCACCGACGACGAGACGCGACTCTCCCCCGACGCGTGGCTGCGGGGCGTCCTCGCCGGCAGCAACCTCGGCCCCACCAGCCAGAAGCTGGCGAACTACCTCGTCACGAACATCAACGCGGCCAGCTACGCGCAGGCCGCCGAGATCTCAGCGTCGGCGAGGGTGAGCGCATCCACGACGACGCGCCTCGCCCAGCAGCTCGGCTTCAAGGGCTGGCCGGACCTGCAGCAGGCCCTGCGCACCCGCTACCTCGCACAGCTCTCGATGGTCGACATCGCCGAGATCCACGGCCTCACGGACACTCCGTTCCAGAACGCGCTGCGCAACGACGCCGCACTCCTCGCGGCCACGATGCGCGACATCGACGACGTCGCGATCGCCCGCGTCGCGTCGGCCGTGCAGTCGGCGAAGCGCGTGCACGTCACGGCGATGGGCAGCTTCGCCGCCGTCGGCCAGGCGCTCGTCCACAACCTGCAGATCGCCGGCTATCACGTGCACGCGCTCCTCGACCGCGACAGCGCGCTCTCGAACAGCGTCGCCCAGATGGGGTCCGGAGACCTGCTCATCGTGTGCAGCTACTGGCGGCACTACCGCACCATCGTGGCGGCCGCGAACGCCGCCCACCGGCAGGGCGCGACGGTCGTGGCACTCACCGACTACCTGCCCCCGCAGCTCGAGGGCGCAGTGGACGACCTCATCAAGATCCCCGCAGAGGGAACGTCGTTCTTCCCGTCGCTCACCGTCCCCATGGCGGTGCAGCAGGGCCTCGTCGCAACACTCGCGCAGCTCGACCCAGAGGCCACCAAGGTGCGCATCGACGCCGCCGAGCGGTTGTGGAACGAGCTCGACATCCTCATCGACCCACGCGCCGCCGAGTAGGCGCGACGTCTTCGAAGGTCGCACTCACCAGAACGCCAACGTCGAACCGCTCATACTCGGCATCCTGCGTGCTTGGATGACGCCCATGACCGCACCCGCCGCGCCTGCCCCCGGCGCCCACGCGAACGAGCCGCACGACGCGTCCATCCACGGTCGCCTGAACTGGCTACGCGCCGGAGTCCTTGGCGCGAATGACGGCATCGTGTCGGTCGCGGCGCTCGTCGTCGGCGTGGCCGGGGCCACCACCGCGACGCCCGCGATCCTCACGGCGGGGGCCGCGGGACTCGTGGGCGGCGCGATCTCGATGGCGCTCGGCGAGTACGTGTCCGTCAGCAGCCAGAGCGACAGCCAGCGTGCGCTCATCGCGAAGGAGCGTCGCGAGCTCGAGGAGGAGCCGGAGGAGGAGCTCGCCGAGCTCGCGGGCCTCTACGAGCAGAAAGGGCTGAGCCCGGAGACCGCGCAGCAGGTGGCCATCGAGCTCACGGCACGAGACGCGCTCGCCGCCCATCTCGAGACCGAGCTCGGACTGAGTGAGGAAGCCGTCGCGAGCCCGCTCGCCGCGGCCGGCGCATCCGCACTCGCCTTCACGACCGGCGCACTGCTGCCACTGCTGTCGATTCTGCTGCTGCCCGAGAGCACCCGAGTGCCAGGGACCTTCGCCGTCGTACTGCTCGCCCTGGCGGCGACCGGCTACTTCAGCGCTCGCATCGGGCAGAGCCCACCCTTGCGACCGACCATCCGCGTCGTCGCCGGAGGCGCGCTCGCGCTCGGCGCGACGTTCCTGATCGGCTCGCTGCTCGGCACCTCCGGCGTGGTCTGAGCCTCAGAACATGGGGTGGTCGTGGATGCTCGTGGCCGGCACCTGCTGGAGCACGTCCCAGTGCTCGACGATGCGGCCGCCCTCGAAGCGGTAGATGTCCGCGACCGCCGCGTCCGGGGCGCCGGGGCGGGAGGCACGCACGTGCACCATCGCCAGGTCGCCGTCGACGATGAGGCGCTCGACGCTGAAGGTCGCATCCGGCGACCCGTCGAACTTCGGCGTGAGCGCCTCCACCGCCGCAGCAGGCCCGTCCGCGATGTTCGGGTTGTGCTGCCGATAGTCGGAGGAGACCAGATAGTCGAAGGCGTCAGCCACGCGCTTGCGCGTATAGAACAGCTCGACGAAGTGCTCGAACGCTGCGCGGTTGTCAGTCATCGGTGAGGTCACGACCTTCGGTTCGCGGGACGCGCCGGTGCCGACGCTGGCGACTCCAGCTTGGCGGCCGCAGACCCGAAGCGCACATCACGGGTGCGGATGCGGGGCATCAGCGCCGCGAGCGCCACCCTCGCTCACCCCTTCGGATGAAACGGGACACCCCATGCGCCCACGTCGCCCTCCCCGACCGGAATCGCCCCTAGCTTGGTGAGCATGCTCCGAATCCTCGATCGCCTCTCCACCGCCCGACTGCGCTGGCTTCTCGAGCCCGCGGTGGGTGCGCTGTTCGTCACACTCTGGTGTTTCGCGGAGGTTGGGCGGTGGAACAGTCACCTGCCGTTCTACGCGGCACCGGTCATCTACGGCCTCGCCCTCGGCATCTCGCGACGCTTCCCACGGGCAGCCCTGGGCATGGGGCTGCTGGTCCCGGTCCTGCAGCTGTCGGGGATGCTGCCCATGGCCTCGGCAAACGATTGGCCCGTGCACCTCGCCATGCCCCTCGTCGTGTTCCTCGTCACCGTTCGCTCCCGAGGCCCACTCACTTGGGGATCGCTTGCAGCAGGCGTGGCCCATGCAGCCGGTCTCGCGTTCATGTTGGTCTACCTCGGGCAGTGGCTGCTCTGGACCGGGAGCTACGGAGCCGGTGTCGAACGCTACTCCGCCAGCGGCGAGCTGTTCTTCCAGGACGGCGCCCAGGACATGGCGCGGAACCTGGGCTTGGGAGAGATCGACCTGACCATGCAGGAGAGCATGGTGCAGCTGATGACCGGGCCAGACGGACAGATCGCCGGCGTGACGGTCGCGCCACCCATGCCCGAGCTCCTGCTCTCGTCGGCTGTCCAGCTGGCGCTGGTGTTCGTAGCATTGACCGTCCTTGCCTGGGCACTCGGCACCTCGACCCAGTTCGCGATCAAGTGGGCGCGCGAACGCGCCATGCGCACCGCGTTGGCGGAGGAGCTGTCTGCGTCCTCCACGGAGGTCATCGTGCTGCACGAACGGTCCCGCATCGCTCGCGAAGTGCATGACGTGCTCGCGCATTCGCTGACCGTGACGATCTCGATGGCGGACGGCTCGAGGCTGCTCCGCGAGTCGCGTGGCGAGCCCGCCGACGACCTGCAGAAGATCGCCGACAACGCTCGGAGCACGCTCCTCGAACTGCAGGGCCTCCTCGAGGACATCGGCGGGGCGGGCTCCGCCCCTCAGCCGAAGCTCGATGAGCTGGGTGCCTTGATCGATCAGGCCTCCGACGCCGGGCTCGAGGTCGAGCTGCGACACCTCGGCGAACGCAAGCGGCTCTCCCAGGTGCAGGAGCTGAGCGTCTTCCGGATCGTGCAGGAGAGCCTCACGAACGCGATGAAGCACGCGGGCTCCGAAGCGTCGGCAACGGTCTCCCTCGACTGGCGCGGCGCCGGGCTCTCCCTCAACATCGTCAGCACCGGGGCCAGCAGTTCGGGTTCCGCAGAGGATCCGCCGCAGCGCAGCGGCCTCGGGCTGACGGGAATGCGCGAGCGTGCGCGCCTCGCGGGCGGCTGGCTGACCGCGGGGGCCGAGCCGAGCGACGGCGAGGCGGAAGAACGCCAGGTCTTCGTGGTGACGGCCTTCATCCCGACGCAGGACATCGTGCCGCGGGTCGCTGCGACCGAAGATGCCCACCTCGCCTCCAGCCGCAAGGAGGACGCGCAGTGAGCGACGACACCGCCACCCAGCCCGTCGACATCCGCGCCGCCCGGTCAGGCCCAGCCCCGCGCATCTGCATCGCCCTCGTCGACGACCAGGAGCTGTTCGTCTACGGCATGCGGATGCTCGTGGAGTCGCAGCCCGACCTCGAGCTGATCGGCACGGCGAGCGATGGCGAGGAAGCCGTGGAGCTCGTCGTCGGGGAACGCCCTGACGTGGTGCTCATGGACATCCGCATGCCGGGATTGAACGGGATCGCGGCGACTCGACGCATCCTGGAGGCAGCCCCGTACGCCGACGAGACGGGCCCGCGCCCGCGCGTCGTCATGCTGACCACGTTCAGGCAGGACGAGGCGGTGCTGCAGGCCATGCACAACGGCGCGAGCGCGTACGTCACGAAGGATGCGACGCCGGAGATGCTGCTGGACACGATCCGCGCCGTGCATGCGGGCGACGCCCCGGCGATGCCGGTGGGACGCATCGCTCGCGGGGCGTCTCCGGTCCTGGAACCGGCCGAGATCGCGCCTCGCCCTGACGTCGCGATCGCCGCGCTGTCACCGCGAGAGCGGGAGATCTTCCTCCTCGCCGCGAAGGGGCTCCGCAACAGCGAGATCGCCGCCGCCGCGTTCGTGAGCGAGGCGACCGTGAAGACGCACGTCCGCAACGTGCTCGCGAAGCTCGAGCTGTCGAGCCGCGCCCAGATCGTCGTGTTCGCCTACGAGCACCGCCTCGTCACCGGGTAGCCCGCGCGCGGCTCGCGCCGCCGGGTCGCCCGGCGCGGCTCCGCGTCACCGCCCCACCCATCCGCCTCCTCCTCCCCCGTCTCTGCAGCCGTCCGGCAAGATTGTGGCGCAGTGCTGTCCGCGAGCTCTCGAACAGCACTCCGCCACAACTCCCCGAGCATCCGTCCGCGTGCGACGGAGCGCGGGCACCCACTACTTCTCGTCGCAACGCTTGCGCCTCGCTGCGACAACCGCGCCGAATCCCACGCTCACCGCGCCGAGTCCAGCGGTGACCGCGCCAACCCCCGGCCCACCCAGCCGCCGGTCCGCCATCTGCCACGCCCCATCCGCGGCTGCCCCCATCCGCCGCTGCCTCGCAGCTGCCGCACCCGCCACTCCCCACCAGAGTTGTGGCAAAGCGCGGCGCGCGCGCTCACGAACAGCACCGCGCCACAACTCTGCTCGGACTCCGGCGGTGGGATGCGGCGGCGCAGCGGTGGGATGCGGGACTCGCGGCGGCGGGCCCTACCTGTTGTCGAGCTTCCTGCGAGGGCTCGCGAGCGTCACGGCGATGCCGATCGCGATCGCGAGGGCGCTGATCGCAGCCACGAGCGCAGGCGACGAGTCGAAGCCGGTCTGCGCGAGCTCCCCGGTGGCCACTGGAGTCGAGGTCGCACTCGTCGCCACGGGAGTGTGGGTCTCGACTCCGGGAACCGGCACCGCCGTCGGCGTGACCGGGACGGCAGTCGACGTCTGGGTCGGCGTCGGAGTCGGCGTCGGCGTCGGCGTCGGCTCGGGCAGCGCTGCGAGGAACGCAGCCGCGTCGACGAGCCCGGCCCCGGCCGAGTTCGCGACGCTGACGAACTCATGGATGCTGCCGATAGGTTCGGCAGTTGCCGTGATCGCGGCCCGCAGCTCCTGCTCCGTGATGCCCGGGCGGAGCTGCATCCCGAGCGCCGCAACTGCTGCCGCCGACGGTGCAGCAGCCGAGGTGCCGGTGAACGAGTAGACGCCCTCAGCGCCCTGGACAGCGCTTCCGAAGAAGTTCGTCCAGCCTCCGTCGAGCGAGGTGAGCGTCGGCGCACCCGAGATGGGCTCGGGCAGTGCGTCTGTGCTCGGGAACGCTTCGAAGTACAGCGTCATGGGCCCGGTGCCGCTGAAGTTCTCGAGCTCCGTCGGTGTGGCAGCGTTGGCGGCCGCGACGCTGAACGCTCGGGGCGTGCCGGCGTGTCCGTAGATCGAGGGCCCGACGATGTCGCCGCCGGTGCCCGCGGAGTACTCGGCGGCCCGGAGGTAGCTGCTCGGGAAGATCGTCTTCACCCGCGGGTTGAGAGCCGGTACACCATCGCTGGTGTCTCGAACGATCGTGTAGTTGTAGTCGCCGCCGGTGGGCTGGAAGCCCGCGAGCTGCACGGGCGAGCCTGCCGCGGGGAGGGGGCTGCCCGCGACGAGCTCGCCGGCGGCGTCGGTGACGGCGACCACGAGGCGGCTGGTGGCGGCCCCAGCGGGTTCAGCCCACTGCAACATGAACAGGGCGTTGACGTCGTAGGCGGCGAGGTCCGGGTAGGTCAGCGTGTTCGTGGGGTCCTCGCCCGCGCCCGGGTCGAAGTCCATGCAGTCGGCGCTGGTGATGTCGAACTGGTCGAGGTTCTCGGCGACAGCAGCCGGGCAGGCCGTCGGCCGGTAGGCGGGTGCCTCCCATGAGGAGATGACGCGACCTTCGCTCTCGCCGAGGCTGCCGACGATCGTGTCGTTGCCAGCGGCGGTGAAGAAGGGGATGCCGAGCGCAACCGCATCGTTGACGGAGTTGGCGGCGACTCCGTCCTGGAACATCGTCTCGTCGTAGTATCCGAGGTCGTCGACGATGATGTCGGCCCCGGCCTCTGAGAGACGTTCGACGGCGTTTGCGAAGCCAGCCTGCCCTCCGCTGCCGGACGCGAACAGCAGCGTCGAGCCGGGTGCGATGGAGTGGACCAGCTGGGCCATGCCGCGCCCCTCGTCGGTGCTCGGGGCCGCGCTCTCGACCACGACCTCAACGGGTTGCGTGTAGCCGCACGGGTTGCCGGCTCCCGGGAGCAGGCCCGCGGCCACATCCTCGTCCGGTGTCGACGGCAGCGTCACGGTCGCATGGTCGTACGAGTCGGAGATGATCCCGATGCGCACCCCCTCACCATCCACGCCATACAGGTCTCGCGCGAGGGGAACATTGAGGGGCTCGGTGAGGTTGGCCGGCACCGCGCGGCAGGTGTCAGCGGATGCGCTGGGGTCCGCATCCGGTTCGGTGGTGGGTTCCACAGCGGGTCCCGTCGTCGGCTCCGCCGTCGGTTCCGTCGTCGGCTCCGCCACCGTCAGAGCGTTGGCCGCATCCCACGCGGAACCGCTGGACACCGGCGAGAGAGTCTCCTGCACCGACTGCACGTTCGCAAGCCCTGCGACGGCTTCGAGATTGCCCGCCGGAACCGTCGCTCCAATCACGAGGTACTTCGCGGCGACCGCGTCGATGGTGCCGAGCGCAGCGAGTGCGTCGATATCGGCGGCCAGCGGGGGTGTCGAGTAGTAGACGGTGACCGCGACGCTGCCGCCGCTCAGCTGCAGGCTCGCCGGGCCAGACTCCGGCAGCGCGAGCTGCGTCGGCGTGGCCGCTGCGAGCTGCTGTTCCGCTGCCGCAGGGTCAGCGGACACGTCGACGGCCGCCAGGGCGGTCAGCCTTCCCGACAGCTTGTCGGTGTCATCGGTCGCCGGGGCAGCCGACGCTGCTCCGACCCCGAATCCGCCGAAGACGAGTCCGGCAGCGACGACAGCAGCTGTGAGGCGCGGGAGAGTACGAGCAGAATTCACCAAGTCACCTCAGGGAGTAGGCACTGAAACAGGAGCGGGGGCTGGAACAGGAACTGATGGTGCTGATGGAACTGGAGCCAAGAATGGCAGATGCGGCGGCACTTCCGCTACTGGAAGGCGCGGGCGAAAGCGCGCGCGCCTCGCCGAAATCCGCGGGCTCGTCGCGGGCCGGGAAATGCTGGCCTCGGCGGTCGCTGTCGACGCCGCCCAAGAGCCGCGCTCCTCCTCTTCCCGACTTGACACCGAGGTCCACACGAGCAAAAGTACAACTGGTACAGACCAGTGAGCAGGACCGAACAGACGGAGCGAGCAGAATGATCGTCAGCGCCGCGAACGTCATCACGCCGCACAGCCACCTCTCGCCCGGGTGGGTGCAGATCGAGGGAACCGTCGTGCAGCGTGTGGGCTCGGGGCGGCCCCCCGCGGACTCCGGCGACATCGTCGAACTCGGGGAAGCGACGATCACCCCCGGCTTCGTTGATGGCCACGTGCACGGTGGAGGCGGCGCGGGGTTCGACGACGCCGGCGCGGCCGACGGACTCGGTGCCCTCGCGGCGAAGACCGCGGTGCGCACGCATCTCGAACAGGGCACCACCTCGCTCGTCGCGAGCCTCGTCACCGACGAGATCGACACGATGTGCGACTCGGTCGCCGCGCTCGCGACCCTCGTGGAGGAGGGAACCATCGCGGGCATCCACCTTGAAGGACCATGGCTGAGCCCCGAGCATCCGGGCGCCCACGCGCAGCAGCACCTCATCGAGCCGAACAGTCGCGATCTCGCTGCGCTGCTGGCGGCAGGGCGCGGGCACGTGCGCATGGTCACGCTCGCACCCGAGCTGCCCGGCGGCCTCGAGGCCATCAAGGCGCTGACCGACGCCGGGGTCGTCGCCGCCATCGGACACACCGACTCCTCCTACGACACCGCCCGCGAAGCGCTCGACAACGGTGCAACGGTCGGCACGCACCTCTTCAATGCCATGCGCGGGCTCCACCACCGCGAACCCGGCCCCGCCACAGCGCTGCTCGAGCACCCGGATGCGGTGATCGAGCTCATCGCGGACGGCACGCACGTGCATCCTGCCACCCTCCGCCTCGCCGCAGTCGCGAAACCGCACCAGTTCATGCTCGTCACCGACGCGATGTCGGCGGCATGCATGCACGATGGCGACTACACGCTGGGCTCGCTCGACGTCGAGGTGCGCGGCGGAGTCGCCCGCCTCACGCAGGGCGGCGCGATCGCCGGATCGACGCTCACGATGGCGCGAGCGGTGCAGTACGCGGTGGCCGTGGCCGGACTGCCGCTCGTCGACGTCGTGCGGGCCGCGTCGACCACGCCGGCGACTGCCCTCGGCCTCGAGAAGGTCGGGGCGTTGCTGCCGGGATACTCGGCGGATCTCGTCGTACTGGACCAGTCGCTCGGCGTGCAGCGAGTCATGCGTCGCGGCGAGTGGGTTCGCTGAGCGACACCCGCTCTCACGCCGCGGCAGCCGTCGGCACCGCAGCCAACGTCGGCAACGTCGGCAACGTCGGCACTGTCGGCACCGTCGGCAACGTCGGCAACGTCGGCAACGTCGGCAACGTCGGCAACGTCGGCAACGTCGGCACCGTCGGCACCGTCGGCACCGTCGGCACCGTCGGCAACGCGTCCACCGCCCCGACGCCACTTTCGTTCTGCATCGACGGCGAGCCACGCCACCACTGGGCTCGTGATGGGTTTCGGTGACCGTGATGGGTTTTTACCCATCACCGGTGGGTAAAACCCATCACGCGCATCCAAGAAACCCATCAACGTCACGAAAACCCATCAGCGTCACTCGACCACGCCCGACCTGCCGCGCCAGAGCAGGCAGCGGATGCGCCCAGTGCGCTTCCACGCCCAGGAACCGTCAACTCGCAACGCCGCAACTCTTCCGCAAGCGCTTCTCCGCCGGGGGAGCCGCCGAGTCGCGACGGTCACCCGGTCGCAGCAGTCGAAAAGCCGAGATTGCTCCACCGACCACCTTGGCTCTGTACCGACGGTGAAGCCCGCCACCCCTGGGCTCGTGATGGGTTTCGGTGACCGTGATGGGTTTTTACCCATCACCGGTCGGCAAAACCCCTCACGAGCATCCAAGAAACCCATCAGCGTCGCGAGAACCCATCACGCGTCGCGAAAACCCATCAGCGTCACTCGAGCACGCCCGACCACGCCCGCCAGTGCCGGCAGCGGATGCGCCGCAGCAGTCGCCAGGGCGAGCCCGCCCTGCCACCTTCGCCCTGCGTCGACGGCGAACCCTGCCGCAGCGATCGCGAGGGCGCGGCGGCTGCCCTTGCGGGTTACGCCTCGGGCTGGACGCCGGCTCGGTGCTCGACCGTGTACCGGTAGTAGTCGGCCATGGTGAGCTCGGCGGCCGCGGCCTCGTCGATGACGATCGTCGCCCGGCGGTGCAGCTGCAGCACGGAGCCCGGCCACATCGAGGAGACGGGGCCCTCGACCATCGCGGCGACCGCGCGCGCCTTCGACGCACCCTGCGCGACGAGCACGACGCTGCGCGCGTCGAGGATGGTGCCGAGCCCCTGCGTGAGGCAGTGGACCGGCACCTCCTCCGGCTTGTCGAAGAAGCGCGCGTTGTCGGTGCGCGTCTTGGGAGCGAGCGTCTTCACGCGCGTCCGGGAGGAGAGCGAGGACGTGGGCTCGTTGAATCCGATGTGTCCGTTCGCCCCGATGCCGAGGAGCTGCACGTCGACGCCTCCAGCGGCGGCGATCTTGGCCTCGTAGTCCTCGCAGGCGGCGTCGAGGTCGGCCGCGAGGCCATCCGGCACGTGCACCCGCGCGGGGTCGAGGCCGAGCGGCTCGACCACCTCGCGGCCGACCACGGCGTGGTACGACTCGGCGTGCGACCTGGCGATGCCGACGTACTCGTCGAGGGCGAAGGCGCTCACCCGGCTGAAGTCGAGGCCTTCAGCGCGTCGGGCGGCGAGCGAGCGGTAGGTCTCCAGGGGACTGGAACCGGTGGCGACGCCGAGCACGGCTTCCGGATTGCCCGCGACGACGTCCGCGATGCGTCCAGCTGCGAAGGCGCCAACCTCTGCTGGCCCGGCCATGATGACAACTTCCATGCGCTGCTCCTAGAGATCGAAGGCGATCGGGGCGCCTCAGTCCAGTCTCCTGGAGTTGCGGCCGGATCGGCGAGGCGTGTTGCGGATGACATTACCGGGAAACCGACGCGTGGTCTAGTCCACAGAGGGCAGCGGGGTGGGCTGCCGATCCGGCAGCCCACCCCGCTTATCAGAGCGAGAGCTCAGTCCTGACGCAGCCTCAGCTCGACGTCGCCACCCCCGAGCACGATGACCGGAGTCACGGCAGGATGCCCAGCCGCGCGGATCGCGTCGAGGTCGAACCGCAGGAGCGGGGCGCCCTCCACAACCTCATCGCCGACAGCGACAAGCGTCTCGAATCCCTCACCCTTCATCTCCACGGTGTCCACACCGACGTGGACCAGCAGCTCGGTGCCATCACCGAGCTTCAACGCGACCGCGTGACTCGTCGGGAAGATGTGCGCGACGGTGCCGTCCGCCGGCGCCCACACGGTGTCGCCGGTGGGCTCGATCGCGACCCCAGAGCCCATGATCCCCTGGGAGAACGTCGCATCCGGAACCTCGGAGAGCGGGACGACGCGTCCGGCAACCGGCTGACGCACGGTGAGCACGGTCTTCGTGGCGACGCCACCCTGCGGCGGCGCTGCCACCGCGGCATCTGCCACCGCGGCTTCTGCCACCGCGACGGGCGCGGAAGGCGCCTCGACCCGGCCTGCGATGAGGTCCTCCATCGCATCCTTCACGAACTGCACCTCGAGGCCGTAGATGACCTGCACCGACTTTCCGCCCGGCTTCATGATGCCGGCGGCACCAGCACGACGGATGGCCGCATCATCCACCTTCGACACGTCGGCGATCTCCATGCGGAGCCGCGTCGCGCAGTTGTCGAGCTCGAGCACGTTGTCCTTGCCACCGAGACCCTTGAGGATCGCGGATGCCTGGTTGAGGAACTTCGACGACCCTGTCGATGTCTCATCCACTTCAACCTCCTCGTCTTCGCGCCCCGGCGTCTTCAGGTCGAAGCGCTTGATGATGAAGTAGAACGAGACGAAGTAGATGACGAACCAGATGGCGCCGGCAAGGAAGATCGCCCACGGGTTCTGCGCCAGCGGGTTGACCCAGCCGAGCATGAGGTCGATGAACCCGCCGGAGAAGCCGAAGCCCATGCGCACCGGCAGCAGCGCCATGATGAACATCGAGATGCCGGTGAAGATCGCGTGGACCACGTAGAGCGCCGGTGCGAGGAACATGAACGCGAACTCGAGCGGCTCGGTGACGCCGACGAAGAACGACGCGAAGGCACCGGACAGCAGGATGCCCGCGGTGACCTTGCGGCGGTTGGTCTTGGCCGTGAGGTACATGGCGAGCGCAGCACCGGGCAGACCGAACATCATGATCGGGAAGTAGCCGGTCATGTACTGGCCGGTGACGCCCGGCGTGCCCGTGCCGTTCAGGAAGTTGCCGAGGTCGTTGATGCCGGCGACGTCGAACCAGAACACCGCGTTGAGCGCGTGATGGAGGCCGAGCGGGATGAGCAGGCGGTTGAAGAAGCCGTAGAGGCCGGCGCCGACCGGGCCGAGCCCGACCATCCACTCGCCGAACGAGACGAGGCCGCCGAACAGCACCGGCCACACGAAGTAGAGCACGAGTGCGACGACGAGGGATGCACCGGTCGTGACGATCGCGACGGAGCGCTTGCCCGAGAAGAACGACAGGGCCGCGGGCAGCTGGACGTCCTTGAACTTGTCGTAGCAGTACGCGCCGATGAGGCCGCAGATGATGCCGACGAAGGCGTTCTCGATGCGCCCGAAGCCGATGTTGACATCCTCAACCGGGATGCCCTGCAGCGTCGCGACCGTCTCAGGACTGAGGAGCCGCGTGACGACGAGCCACGACACGAGCCCCGCGAGCGCGGCGGTACCGTCTGGCTTCGATGCCATTCCGATTGCCACGCCGAGCGCGAAGAGCAGGGGCAGATTGTCGAGCAGCGCGCCACCTGCAGCGGTGAAGAAGGCCTGAACGAAGTTCTCGCCTGCCGTGTTGAGGATCCAGTACCCGATACCGGACAGGATCGCCGCTACCGGCAGGACAGCCACCGGCAGCATGAGCGACTTGCCGAGTTTCTGGAGATATTTCATGGCGTGACTCCATGGTCAAAGGAAAAGTTAGGGGGACTCTACTTGGAAAATCCGCCCTGGTATAGACCAGAGTTCGCCGGTGGTTCGGTTTGCGTCAGGAGAAGGGCAGAGTGAGGCGCTCCTGGAGCGGGAACGTGAGCTCGAAACGATCCGCAGGGAACGTCGCACGCGAGTACGACATCGGCAGGCCGCGGGCGATCGCGGCGCGAGTGAGACGCAGGACCGGATAGCTCGCGGCGATGCCGAGCACCTCGATCTCCTCGGGGCTCGGCAGCGTGGCCGTGACGACCTCGACCCCCTCCGTCGGCAGCAGATCGAGCGTCTCGAGCATCTCGTAGAGACTTCCCTTGGCCGTCTCCTCGTCGAGCTGCGGCACCAGGGCCGCGGGCAGCCACTCGTCCTCGAGCGCGAGCGGACGGTCATCGCCGAGGCGCAGCCTGCGCAGGTGGATGGTCTCAGCTCCCGGTGGGAGCTGCAGGTGCTCTTCCACCTCGTCCGGGCGCTCCGTGCTGCGCACGAACGAGAGCACCCGCGTCTCAGCGCGCATCCCGTGCTCGCGGACGGCGCTCGCGAACGACCGCAGCCGAACCTGCAGGGAGACGGGCGGGGCGAGCTTCTCGGTGCCGATGCCGCGCTTCGTGCGGACGAGCCCCTCGCGCTCGAGGACATCGATCGCCGCCCGGACGGTCATGCGCGCCACCCCCAGCTGTGCTGAGAGCGTGCGTTCCGACGGCAGCAACTCGCCCGGCGAGAGCGATGCGGCGAGGGCGCGAACACCCTCGAGAGCTGTTGAACCACTGACGCGTGCCATCCCGCCAGTATCCCATCGCGTCCGGACCCGGCTACGACGACCGCATCGCGTCGGCTCGGCACACCTCGGCACACCTCGGCACACCTCGTGATCTCACCCGCCCCGAAGAGGTCACTTTCCGCCCATCCCCAGCCCTCTGAAGGGCGGAAAGTGGCCTTTTCGCGGGGTCGGGGGTCGCGGATGGCGCGGCGGGGCGGCGGATGGGAGCCAGCGCCGGATCGACCGACCCTAGACACCACCGCCGACGAGGCCGGCGCGGTGCGCGAGGATCACGGCCTGGATGCGATCGCGGAGTTCGAGCTTCGCGAGGATGCGCCCGACGTGCGACTTCACGGTCGACTCGCTGAGGAACAGCTCGACCGCGATCTCGGGGTTGCTCAGGCCCTGGCCGATCGCGATGAGCACCTCGAGCTCTCGCGGCGAGAGCACACTCAGCTCGGGTACCCCGCCGGGAGGAAGCGCGCGAGCGACGTCGGGGTCTGCGAGCTCCCCGACGTCCCGCGCCAGCGCCGGGGGCAGCACGAAGTCGCCCGCGTGGACGTCGCGGATGGCCTGCATGAGCTCGGCCGGGCGCACATCCTTCAGCAGGAAGGCGCTCGCGCCGGCGTGCAGCGCCTGCGTGATCGAGGAGTCGCTGTCGAACGTGGTCAGGACGATCACGCGGACCGGGCTGTCGCGGACGATCATCCGGGTCGCGGCGATGCCGTCGAGGTCGGGCATCCGCACATCCATCAGCACGACATCCGGTCGCGTGCGCGCGGCGAGCGCCACACCCGCGCGACCACCGGATGCCTCGCCGACGACGGCGAAGTCGCCGTCCGCTTCGAGGACGAGGCGGAAGCCGGTGCGGACCAGGTCCTGGTCATCGACGAGAGCGACGCGGATCTTCACGACGGGAGCCCCTCCTCCGCAGAGGCGCCGACGGACGGGATGATGGCCCGAACGCGCCAGCCGGGATGATGCGCGCGGGGGCCCGCCTCGAGGCTGCCTGCCACGATTTCCAGCCGCTGCCGCATCCCGATGAGGCCGGAGCCCGAGCCGCGGCTCGCTGCGCCGAGCGGCGCTCCGCTCGGCGGCCCGTCGTCGACGACCTCGAGACACGAGCCGGACGGAGAGTGGGTGAGCGTCACATCCACCCGAGCGTCGCGACCGGCATGGCGGAGCGTGTTCGTGAGCGCTTCCTGCGTGACCCGGTAGGCCACGAGCTGGCGCGTGGCGTCGAGGTCAGGAGTGCCCTCCTCCGTGAAGCGCACGTCGAGCCCGGCATCTCGGGAGCGATCGATGAACTCCGGCAGCGCGTCAAGCGACGGCTGCGGTGCACGGTCGGCCGGAGTCTCGGCGTCGTTGAGCAGCGAGAACACGGTGCGCGCCTCGCGCATCGAGCGTCGCCCCGTGTCGGAGATGGCGGCGAGCAGCCCTCGAGCCTCGTCAGGGTCGCGGTCCAGGACCGCCGAGGCGCCGTCGGCGCTGCTCACGATCACCTGGAGGCCGTGCGAGAAGATGTCGTGCACCTCGCGGGCGATGCGGGCTCGCTCGGCGTGCGTCGCGAGCTGAGCGGAGCGGTCCCGTTCGATCGTGAGCTCCTCGGCGAGCTGGATGAGGGAGGCGATGAACCTGCGCCGCATCCCGACCGCGAGACCGATGAGGAGGGCCGCGACCCCGACGCCGAGGATGAGGAGGAGGTCGACCTGCCAACGTCCGACGAGCGGCGGATCGTCGACGACGAGCCGGAGGGTGGACGCGCTGATCGCGGCGACGAGGCTGAGGCCGACCCACGACGAGATCCCCACGCGGGGCGTGCCGCCCGCCGCGATCGAGTAGGTCACGACGGCGAGCACGAAGAGGTCGGCGGGGAGCTGCAGCGGCACCGCCAGCGCGAAGGTGAGGGCCGCGGCGGTGATCGCGACGGCGGGCGCGGCACGGCGCAGGGAGATGGCGATGCACCCGATCGCGAGCATGACGAGCTCGGGAGCGAGATCACCCACGGGGATGCCGACGTAGAGGGCCTGCCACCCGAGGATGGACCCGTTGAAGAGCACGTACACGGCCAGGAGCGCGGCGTCCCCGAGCGTGAATCGCGACGCCCTGGTCGGCTGCCCCTCGCTGGGCTCGGTCACGAAAGCACGCTCACGGGCAACACAGTAGCGCGGGCTCGTTCAGCGGGAATCAGAGCCTGTCGCACGAGGATGCCAGCCAGCCAGACGACCCCGACGGTCATGGCGACGAACTCGAGGGTCGCGCCGAGATCCGTCCGGAACCGCAGGAGCGAAAGGGATGCGCCCGCGGCCGCGACGAGGCCGGTCGCGCCGGCAGCTCCCCAGGCGACGAGCCGCGTCAGGCGCGGGAGCGAGCTCGTCGCGAGCTGCACCATGACGACGGCAGCCCCGGTGAAGCCCGTCGCGGCGAAGACGATGTGAACGAGGTCCTGCAGCGTCGAGCCCGGCGTGAACGGGATGGGACAGCCGTACGTGCAGGTGATCTGGGATGCCCCCACGAACGCCAGCGCCGTGGCGACGAGGGTGCCGGATGCGCTCCAGCTCAACCAGCGCAGCCGTGATCGGATGCCGTGGAGCGACGGGGCCCCGAGGAGCGCACCGACGCCGATTCCGAGCAGAGCGGTGTTGAAGACGTCGGCCGTTGGCATGCCCGTGGCACCCAATCCGCTGACGTACACCTGCTCCGTCACCTGCGATCTTGTGAACCAGATCGTCGCCACGCTGACGATGAGGATCGCGGCCGCCACCCACATCGCGGTCGGTGTCGTGGGGGTCCGATCTGATTCGGCGATTCTGTGCGCAAGCATCCCCTCACGTTAGGAATCCGCGCGCGGTGATTGAGCGAACGTTCGATTTCTCATACCTGGGTACGAGGCGCGGGCCCGCCGACGGATGGCGGAAAGCGGAAGGCGATCTCCCGCGACGCCGCCTTTCCCGCTCGAAAAGGCCACTTTCCGCCCACGTTCGGCCCCGCGAAGGGCCGAAACCGCCCCATTCGGCGGCGTGGATGGGCTGCGGGTGGGGAGGCGAGACCGGTTCCGGTTGGGAGGCGGATGGGGATCCGGTCGCGGAAAGCCGATCCGGAGGCGACCGTCGACCAGGCCGTCTGTGTCGACCCCGCGATCTCGCCACCCCAAAAAGGCCACTTTTCGCCCGTCCTCAGCCCTCCGAAGGGTCGAAAGTGACCTTTTCGCAGAGGCCGAGGTGCGTCCGGAGGCGAATGGGGCTACGTGTACGGAGGCGGATGGGGCTACGTGTACGGGGGCGGGTGCGGACGCGGAGGCGGGCACGCAGGCAGGCGCGCACGCGGACGCGGACGCGGAGGCGGACGCGGACGCGGACGCGGACGCGGACGCGGACGCGGAGGCGGACGCGGACGCAGGCGGACGCGCCTCGGCGGTCAGGGGGCCGAGGCTGACCTCGCGGCCCCACCACCCCGAAAGGTCACTTTCCACCCATCCTCGGCCCTCCAGAGGGTCGAAAGTGACCTTTTCGCGGAGGCCGAGGGCGTCCGGAGGCGGATGGGGATCCGAGGGCCGAGGGCGTCCGGAGGCGGATGGGGATCCGGGTGCGGGTGCGCAGGCGGGTGCGCAGGCGGGTGCGGACGCGGAGGCGGCTCGGCGGGCCAGGGCTCGCCTCACGGTCTAACCACCCCGAAAGGTCACTTTTCGCCCGTCCTCAGCCCTCCGAAGGGTCGAAAGTGACCTTTTCGCGGGGCGCGGCGCGGCGCGGCGCGGCGCGGCGCGGCGCGGCGCGGCGCGGCGC
>NZ_PSYC01000044.1:0-26389 GCF_002931515.1 Pseudoclavibacter sp. RFBG4 | reverse complement strand
GCGACCTGCCGACGCGGCGTCTCGCCCAGGGACGCGACGGCGATCGTCGAGCAGAACCTCGAGGCGCTCGATGCGCTCCTCGGCCAGAAGGTCCCGGTCCTGCTGCAGCTCAGCGGCGGATTCCGCGCCAAGGTGCAGCAGCCGACGCGGCTCCAGTAGGCGCCGCGGCCCGCACGGCAGGGCAGGACACGGCACGAAGCTGCAACACCCACCGCAAGAACAGAACCGCGGCTCCCCCAGAGCCGCACAACGAGAAAGGAACTGCCATGAGCGCAGGAGACAAGATCAAGAACGCAGCAGAAGAGTTCGGCGGCAAGGCCAAGGAAGCCCTCGGCAAGGCCACCGACAACGACAAGCTCGTCGCCGAGGGCAAGGCCGACCAGGCCGAGGCCAACGTGAAGCAGGCGGGCGAAGACGTCAAGGACGCCTTCAAGAAGTAGCTCTGACCAGCGCGAGAAGCGGCAGCCGTCCCCTCGGGCGGCTGCCGCTCCTCGCTTCCGCGGCTGCAGATGACGGTCACGGGCTCGGGAGTGGAGCCGCAGGCGAGTCCCAGCGTGGCGGAACTTCGTGGCTCGCCGTCGTCATGCCCCGGCGTCTCGGGTCGATCGGTAAAGTCGCGTCTTCGACGTTGGTTCGGCGACAGGAGAAGCGTGCCCAAACTCATCGGCTACGCCCGAGTCTCGACCCGACAACAGGGCGCCGACCGGCAGGAGGCGAACCTTCGGGCTGCCGGCGTCCAATTGGACGACGTCTACGTCGACCGTGCAGAGGCCACCGCTCGCGACACCTCCTCGGCCCTCGACGCCGCCCTGCGCGCGCTGAGCGGCGGCGACACCTTGGTCGTGCCGACGCTCGACCGGCTCGGGCGGTCCACCGGCGACCTGCTGCGGCTGGCCGCCGAGCTGCGCGCGGAGGGCGTCTCGCTGCGGGTGCTCGACCTCGACGGGGCAGAGGTCGACACGTCGACGCCCACGGGGTCGATGATGTTCACGGTCATGGCGGGGCTCGAGCGGATGGAGTCGGAGCTCACGCGTGAGCGAGTCCTGGACTCGGTCAGCAGACGACGAGCGTCCCGAGTCGACGACGGCGGCAGTGCCAGGAAGCGCACCGACGGCCCCGCCCAGCCAGGCGGACAAGAACTGCCGGAGGTCGCGGGCGGAACGCACCCGCCTGCCCTGCACGGCCTCACCGTTCCGATCAAGCGACTCTGACCCAACGTCGCCGTGCCATCGAGCAGGGCGACGTCGCAGCGATAGGGCTGGGACCGCGGTCGCGATGCCGACGAGCGACCTCCGCGTCGCGTCGACAGGGTGGGTAGTCTGCATGGATGATCGGCTTCATCGTCGCCTTCGCCTGACGGTCCTGCGACCCGCCCCTCGCAGTTCCCAGCACCGACCCGGGTGGGTTTCAGCACGCCTTCTTCCGCGTGCTTCCCTGACGCAGGCCGCTTCGCTCATCTCTGGGGATGAGTGCTGAGCGAGATCTCATCGGAGTCTCCGTTGTCCCCTGAACGACCCTCATACGCTTCCGTGCTGCGCACGCCGCACCTCACACGCTCCTTCCTCGCCAGCATCATCGGCCGCCTCTCGCTGGCAACCTCCGGGCTCGCGCTGATCCTCCTCCTGGAGCAGTCGACGGGCTCGTTCGCGGTGGCCGGCATCGCAACCGCGACGCTCGGCGTCGCCAACGTCGTCGCCACACCATGGCGTGCGCGACTCATCGATCGGCACGGACAGCGCCTCGTGGTGACGTCCCTCGGGCTCGTCCACGCCGCATCCCTTATCGCCGTCGGGGTGTTGTCGAGCGCAGGCCTGCCGATGCTGCTGCTCCTCAGCGCGCTCGCCGGGGTGAGCGCCCCGCCGTTCGGCGCGGTCATGCGCGTGCTCTGGGCCGCAGCGCTCCCGGCTGGCCCCCAGCGCACTCGCGGATTCAGTCTCGACGCCGTCGCAGAGGAGGCGACGTTCGCCGTCGGCCCCTTGGCGGCTGCCGTTCTCGCCGTCGTCGCGGATCCGCTCTCGTCGCTCCTCGTCTCGGCAGGCTGCGTCGCCCTCGGGACGGCACTCTTCGTGACGAGCCCACGGTCACGAGCGCAGCGCGGATCACGTCAGGTGGAGGTCCCCGACGCCCGGCCGGCGCTGCGTCCGATGCGCTCCAAGGGCTTCCTGCCCATCGTGCTGGCGATGACGGCCCCGGGAGTGATGCTTGGCTGCGTCGAAGTCGCAGCCCCTGCAGTGGCCGCCGCCGCATCCAGCACGGTGCTGGCAGGTGCGCTGCTCGCCGTGTTCGCGGGCGCCAGCGCGATCGGCGGCTTGCTCTACGGCCGATGGGGCCTCCGCGCGAGGCCGGAGCGTCAGCTGCTCGCGCTCACCCTGGCCCTTCTTGCGATCATCACGGCGACCGGGCTCCTCGGGGGCGTCGGCGTCGCGATCGTCGGCTTCGCCCTCAGCGGCCTCTTCCTGGCGCCGACCCTCATCGTCGGCTACCTCGCCGCGGACGCTCGCACCGACCCGCGAGCGCGAACCGAGGCGAGCAGCTGGATCAACACCGCCGTCAACCTCGGCGCAGCGCTCGGCGCGGCAGCATTCGGGGCGCTCACCGACCGCGTCGGCCCGGGCCCCGCCCTCGCGATCTCCGCAATCGGCACGCTGATCCTCATCTGCGTACCGCTGGCCCTGCACGACCGCCGATCTCGGCGACGGGCTGACGGGTGACGGCGGCCCCATCGGAACGGCCGGACGCCACCCCGGTGCGTAACCGAGGGCATCCCGAATGGAAAAGTGGGGCCGCGGGGCCTACGGTCGGAGGCATGCCTGACGTCCTCTCCGATGAGCGCCCACTCCGTATCGCGTTTGTCGTGCTCCACACCTCCCCGCTCGACGAGCCGGGCACCAAGGATGCAGGTGGCATGAACGTCGTCGTGCTCGCCCAGGCCGAGGCGCTCGCCGCCCGCGGTCACCAGGTCGAGCTCATCACGCGACGCAGCGACCCAGTCTCGGCGCCCACCGTGCAGCTCGGCGAGAACCTGCGCCTCCACAACCTCGACGCCGGGCCGGCCCGCCTCATCGCGAAGGGTGAGCACGAGCACGTCATCCGCGAATTCCAGGATGCGCTCGCCACGCTCCTCGGAGAACTGCCCGTCGATGTGCTGCACGCCCAGCACTGGTTCTCGGGCGTCGCCGCCCTGCCCGTCGCCCGCGAGCTCGGGATCCCGATCGCGCAGAGCTTCCACTCCATCGCCGCGGACAGCTCCACGCCGCTCGCTGACGGGGAACGGGCTGAATCGCCTGGACGGCTCGCTGGCGAGGCGATGCTCGCGAAGTCCGTCGACGCGATCGTCGTCGTCAGCAGGGCCGAACGCGACACCGTCTTCTCGAGGCTCGGCGGCGACCCCGCGATCACGCACATCGTGCCGCCTGGCGTCGACGCCGACCTCTTCTTCCCCGCCTGGGATGCGCGGGCCGAGCCGTCCGCGCACGAGCAGCGACCCAGGCGTGCCCTGTCTGCGGGGCGCCTGCATCCGCTCAAGGGATTCGACCTGGCCCTCGACGCGATCGCCGAGGTCGACGCCGACGTCCGCCCCGACTACGTGCTCGTGGGCGCCGCACCGCCGGATGCCGACGGCCGCGAATACGAGGCTCGCCTGCATGACGCCGTCGAGCAGCACGGGCTCGCCGACCATGTGCAGTACATCGGCTCGCTCAGCCGGCACGCGCTCGCAGCCCAGCTGCGCCTCGTGGACCTCGTGCTGATCCCCTCCCACTCCGAGACGTACGGTCTCGTCGCGCTCGAAGCCGCGGCATCCGGCGTGCCCGTCGTCGCCTCCGCAGCCGGCGGACTCCGCGAGGCCGTCGTCGACGGCGTCACCGGCGTCCTGCTCGAGACGCGCGACCCCGCCGACTGGGCGGCCGCCATCGCCGGCATCCTCCGGCAGCCCGAGGTCGCCGAGCGCATGAGCCGCGCCGCACGCGAGCACGCGCTCACCCACTCGTGGGACCTCAGCGCGGAAGGCCTCCTCTCGGTGTTCCGCGACCTCGTCGCACAGGCCCGGCTGGGTTCCGCGCGTGCCTGAGGCCGGCCACAGCCTGCTCGACTCGGTGCGCCACGCGCTGGTCGTGCACGCTCATCCCGACGACGAGGTGCTTGCCGGCGGCGCCCTGCTCCGCGAGCTCCACGAACGCGGCGCGCGGGTCACGCTCGTGACGTGCACGCGCGGCGAGCTCGGCGAGATCGTCGACGGCGTGCTGCCAGACGCCACCTCCGTCGGGGAGCTCGCGGCCGTGCGGGAGCGGGAGCTGCGCGGCTCGCTCGACGCCCTCGGCATCGACGAGCACCGCTGGCTGGGCACCGCCCCCGCACGCGCCGAGGGCCTCGCACCCCGCGACTACCGTGATTCGGGGATGCGCTGGCTGCGGCCGGGCCTTGCGGGCCCCGCCGACGAGACCGACCTGCGGTCGCTGAGCGTCGCCCCGCTCGAGGAGGTCACCGCTGATCTGGCCGCCGCGATCGCCCACGACGGGCCGGACCTCGTCATCAGCTACGACGCGACCGGCGGGTACGGGCATCCCGACCATGTTCGGGCGCGGGAAGCTAGCCTCGCCGCATCGCGGGCGGCCGGGGTGCGCTTCGCGGAGCTCGTCGAGCAGAGCGAGCGTGCCCTCGCGGCCGAGATCGGCGACCTCGAGTGGTTCGACCTCGAGCAGCACCGGGCCGCGGTCGTCGCCGCCCTCCGCAGCCACCGCACCCAGCTCACGGTCGTCGACGACGGCACGTCGCTCGTGCACTCGGGTGGGCAGCGGCAGGACGTGCACCTCGCGATCGGTCTGCGCGAAGTGGTGGCGTAGCGCGGCCGTGCCCGCGGGCACCCACCTGGGGCGAGCTGCCCCACGACGTCACACGCCAAGCTTGCGGGCTTATGCTCGCCGTGCAACATGCTCCGGGGTCGGTGAAAGTCCGAACCGGCGGTGAGAGTCCGCGACCCGCTCGTCCGCGAGCGGTTGACCTGGTGGAATTCCGGGACCGACGGTTAAAGTCCGGATGGTAGGTGCATGGGAGGCGCTCGTTTCGGCGAGGGCCTCCGAGGCGTCGGCTGCCGGACTCTCCGGCTGCGCCGGCACCGGGACATGGCCCCGTGGTACGCGAAACGCGGAGGTCCGGCCATGCCGATCCAAGAACCCACACGCGTCGACACCGTCGACGCCGCCATGCAACTGGCGCTCTCCCTGGCGGCCCGAGGGCCAGCCAGAGATCCGAACCCACAGGTCGGGTGCGTCCTGCTCGCGCCGCCCTCCGGTGCTGGCGGCCCGCGCCGCATCCTGGGGAGCGGCCACCACCGCGGAGCGGGCACCCCGCACGCGGAGGCCGCCGCGCTCGACGCCGCGCGCGCATCCGGGGCGGATGTGCGGGGTGCGACCGCCGTCGTGACCCTCGAGCCCTGCGCACACAGCGGCAGGACGCCGTCGTGCGCCGACGCCCTCCTGCACGCAGGTGTCGCGGAGGTCGTCTACGCGGTCGCGGACCCGAACCCGATCGCATCCGGGGGAGCGGCGCGCCTTCGCGCGCACGGGGTGAGCGTGTCGACGGGCACCCGACAGGTCGAAGCCGAGTCGCTCCTACGGGTCTGGCTCGTCAATGTCACCGAGCGGCGGCCGTTCGTGACGCTCAAGCTCGCATCCACGCTCGATGGGAGGGTCGCCGCCGCCGACGGGTCGAGCCAGTGGATCACCTCCGAGGCCGCCAGGGCGCACGCGCACGGTCGGCGGGCCGAGGCCTGCGCGATCCTCGTCGGCACCGGAACGCAGCACGCCGACGACCCATCGCTGTCGGTGCGGGGAGTCGCCGCGACCGACGCGTCGCAGCCCCTGCGCGTCGTGATGGGGCTGCGCGAGGTCGACGAGGACGCCGCCGTGCGTGCGGACCCGGAGCTGTTCGTGCACCTCAGGACCCACGACCCGGTCGACGCCCTCGAGCGCCTGCAGGCGAGGGGCGTCCGCCACGTCATCGTCGAAGGCGGCCCGACCATCGCGGCGGCCTTCCTCCGCGCCGGACTCGTCGACGAGATTGACGCCTACGTCGCGCCCATCCTGCTGGGCGACGGGGCGAGCTCCGTCGCGTCGCTCGACGTCGGGAGCCTCCGGGACGCGAACAGGTGGACCACCGACTCCGTGCATCCGCTGGGCGTCGACACGCTCATCCGGCTCGTCCGAGGTGCCGAATCACCCGCCGCGCACGTCCACGGCGCTGCACGAGTGGGAGTCGCGGCATGAACGCTGAACTGCTCCGGGCCCTCGAGGCGCTGCGCGCGGGACGCCCCGTGCTCGTCGCCGACGCCTCCTCACGCGAGAACGAGGTCGACGCGATCCTCGCGGCGAACACCGCCACCCCCGAGTGGATGGGCTGGATCATCCGCCACTCGTCCGGGCTCCTCTGCGCGCCCCTCCCGGCGGCGCTCGCCGACCGGCTCAGCCTGCCGATCATGGTGGAACGCAGCGAGGACGTGCGCGGCACCGCCTACACGGTCACGGTCGACGCGGCCGAGGGCGTGACGACGGGCATCTCGGCAACCGACCGGGCAAGGACCGTCCGTGCCCTCGCCGCAGCGGATGCGCGCGCGAGCGATCTCATCCGCCCGGGCCACGTGCTGCCCCTGCGCGCCGTGGATGGCGGCGTGCTGGAGCGCCCGGGGCACACCGAGGCTGCCGTCGACCTCGTGCGCCTCGCTGGCACCGGCGAAGTGGGCGTCATCGCCGAGCTCGTGCGGGACGACGGCGAGATGCTGTCGTTCGGCGAGGCACTCGAGCTCGCGGCAGCCACCGACCTGGTGCTGCTGCACGTCGACGACCTCGTGCGCCACCGCAGGGAGCATCCAGGCTTCCCCGCACCGCGCACGCAGGAAGAACCGCAGGACCACAGCCAGCAGCGCGCCGCCGAGGCGCACGTGAGAGGAGCACGACGATGAGCGGACACGGAGCACCGACAGTGCAGGCAGACGGGCGCGGCATGCGCGTCGTCGTCGTCGCGGCCGAGTGGCACGAGACGGCGATGGACGCGCTGCTCGACGGCGCCCACCGCGCACTCGCCGCTGCCGGCGTCACCGACGTCCAGGTCGTGCGGGTTCCCGGCTCGTTCGAGCTACCCGTCGCGGCGAGCCGCATCGCCGTGAGCAGGCCGGACGCGATCGTCGCGCTCGGCGTGGTCATCCGTGGCGGCACCCCGCACTTCGACTACGTGTGCACGGCCGCGACCAACGGCCTCACCGACGTCGCGGTGCGCACGGGCATCCCGGTCGGCTTCGGGGTGCTCACGTGCGACGACGAAGCCCAGGTGCAGGCCCGCATCGGCCTGCCGGGCAGCTTCGAGGACAAGGGGGCGGATGCGGCACTCGCCGCCATCGCCACCGCGAGCGCGCTCCGGGAGTGGCCCGCGAGCCAGCCGGCAAGCGTGCCCGCGAGCGGACGGGGCTGATCGTGTTCACGGGCATCATCGAAGAGCTCGGGCGCATCTCGAGCATCGAACGGCATGACACGGACGCGCGCCTCACGGTGCGCGCCACGCTCAGCGTCAGCGACGCGAGGATCGGCGACTCCATCTCGGTGGACGGCGTCTGCCTCACCGTCGCCGAGCTGCTCGACGACGGCTTCACGGCGGACGTCATGGGGGAGACGCTGCGCGCCTCCGCGCTCGGCGACCGGGCCGAGGGGGATGCGGTGAACCTCGAACGCGCCATGCGCCTCGGCGATCGCCTCGGTGGCCACATCGTGCAGGGGCACATCGACACGACCAGCCAGGTGCTGGAGGTGGAGCGCTTCGACGCGTGGCGGCGCATCCGCTTCGCCATCGACCCAGCGCACGCGAGGCTGCTCGTCGACAAAGGGTCGGTCGCCGTTTCGGGTGTCTCGCTGACGGTCAGCGCGGTCAGCGCGGTCAACGGCGTCGACGCGGTCGGCTCAGGCGGGAGCCCCGGCGCAGACGCCTTGCCGTGGTTCGAAGTGTCGCTCATCCCCGAGACGCTCGCCGCGACGACCCTCGGCGACCTTGGCGTCGGGGACCGGGTGAACGTCGAGACCGACATCCTCGCGCGCCACGTGGCGCGGCTCGCGAGCTTCGCGGGCTGAAAAAGGAGACCGGTCAGGCGTCGCGGAGCCGCTCGTGCAGCTCCGCGACGCGGGCGCGGATGTCGTCTCGCACGAGGCGCATCCGCTCCATGCCGACGATGCCGCGCGTGGAGGGTTCGTCGGTGATCCACCGCTCGACCGGCACGCTCGTGTCCTCGGGCAGCTGCGCCTCGTCGCCGAGGATCACGACGAGGTCGGCGCCGGCGAGCATCGTCGGCGTGAGCGGCTTCGGATGCTCGTCGCCGACGTCGATCCCGAGCTCGGCAAGCGACTCGACCGACTCGGCGTTGAGCGCCCCGCCTGGGGAGGTGCCGGCCGAGGAGACCTCGATCGTCTCGTCGGCGATCGCCCGCAGCAGGGCAGCCGCGAGCTGCGACTTGCCGCCGTTCTTCTTGCAGACGAAGACGACGCTCGTGGGGGTGGGGCTCATGCTGATCCGTTCGTCGATGGTGGCCATGCAGCTCATCGTCGACGATACGGATGAACGCCGTCCGAGGCCACGGGCGCCCCGCTCACCCCGCTCGTCCCTTGAGGCAGAATGGGGCGATGCAGGATCACGGTGCAGCGGCACGCGACGCAGGCGCCGCGAGCGACACGAGCGCGGCGGTGCGCGTCGTCGAGTCGTGGCGGGTCGAGTCGGGACGCGTCATCGCCGCCGCCGCGCACCGGCAGCGCTTCGAACGCTCCATCGCCGAACTCTTCGGGGAAGCGGCAGCAGAGCGGCTCCCGCTCTGGGCTGGCAGCCCCGCCGGGATCACCCCGGTCGAGACCGACTGGCCTCGAATCTGGGCCGACGTGTTCGAGAGCACGCCCCTCACCGACGCCTGGTTCCCGCGCCTCTCCGCCCGCCTCGACGACGGCCGCCTGCTCGTCGAGCTCACCCTGCGGCCGGCTCCGGAGGCGCGGCCCCTCACGAAGCTCAGCACCCGCCTCGACGAGCGGCGCTGGCCGACGCTCAAGGGCCCCGACTTTCCCTCCCTCGCAGAGCTCAGGGCGAGCGTGCACGAGAAGGGTGCGGCCGACGCCCTGCTCGTCGACGAACGCGGCGCGATCACCGAGGCCGCCTACGGCACGGTCGTCGGCTGGCTCGGCGAGACCCTCGTGGTCCCCGCCGCGAACCGCCGCGTGGCGGGGACGACCCTTGGCGTGCTCGAGAAACTGCTCGCCACAGCGGGCGTCACGCGCGTCGAGGGGGAGCTGCTCGCCGACCCGCTCGCCGCGTCCGCCGAGCGCGGCTGGGATGAGCTCTGGTACCTCAACACGCTCCACGGCATCAGCCCCGTCTCCATGCTCGACGGCACACGCCTCGGCCTCGACGTCGCCCGCGTGCGCAGGTGGCGGCCTCGCCTGCACGAGACGAGCGCCGTGCCCCGGCCGGATGGGCGCTCGGCGTGATCGTCGTCGTCGACAACCGCGACTCGTACACCTACAACCTCGTCCAGCTGCTCCTGGAGCTCAGCGATCAGGACGTGCGGGTCGTCGACGCCGGTGACCTGGAGGCGGTGGATGCGTGCCTCGGCTGGATTTCCGACGGGCTCGTCGCCGGGGTCGTCATCTCACCCGGCCCCGGGCATCCTGCCGAACCGGCCGACTTCGCTGGCTCGGCCGTCGTGCTCGACGCTGCACTCGCCGAGGAGCGCCTGCCGGTCTTCGGGGTGTGCCTCGGCCACGAGGGCATCGCCGTGCGGTACGGCGGGGAGGTCGTGCCGGCCCCCGAGGCGAAGCACGGGTGGCGCAGCCCCCTCTCACACGACGGCTCGGGCCCGTTCGCCGGCGTGCCCCAAGGCTCCCTCGTCACGAGGTACCACTCCCTGGTCGTCAGCGAGCCCCTGCCGTCAGGGCTGCGCGTCACGGCGCGCAGCGAGGACGGCGTCGTGCAGGGCCTCGAGGTCGAGGGTCGGCCGATCTGGGGTGTGCAGTTCCACCCAGAGTCGATCGCGAGCGAGCATGGCCGGCAGATGGTCGCGAACTTCGTCGACGCCGTGGATGCGGCGGGGCTCGGCGCTCCCGCTCGCGGGGCTCTCGGCGCTCGTCGCGCTCGCGGTCAGCGCGAGGCGAGCCGTCGCCCCGCGGAGATCGGGGCGTTCCCGCGGCCCGCAGCTCGCGATCTGTTCGTCGCGAGTCGCGTCGTGCGCGGCCCGCAGCCGGAGGGCACGGTCGCAGCCGAGGCCGCCGCCGCGATCATCTACCGCGAGGTACTCAGCCGAGGCTCTGCCAGCGTCTGGGTGGATGTGCCCGACGACACCGGCAGGCAGGCGCGGTTCAGCATCCTCGCCGACGACGCCCCGATCGGTACCGGGAGTTGTGCCTCGATCTGTGCCGCGTACGCCGCTCGTTTCAACGACTCAGATGCGGCAGCGCACGAGACCGAGCCGGGCTGCGGGACGTGCGAGCCCGCCCGGGTGCTGCGCCTGGACGGCGACGGGAGCTTCGAGACCGTGCAGCGGGAGCTCGAGGGCATGCGCGCCGTCGGGGGCGACGGGCTCGCGTTTCGCGGCGGGCTGCTCGGCTACTTCGGGTACGAGCTCGGGGTGCGGATGCTCGGCGTGCCGCCCCGGGAGGTGGAGGAGACCGCATCCGCCCTCCCCGACGCGTGGTGGCTCGACCCGCGGCGCGCCGTGCTCGTCGACCGCGCGACCGGCGCAGTCACCGTCGTCGCGACCGCGTCGAGCGGCGCGCTCGCGGAGGCCGGCGCCGAGCGCTTCAGCGCCGAAGTCGGCGAGGCCCTCGAGGTGTCAGGCGGCGAGCGTCGGCACGTTCTCTCCGACGCGGGACGCGCCCCGGCGATGTTGCAGAGCCCCGACGTCCTCGCCGACGGCGCCTGGCACACGTCGAGAGAGCAGTACGCCGCCGACATCGAACGCTGCCGCGAGCATCTCCTCGCGGGCGACTCCTACGAACTGTGCCTGACCAACGAGTTCCGGCTGCATGCCGACCCCGACCCGCTCAGCCTGTTCCTGGAGGTGCGCGCCGCCGACCCGGCACCCTACGCCGCGCTGCTGGAGTTCGACGGCGGCGCGGTCGTGAGCGCGTCCCCCGAGCGGCTCCTGCGCGGCACCCCGGACGGGGAATACGAGACGAAGCCCATCAAGGGCACCGCGGCTCGCGCCTCAGACCCCCTCGCCGACGCCGCCGCGGCCAGAGACCTGGCCAACGACCCGAAGGTCTTCGCCGAGAACCTCATGATCGTCGACCTGCTGCGCAACGACCTGGGCCGCGTCTGCACCCCCGGCTCGGTGCACGTGCCGAGCCTCATGGCCGTCGAGTCGTATACGACCGTGCACCAGCTGGTCACGACCGTGCGCGGTTCGGCACCCGGCGTGCCGCCGCTCGACGTCGTGCGGGCGCTGTTCCCGGGCGGATCCATGACCGGGGCGCCGAAGCTGCGCAGCGTCGAGCTGCTGCGAGATCTCGAAGGTCGCGCCCGTGGCGTCTACGCCGGTGCGCTCGGCGTGCTGGGCGCCGACGGCTCGACCGAGCTGAGCATCGTCATCCGCACCGCCGTCCGGGATGCGCGCGGCTGGTCGATCGGCGCGGGAGGGGCGATCGTGCTCGCGAGCGACCCGGAATCCGAGACCCTCGAGGTCGAGCTCAAGGCGAGCGCCCTGCGACGCGCGTTCACGCGCGCCGTCTCGCGCTGACGCGCACGCACGGATCGGGCTCGATCAGGCGACGCGGGTGCCCGGCGGCAGCCGCTTCGCGGGCGTCCGTGTGCGCGCCCAGGCGCCCCAGAGCAGGCCCCCGGCGAGCACCAGCTGGAGCGCCAGACCGACGAACCAGGTGGGGACCGTCGAATCGAGCACCTCCTGCGACGTCGGGCCGGGCTCGAAGTTCGAGCCAGTCGGGTCAGCGCAGCCGTCGTAGCGCTGCTCGCCCATCTCCGGGGGAATCTGCGACTGACGCAGCAGCAGCTTCGCGCCGGAGAAGAAATCGTCTGGCTGATCGCTCGCGCCGAAGGAGACCGGCGTCGCGTCCGTCAGCACCGCGAACGGATTCGCGGCCAGCACGCCCCAGACGAGGTCGTAGCGCGGAACCTCGTAGGTGTACGTCTCCCAGTCGCCGCACGTGAAGCTGTTCTCGTCGAAGGGCTGCTCCTCGCCGAACTCCGCATAGACGGGGTACCGGGAGGTGTTCGTCACCTCTGCCGTCACCGCTGCACCACCCAGGCCGAACGCGATGCCCGTGCCCACCGTGAGGGCGGCGATCGTCAGATAGCTCGCCGCCACGGAGAAGAGCGGCCTGGCCAGGATGCCGCTGAAGCCGACGCCGATGGCGGCCACGACGCCCACCTCGACGAGCAGCACCAGCAGCGAGACGACCACCTGCACCGGAGCGACGGCCCCCACGATCCCGGCGAAGATCAGGAACGGCGCCGCGACCACCAGGAACGCGAGCCCGGTCGCCCAGGCGGCCAGGAACTTCGCCGCCACGATCTCGGCCGTCGTCGCGAGCGTCACCTGGATGGGCGCGAGCGTCGCCGCGTCCCGATCTCCGTTGATCGCGTTGCCGCTGAGCGTCGGCGAGACCAGCAGAGCGAGCAGCAGCACGAAGTACACGACGATCGAGTACATCCACGACCCCGACTCCTGCAGGTCGCCGAAGACCACCACCGAGAGCGCGGTCATGCCGAGGAGCAGCACGGCGAAGATGCCGAGCAGCACGTACCAGGCGACGTTGCGGAGGCGCTGGCGCAGTTCGAGGGTGACAAGCGTCGTGACGCGGGCGGGGCTCATGACTGGTCTCCGAGGTCGAGGTAGGTGTGCTCGATGTCGCCAAGCGCCGGGGCGAACTCTGCGACGTCGATTCCGGCGGTGAGGATCGCGCGCAGGCCGGCCGCGGCCGCGGCGTCAGAGGGGAACGGGATGAGGAACCCGGTGCGTTCAGCGCGGATGCCCGGAGCCCCGGTCCCCAGCACCGCCGCCAGCTGATCAGGCCCGACGCCCTCCGTCAGCACTCGCACCCGCCACTGTCGCTCCCGCGCCGACGCCTGCGCGAGCCGGTCGGCCCGCACCGTCACACCCGCCTCGATGAAGACGGCATCGTCGACGATCTCGTCGAGCTCGGACAGCACATGGCTCGAGATGAGGATCGTGGAACCGGCCGCCGCAAGCTCCCGCAGGTGCTCGCGCAGGCCGACCCTGGCCCGCGCATCAAGGCCGGAAGCGGGCTCGTCGAGGAGCAGCACGCTCGGGGCGTGCACCAGAGAGCGCGCAAGCCCGAGGAGCTGCTTCTGCCCGCGGGACAGCACGCGAGCCTGCACCTTCGCGAGGTCGCTGAGGCCGACCCGGGTGAGGAGCTCGGTGGCCCGGGCGTCGGCCGCGGTGCGCGGCAGGTCGTAGAGGCGGGCCGTCGTCACGAGCGTGTCGTGCACCGACAATGACGGCCAGGCGCCGAGCGCGTCCGGCATCCAGCCGAGCTGCGCCCGCACCTCGGCCGTCGCCGTCGACGGGTCGAGGCCGTTGATGCGGATCGTCCCCGCATCCGGTCGCAGCAGCGAGGCCAGCATCAGCAGCAGCGTCGTCTTGCCGGAGCCGTTCGGGCCGACGAGCCCCGTGACCGCCCCAGCGCGCGCCGTGAAGCTCACATCGCGGACAGCGTGCGCTGCGCCGAAGGAGCGCCTGACGTTCTCGACGAGGATTCCGCGTTCTGACATGCGCCCCAACGTAGCGAGCGGATGCAACGCCACGCTGAGAGGCGGCGCGCCGGCCTGACCAGCATCAGTGCAGGATCAGCCTGTTTCGGCGTCCAGGGCCCGATCTGGCCACAGATCGCACTGATTTCGGACAGACGCCGCCGGCACACCCGCGTCGGGCAGTGCAACCGTCCGTCACACAGCGTCGCGAAGGTGGACCGCACGTGAGGGCTGTCACAGGATAGTCAGATGCTCGTGAGCCGCTCGGCTCCGAACAACACCCGACAGCAAGTTCGACAACCTGGAAGGAGTTCGCACATGTGCCGTCTGCTCGCTTACGCAGCCCCACGTGACACCACCGTCACGAAGGTGATCGGAGACATGAACAGCGACGCCTTCCAGCGCATGACCAGCGTGCACAACGACGGCTGGGGCACCGCCTGGCTCGCCGCCGGCTTCGGCGAGACGCAGCGGGAGATCGAATCCCTGCGCATCTCCACGCCCGGCCAGAACGACCCGCTGCTGTCGACGCTCCTCTCGGACGCACCCTCCAACGCCCGTATCGTGCACCTGCGCCTCGCGACCGACGACTTCAAGCGGACCAAAGTGAACACGCACCCGTTCGTCGCCGAGGGCCTCGCCTTCGCGCACAACGGCTCGATCGTTCCCACCTGGCGCTTCGACGACCTGCTCCGCCCCGAGATCCGCGCCACGGTGGCCGGCGACACCGACAGCGAGCTGTACTTCGGACTCGTCCGGCAGAACGTGCGCGACGGCCTCTCCCTGGAGGAGGCGGCCACCGCCGCCGTCCGCGTGCTGCGCGACGAGTTCCCCGAGTCGAGCCTCAACGCGACCATCCTCTCCGCCGACGAGCTCGTGGTCGTCCACGCCTCGAGCACGGCACACGTCACGGAGGCGACGTTCGCGCGCTACGGCATCGACGCATCCACCCTCCCCAACGGGCACACCGACGAGTACTACCGGTTGAGCATGCTCCGCGCCGCCGACGGAACCACCGTCTTCTCGTCGACCGGCATAGACACGGCCGGCTGGACCTCGGTGCCCGAGGACACGATCTCCCGCATCGACCTCGCTTCGCTCGACTTCACGCAGCGCGCGCTCTTCTCGAGCGCCCCGGAAGCACGCGGAGCAGCGGGCCGCGCAGTGGGCGTCGCCGCGCCCACACCGCCTCGCCTCGTCGCCGTCTAGGCCCGCGACGCACCGCCTCCGCTGGCGGCCTCTCTGGGGCGGGGGCCTCCCCGCGCGTAGACTGGCTGGCGTGTCTGTGAACCCTGAACTTGCCGGCCGCCGGTACGAGCTCCCCGAGCCGTACCTCGTGGGCCGAGAGCACATCCGCTCGTTCGCGAAGGCCGTGCTGGCCTCGCACCCGACGCACTTCGACGTCGACGCAGCCCGCGCTGCCGGGTACGCCGACCTCGTCGCACCCGCTACGTTCCCTGCCGTGCTGCAGGATGCGGGGCTGCAGCTCCTGCTCTCCGACCCCGAGGCGCAGATCGAGCTGTCGCACATCGTGCACGGCGACGAGCGTTTCACCTACGAGCGCCCGATCGTCGCGGGTGACGAGCTGCGCGCCGCTCTCGAGGTGAAGAGCGTCAAGTCGCTCGGCGGCAACTCCATGATCAGCGCTCAGACGGTGCTGACGGATGCGGCGGGCGAGCAGGTCGTCACCGCATCGGCAACCCTCGTCGTCCGCGCAACGCCCACCGAGAGCGAGTGACCGCATGACTGACACGATCTCCGTCGCGCAGCTTCCGCGCCCCGACTTCACGAGCCTCGAAGTCGGAACCGTCATCGAGGAGCGCGCCGTCACGCTCACCCGCGACACCCTCGTGCGCTACGCCGGCGCATCTGGCGATTTCAACCCCATCCACTACCGCGACGACGTCGCCGAAGCGGTCGGGCTGCCCGGTGTGCTCGCGCACGGGATGCTCACGATGGGTGTCGCGTTGCAGCCCGTCGTCGACGCCCTCGGCGACCCTGGCCGCGTCCTCGACTACCAGGTGCGCTTCACGCGGCCGGTCGTCGTCGACCCGCAGGCCGGCGCTGAGGTGTCGGTCGTCGCCAAGATCGGTCAGCTCGCCGGCGAGGACGGCGTCGGTCGCATCGACCTCGTCGTGTCCTTCGGCGGGCAGACGGTGCTCGCGAAGTCGCAGGTGCGCGCCGACTTCCGCGGCGAGGTTCCCGCCGTGCTGCCCGCGGAGGCCACCGCGTGACGAGGCTCTCCGAGCTCACGACCACGCAGGTCGGTGGGGAGGCGACGCAGTTCGTCGCCCCCGCGACGCGCCCTGAGCTGATCGCCGCGGCCGAGGAGCTGTTCGCGAACCACGAGCAGCCGCTGATCCTCGGCGGGGGGTCCAACACCATCGCCACCGACGACCGCATCGACGAACCCGTGCTGCACGTCGTGACGCAGGGCATCCACCAGCTCGACGGACCTGTCGACAAGGTGGGCCAGGCTCGCGTGCGCATCGACGCCGGCGAGTCGTGGAGCGCCCTCGTCGACTACGCCGTCGCTCGCAACTGGAGCGGCATCGAGGCGCTCGCCGGCATTCCCGGCTCCGTCGGCGCGACCCCGGTGCAGAACATCGGGGCGTACGGGCAGGAGCTCTCCGATGTGCTCGCCCGCATCGAGTTCTACGACGCCGACGCAGACACGGTTCGCTGGATCAACGCCGCCGACCTCGGTCTCGGCTACCGCACCTCCGCGATCAAGCGCGGCGAGCTGCGTGGCGTCGTGACTCGCGTCGAACTCGACCTCGTCGAGATGCCGGAGGGCCAGAGCGAACCCGTCCGGTACGACCAGCTCGCGCGCGCGCTCGGCGTGCCGCTTGGCGAGCGGATGCCCGTGCACGTCGTCCGCGACGCCGTCATCCGCCTGCGCGCCTCGAAGGGCATGGTGCTGGATGCGCACGACCGCGACTCGGTCTCGTCCGGTTCCTTCTTCATGAACCCGATCGTCCGCTCCTCGTTCGCGAGCGAGCTGCCCGAGATGCCGAAGTTCGACGCGGGCAAGGACGAAGACGGCTCCCCGCTCGTGAAGCTCAGCGCTGCGTGGCTCATCGACCACGCCGGTGTGCAGAAGGGCTTCTCGCTGCCGGGCTCGAACGCCGCCATCTCGTCGAAGCACACGCTCGCGATCACGAACCGCGGCGGTGCGACTGCCGAGCAGATCGTGGAGCTCGCCCGCTTCGTCCGTGCGCGCGTCGAAGCGGAATACGGCGTGCGGCTCGTCAACGAGCCTGTCCTCGTCGACCTGACGATCTAGGCACAGCCGGGCGAGACCAGCCGGGTGAGCCGAAAGCCCCGAAGCGCTGCACGCGCTTCGGGGCTTCCCTCTCGGTGCACCCAGCGTCCGTTCGGGACGCGTGTCAGTGGTGCATGCACTGTGCGCACCAGGCGCGGAGTGCGTCTTGCTCGCGGCGGGCGCGCTCCGAACTGTTGCGGCGCCGACGATGCTGCTCGGCGTGGTCCAGTTCGGGTTCTTGACGCCGCGCGCTGCGCATGAGCAGCCACAGTGCGACGCGCAACTCGATGCGGTGGAGCAGCGAAGGCTGCACCGCGGAGGTGGGCGTGGACGCGGATGTGGGCGTGATCGTGACGTGCACGGTGCTCGGGTTTGAGGTGTGGACGGTGGTCAGGACGTGATTCATGAGAGTGGTCTCTCCGACAGAAGGCATGCAAGAAGAAGGCGCTCACTCGAGCGGGGCCGCGTTAACGCGGCGCGAGAGACGTGACTGCCGTGCAGTCGACGAATGCGGCGGCTGCTATGCCGCGGCGTATCCGTCGGGTGTGGGGGCAGACTTCACCCACGACACGGAGCTCAGGAGATGTGGGCGCCCAGGGAACGAGTCGCCGACTGCTGGATGCAAAATGTGAACGTACGCATTATCGGGACTCCTCTCTGTCTAGGCGCGTGCTGCGACCCTATCGACTCTGCGAATACTCGTCAACCTTTTGGCAGGGCAGGGCACTCGGGTGGATGTCACGCAGCCCCCGGACGCTCCGGTCAGTCGAGGACGACGGAGGCGCGGGGCTCCTCGCCGTCGAAGCTCACCGTGACCGTCAGCGGCGAGCCCGTGGCCTCGTCGGGGAGGTCGACCTCGCTCGTGTGCGGGGCATAGTCCGCCGTGCACGCCTGGTCGGGGTAGGCCGTGGCCTCGAGGTACTGCAGGTCGAGGGTCTGCGCGTTCACCGCGTTGACTTCGGTGAGGATCGCCGGGCATCCCGAGCTGCCCCACGTCGTGACGGAGATCGAGGAGCCCTCGTCGAGCCACATGACGAGCGGCCCCTCCATGTCGCCGGCTCCGACATCTTCGCCGAATCCCTTCGGCAGGCCGCCGTAGTTGTCGCTCGCGACGCTCGTCGGCGTGGCTGCGGGAGCACATCCGCTCAGCCCGAGCGCGGCGAGCGCGATCGTGGGGAGTGCAAGCAGGGCGGCGCGGGCGGACTTCATGCGGCAAGCCTACGACTTCGGGCGGAGAGTCCTCTGGCCTGACTCCGCAGCAGGGCCGCACGCTTCCGCGCTCATGCGCCTTGGTCCCAAGCGTGGTCCTTCTGGGTTCGCCGACGCCCTAGCTCCGGCGGAGCAGGCCGCGATCGAGGCCCCTCGTCACGGCGCGCACCCTGGAGTTGACCTCGAGCTTCGCGAAGACCTTGCCGAGGTGCGTCTTCACGGTCGCCTCACCGATATGGAGGCGCACGGCGATCTCAGGGTTGGACAGGCCGTCGGCGACGAGCTGCAGCACCTGCAGCTCGCGTTCGCTGAGCGCGGGGGCTGATCCGGGCGAACCGGCAGGCGGCTGCGCGGTGCCGGAACCGACGGATGCCGATGTTCCGGCAGCTCGGGTCTGGGCCACGAGCTTCGCGGTCACCGAGGGTGCGAGGGCCAGTTCGCCCGCGGCCACACGGCGAACGGCCTCCACGAGCTCGGCCCCACTGGCCGTCTTGAGCAGGTAGCCGCTCGCGCCGGCCTCGATGGCACCGATGATCGCGTCGTCGCTGTCGTAGGTCGTGACGACGAGGATGCGCGTCTCGGGGAGCGCCGCCAGGATCTGCCTCGTCGCGCTCACACCGTCGGTGCCTGGCATGCGCAGGTCCATGACGACGACGGCGGGCGTCGTCGCGGTCGCGCGAGCAACCGCGTCGGCCCCGTTGGCGGCTTCAGCGACGACCTCGATGTCGGGCTCGTCCTCGAAGATGCCCACGAGTCCGGCGCGCACGATGGGGTGGTCGTCGGCGACCAGGATGCGGATCATCGCTCGGCACTCGCTCTCGCCGGAATCGTCACGGTCACGATCGTGCCACGTCCTGGTGCGCTGGAGATGTCCACGCCGCCCCCGATCGCGTTGGCGCGGTCGCGGAGGCTGTCCAACCCGAATCCGGCGGGCTCCGCCTCGAGCTCGAATCCTCGGCCGTCGTCGGTGACATTTAGCACGACGTTCGCTGCTCCGAGTTCCACTGAGAGGTGCACGTTCGTGGCATGTGCGTGCCTCCTCGCGTTCGACAGGGCCTCCTGCGCGCACCGCAGCAGGACCACTTCGCTCTCCCGCTCGAGCACCCCGGCCTCCAGGTCGATTCGCGCCTCGGCGAGCACGCCCGTCTCACGCCGGAACCGAGCGACGAGGCGCCTCAGGGCATCCGCGAAGGTCGCGTCCGCGGGGTCGGTCGACCGCACCGGCGCGTTCTCGGCGATGAGCCCCCGCGCCTCGGCGAGAGCGTCGCGGGCGAGCGACGCGATGAGGTCGGCCCGTTCCTCCTGCGCGGAGAGCGCCTCGCGCAGCTGAGCCCCTGCGGAGCTCTCGTCGTCGCGCATCCGCCCGATCTCCTTGGCACTGCGGTCAGCCAGCATCGCGAGGCCGGCCAACGTCTGAGCCAGCGTGTCGTGCAGGTCGCGGGAGATGCGCTCCCGCTCGACCGAGGCGCCGCTCAGCCGCGAGAGCTCCTGCACGTGCTCCTGGGAGGCCGTGAGCTGCTCGAGCAGCTCACGTCGCTCGTCAGCCACTCGCCAGGCGTAGCTGATCGACAGCCCGATGCCGCAGGTCGCCGCGACGCTGAAGAGCTGGCCGGGCAGGATATCCGGGATCTCCTCGACCCCGTTGTACAGCGCGGACACGACGCCGATGCCGAACGCGATGCCGATCGAGACGATGATGCTCCGCCTCGCGCTCACGCACACCAGCCAGACGAGCGGATAGATGAGGGTCTGCACGAAGCCCGTCCAGGGCACGAGCACCATCGAGACCGTCACGAGCAGGGTGACGAGCAGGATCAGTACCGCGCCGCGGCGCGGGTCGGCGAGCGACCTGACGCCGAAAGCGAGCCACACGACGGGGATGAGCAGGAGCGCCCCCGTCGCCACGAGCGCCTCGGAGCGTTCGGACTGGGTGGCCGCGAACGCCGCCACCGAGCCCGCGACGACGGTGTTCGCGACCGCCGTGCCCACGATCAGCAGGTGCCACCAGCGCCCGTCCCGAAACCAGAAGTCGACCATGCGCTCATCCTCCCGCACCCCACCGACATTGCTGCACGATCGGGTCAGGAGCATCAACTCCGCCCTCGACTCCAGCGGAAGGTGAGCAGGCTCGCGACGAGCCCGATGACGGTCCAGACGCCGAGCGTGATCGCCGCGGCCCCCAGTCCCCACGTGCCTCCGACCTCGGCGGCCGCGAAGGCATCCGGCAGGAACACGCTGCGCATCCCGCGCACGAGACCGGCGAGCGGGAAGAGGTTCGACACCTGCTGCATCCACTCGGGCAGGACCGAGAACTGCACGTAGATGCCCGAGAGGAACTGCGGCACGAGCACAAGCGGCAGCACGATGGCGGATGCGGACCGTGCAGAGCGCGGGAGCGCCGAGATCGCGATTCCGAGGGAGGCGAAGCAGAGGATGCCGAGGGCAGCGAGCCAGGCGAAGCGCGCCCACAGCTCGCCATCTTCCGGCAGCGAGATGTCAAAGGCGATGACCGCGAGCCCCATCAGCATCGCCAGCTGCAGCGTGCACGTGATGAGGACGAGCCCGATCTTCCCGATGAAGAACGACACCGGGCTGAGCGGTGTCGCGCCGAGTCGGGCGAGGCCGCCCTCGTGCTTCTCCGTGGCGATGTCGATGCCGAGGAACTGCATGCCGGAGAGGAGGATCGCCATCGCGAGCATCCCGGTCAGGTAGTACTGCGACATCGTCACGTCGGCGAAGCGTGGGTCGTCGACGACCGTCTCGCCGCTGAAGATCGAGGCGAAGAGCGCGAACATGACGAGCGGGAACAGGAAGACGAAGAACACCTGGTCGGTCTGCCTGAAGTAGCCGCGCAGCTCGAAGGCGATGCGCCGAAGACCGTTGCCGATCGTGGACCTGGGCTGCGACGGTGTGCGTGTGGTCGATCGGACGCTCGGCTGCGCCTTCGCGTCGCCCGAGATTGCGGTCTGGCTCATCGCGTTCCTCCTGCGGGTGCGGCAGCGCGGGCTACCTCATCGGTCGCCGCGGATGCCGCGGCGGGCGAGGCGGTCGCGGGGGAGGCGGCCGGGTGCTCGCCGATGATCTCCAGGTAGACGTCCTCCAGGGACGGGCGGGTCACGGTGAGCCCGGCGGGTTCCGGGCCGAGGCGCTCGACGAGCGCGCCGACGAGCTGTGCGGGCGCATCCGTCGTCTCCTCGCGCCACCTGCCGTCCTGCTCCTGCCAGCGAACCCGCGGCGTGCGCGACTTCGGCCCGCCGATCGTCGCGATGTCGCCGATCTCGACGAGCTTCCCGGCGGCGATGATCCCGGCGCGGTCGCTGAGCTGCTCCGCCTCGTCGAGATAGTGCGTCGTGAGCACCATGGTCATGCCCTCGCCCTTGAGCTGCTGGATGAGACCCCAGAACTCGCGACGCGCGTTGGGGTCGAACCCGGTTGTCGGCTCGTCGAGGAACAGCACCTCCGGGTTGCCGATGATGCCGAGCGCGACATCCACTCGCCGCTTCTGGCCACCGGAGAGGCGACCGACTCGCTGCGACGCGAATGGGGCGATGCCGCACCGCTCGATGGTGTCGTCCACAGCGCGGGGGTTTCGGTAGAGGCTTGCGAAGTGACGCAGCACCTCGCGGGCCGAATAGCGCTCGATGTCGGCGCTCGACTGGCTGACGACGCCGATTCGGCCTCGCCACTCGGCGTTGCCGCGGGCCGGGTCCTGCTCGAGCACGCGCGCGGTACCCGAGGTCGCCGTGCGGAAGCCCTCGAGGATCTCGATCGTGGTGCTCTTTCCAGCGCCGTTGGGGCCGAGGAAGGCGAAGGTCTCACCGTGTCTGACCTCGAAGGAGAGGCGGTCGACGACGTCGCGGTCGCCGTAGCGTTTGACGAGGTCGGAGACCTCGATGGCTGCTTGTGTGCTCATGGTGCAATCAAACGCGGCGGGGAGCGTGCGCGACAGGGTCCGACCGGCGGATACGCATCCACCGATCGGGGGAGGCGCGGGCCGCGCGCCGCCGCTGACCAGCTTCCGTGCGATATCCGCCGCACCGGGCCGCAGCGGGGCCCGTCCGCGAGTTTCTGCACTCAAGTTGGTCAGGCCGTGGCGGACACACCCGCACATACTGGTGCTATGGCCTCAACCGATCTCGATGAGCTGCGCCGTCTTCGTCGTGCGCGCGACTTCATCGACCGGGAGTTCGCGAGCCCGCTCGACGTGCCGGCCATGGCGAGGGCAGCCCACATGTCGACGGCTCACTTCAGTCGACGCTTCCGAGAGGCATACGGCGAGACCCCGTATGCCCGTCTCATGACGCGGCGCATCGAGCGCGCCAAGGCGCTGCTGCGCAGCGGCGAGGTGAGCGTGACGGACGCGTGCACGGCGGTCGGGGCCACGAGTCTCGGCTCGTTCAGCAGCCGCTTCGCAGAGATCGTCGGCGAGTCGCCGAGTGCCTACCGGGCGCGTGATCACAGCGGCAGCGTCGTCATCCCGAGCTGCACCTCGCAGATCTGGGGGCGGCCCCGCCGGGTGCGCGACCGCCCAGGCATGGCGCAACGGGAAGCCGGCGACGGGCAGTCATTTCTCTGAGCAGTTTCCAAGAAGTGGATGTCGGTGGCCGGTCCTAGCATCGGACACATGACGCTCTCACTCAGCCACGTGCACGTGTTCACCGACGACCCGGATGCGGCGCTCGTGTTCTACCGAGACGCCCTCGGCCTGGAGGTGCGCAGCGAGGTTCCGAATGAGGGGTTCCGCTGGGTCACGCTCTCCGCCCCCGGGCAGCCGGAGCTCGAGATCGTGCTCTCGCACCCGAAGGCGGGGCGCTCTGAGGAAGACGGCGACACGCTCGCAGCACTGCTGGCGAAGGGGGAGCTGCCCGGCCTCCTCTTCCGAACGAGCGACCTCGACGCGCTGTTCGAGAGGGTGCTGGCGACGGGCGGAGTCGAGGTGCTGCAGGAGCCCACCGACCAGTTCTGGGGCGTCAGAGATGCCGCATTCCGCGACCCCTCCGGCAACATGGTGCGCGTCAGCCAGGCGTAGCCGACGACATAGCACCCACATCGATTCGTCGCCAGTCCAGCGCTCGGCTGGCTCCCCGTTTCAAGGCAGAGGATCACGCCATGACTACAGTCGCTGACACGATCGTCGATATCCTCCACGATGCCGGAGTCGAGCGCGTCTACGGGCTACCCGGAGACTCGCTCAACGGATTCACTGACGCCATCCGACGAAACGACGAGGTCGCCTGGTCGCACGTGCGACACGAGGAGGCCGCCGCCTTCGCCGCCTCCGCAGACGCCGCGCTCACGGGCGAGCTCGCTGTGTGCGCCGGCAGCTGCGGCCCGGGCAACCTGCACCTCATCAACGGGCTGTACGACGCCAACCGAAGCCGCGTTCCCGTGCTTGCGATCGCCGCCCACATCCCGTCCGCGGAGATCGGCAGCGGCTACTTCCAGGAGACGCACCCGCAGGAGCTCTTCCGGGAGAGCAGCGTGTACTGCGAGATGGTGGGGGTGCCGGAGCAGCTGCCTCGGATCCTGGAGATCGCCATGCGCGCCGCGGTCGAGAAGCGCGGCGTCGCCGTTGTCGTGATTCCCGGGGAGATCTTCCTGCAGGAGAGCACAGGACGACGCAAGTCGGCACCGATCCTGCCTGCGAAGCCCGTCGTGCGCCCTGCCGACGACGAACTGGCGCGGGCAGCCGACATCCTCAACTCGGCGAAGAAGGTCACCATCCTCGGTGGCGCTGGCACGCAGGGCGCACACGCGCAGCTGCTGGCCGCCGCGGAGGCGCTGCAGGCACCCATCGTGCACGCGCTCCGCGGGAAGGAGTTCATCGAGTACGACAACCCCTACGACGTCGGCATGACGGGGCTGCTCGGCTTCTCCTCCGGCTACCGGGCCATCGAAGACTGCGATGCGCTCCTCATGCTCGGCACCGACTTCCCGTACCAGCAGTTCTTCCCATCAAAGGCGAAGATCATCCAGGTCGACATCCGCGGCGAGCAGCTCGGCAAGCGCACACCCCTCGACCTCGGACTCGTCGGCGACGTCGGCGACACCCTCGACGCCCTCATCCCGCTCCTCGAGGCCAACAAGAGCGGCAAGCACCTCGACGCCTCCGTGAAGCACTACCGGAAGGCCCGGAAAGAGCTCGACGCGCTCGCTGACAACGACCGGGGGCGCGCCCCCATCCACCCGCAGTACGTGGCGCGGCTCGTGAGCGAGCTCGCGAGCCACGACGCCGTCTTCATCCCGGATGTCGGCTCCCCGGTCGTCTGGGCGGCCCGCTACCTCGAGATGAACGGCCAGAGGAGGCTCATCGGCTCGTTCAGCCACGGTTCCATGGCCAACGCCCTTTCGCAGGCGGTCGGCGCCCAGACCGCCTTCCCGGGACGCCAGGTGGTGGCGCTCGCGGGAGACGGCGGACTCGCGATGCTCCTGGGGGAGCTGCTCACGCTCAGGCAGAGCAAGCTGCCCGTGAAGATCATCGTGTTCAACAACTCGTCGCTGAACTTCGTGGAGGTCGAGATGAAGGCCGCCGGATTCGTGAACTACGGCACCGACCTCGACAACCCCGACTTCGCCGAGGTAGCCAAGGCGGTCGGCATCCACGGGCAGCGCGTCGAGAACCCGAATGACCTCGAGGCTGCCCTCCGCGAAGCCTTCGCCCACGACGGGCCCGCGCTCATCGACGTCGTGACGGCACGGCAGGAGCTGTCCATCCCGCCGACCATCACGGCCGAGCAGGTCAAGGGCTTCACTCTCTACGCGCTGCGGACAGTGCTCTCCGGGCGCGGAGACGAGCTCGTCGACCTCGCCGACACGAACCTGCTGCGACGCATCTTCGACTGACCGTCGCGCAGCCGCATGCACCGCCCGCGCCAGGCAGCTCTCAAGGCAGCTGCCTGGCGCGGGCGGTACTCTCGCAGGCATGACGCAACCGCCCCTCACGCCACCGCCGGGTCAGAACGGCGGGTTCGACCCCCGTCGGCAGCAGCCGGGTGCCGCTCCTCAGGGTGGCCTGGGCGCGTGGGGCGGACCACCGGCCCAGGGCCCCGGTCGGCAAGGGCCTGGTCAGCAGGGCTCTGGTCAACAAGGTCCCGGTCGGCAAGGTCCGGGGCAGCATGTCCCCGGTCAGCAGCCTCCGTGGGGAGCGCCGCCGAACGGGCAGCCGCCTGCTCCCGGTCAGTTCCCGCACCCTGGAGCCGGACCCGGCCAGGCTTCTGGCGGCTTCGGCGCGCCGGGTCAGGCTCCCGCTCCCGGGCGACCTCCCGCGCCAGGCCAGCCACAGCGTCCCGGGCAGTTCCCAGGCCAGCCGCAGACCGGCATCCCTGGGCAGGCGCCGTTCGTCCAGGCGCCACCGTCGCATCTGCCAGCTGGTGCCCCGCCGCCTCGCTACGCCCCGCAGCAGCAGGCGACGCCCCAACCACGGCGTCGAGAGCTCGGCGAAGACCCTGAGCTGCAGAAGCAGCGCAGGCGCCCCGTCGGCCTGCTCCTCGGCGTCGGCATCAGCGGCGTCGCGATCGTCGCCCTGGTCGTGGGCCTCGTCATGGCGTTCAGCTCGCCGAACGACCCCACCATCCCCGTCGGCGGCGCCGACCCGAACGCGGCCACCTCGACCCCCGTGCCGACGAGCACGCTCATGCCTGCCGCGCCTCAGGACGCCGCACCCGGGTTCATCCCGATCACGACCGACGTCGTGTTCCCGAACGGCATCACCGTCGTGAACCCGCCCCTCGGCGGATGGGAGCAGGACATCTCCGAACGGCAGCCGAACCTCTACATCCTGAGCGACCCCGCATCCGGTGCCTACTTCTCGATCGCGCAAGAGAACCTGCACAAGAGCGAGTACCGGGACGAGGATATGACGAGGTCGGAGCTGAACTCGGCGTCGCTGCAGTTCACCGCCAAGCCTGAGGCGGTCGGTGACCCCGTTCCGCTCGTCCTGAAGGGGGCAGACGGCTACGAGCTGGAGCTCCTCGCGCAGCGCTTGCGCTGGTCGGACGGCTCCGAGGGAATGATGGCGTCCCGCTACATGCCTTCGACCGGCACCAAGATCACGATCCTGGCGAACGCATGGAGTGGGGAACTGGACGATCCGAACTCGCGCATCTCGCAGAAGGTCGCGGAGATCACGTTCACGACCCCGTAATCACGTCTGCTCGCTCACGGGCGCCCGCC
>NZ_PSYC01000006.1:0-29074 GCF_002931515.1 Pseudoclavibacter sp. RFBG4 | reverse complement strand
GGCGGGAGGGCCGACAGGCGCGCGCGGGGTCAGGCGGGGAGCGGGATGCGGGTGTCGAGCCACGCGACGATATCGGCGATGACCTCGTCGCGGTTCAGCTCGTTGAGGAGCTCGTGGCGCGCCTCCGGGTAGATCCTGAGCGTCACATCGCTCAGCTTCGACCGCTTCCGGTACAGCCGCGCGAGCGCGCGCGGCCCCCGCTCGCCGTATCCGATCGAATCCTCCGACCCGGCCATGATCAGCACCGGCACGTCGTCGAGCTTGCCGGAGGCGGCCCGAGGCGGGATGTGCGCGAGCTGCAGCGCGCCCCGCGCCGACCACACGGGCATCTTCGCGATGTCGAAGCACAGATCGTCGTACGCGAACGCGCGGCGAGCATCCGGGTTGCGGCTCAACCAGAGCAGGCCGGTCTCGTCCGGCTCGAAGCGCCGGTTCAGATTCCCGGCGTTGATGAAGCCCGGCACCGCGAGCGTCGTCCCGGTCAGGATGCACGCGGAGAAGAACGCCGAGTCGTGGGCGAGCAGCTGCTGCGCGAGCAGCGAACCCCACGAGTGCCCCTGCAGGATGAGCGGCAGCTTCGGGTACCGGTCGCGCACCCACGCGGAGATGTCCTCGAGCGCCTCGAGCGCGGCCCGGTTCTCGGTCGTGGGGAGCACCGACAGCCCGTGGGCGCCGAGGCCCGTCTGCCCGTGACCGAGGTGATCGTGGGCGACGACCGAGTAGCCGGCCGCGACCAGGTCGCGCGCGTACGCGTCGTAGCGCTTCGCGTGCTCGCCGGAACCGTGCGACAGGTGGATGACGCCTCGTGGCGACTCGCACGCCCACTCGTAGACGTGCACGTCGATGCCATGACCGACCGGCACGACGAACGAGGCCGGGGCGCCGGACGGGTCGGGCTTCGGGGCGGCTGGGCCGCGCGCATCCGCCCGCCCCTGCGAGCCGCCGTGCGACCCACCGGCGGAACCGCCCTGCGAACCGGTGGCCGACCCCGTCATGGCTACGCCTCTCGAGTGATGTCGACCTTCACGAACAGCTGCGAGGAGAACGGGCCCGCGTACACGCCGCGCAGCGGGGGCACGTCGTTGTAGTCGCGGCCACGACCCACGAGCACGTGGCGCTCGCCGATCGGGATGTCGTTGGTGGGGTCCCAACCGCGCCACTCGCCGTCCCAGTACTCGATCCACGCGTGGGACTCGCCGCTGACCGTCTCGCCGATCTCGGCGTTCGGGCGCGGGTGCAGGTAGCCGGACACGTAGATCGCCGGGATTCCCGCAGCACGGAGCGCACCGAGTGCGATGTGCGAGATGTCCTGGCACACGCCGCGTTTGTGCTCCCACGCCTCGGCCGCCGTCGTGCGAACACCCGTCACGCCGCCCTCGTAGGCGACAGCTTCGTACACGAGGTGGAGGATCTCCATCGCGGTGGACGCGGGTCCGGCATTGGCGCCCTTCACCTCAGCGGCGAGCGCCTTCACGTCGTCGGGCGGCATCGTGAGGCGCGTCTGCGCGGTCTGCTCCACGAGCTCGACGCTGCGCAGCCGCTCGCGGGCGAGCTCATCCCAGCTGAGCGACAGCTGGCCAGCCTCGGGCCGCTGGCGCACCTCGACGAGGCTCGACGCGGTCAGCGACAGCTCCGAGTGCGGGTTGAGTACCTCGAACGCCGTCACCTTCGTGCCCCAGTAGTCGGAGTAGTTGTGCGTCGACGAGTGCGGCGTGACGTCGAGGTGCCCGAACAGCACGAACTGGCCGTTGTTGGCCATCGGCAGCATGCGGGCCTCGTTGTACGAGGTCGTGACGTCGCCCTCGTACCGGAAACCGGTGGAGTGGCGGATGCGGATGCGGCTCATGAGTTGTCTCCCACCCAGCTCGGTGCCGTGATCGACGGGAAGTAGCGCTGACGGATCGCCTCGGAAGCCCGAGAGACCGCGTCCTGCACACCATCCATGTAGCGGGGCAGGTCGGCCAGTGTGTCGTGGATGGGGCGGTATTCGAGGTCAGAGGAGATCTGCCCGAGAAGCCGCTGGGCCTGGTCGGTGACGCCGACGCGGCCACCGCGCTCGTGGCGCGGCTGGATGTCGTAGAGGCTCGAGAGGGCCGTCGACACCGAGTACTGGATCGACCGCGGGAACAGGCGGTCGAGCAGCAGGAACTCCGCGGCGTTGGCCGCCGACGGCATGCCGTGGTACGTGCGCAGGTACGACTCGTACGCACCGCACGAGCGGAGGATCGTCGTCCACGACGCTCCGGAGGCCTCGGTGAGCGAACGCGTCGCGAGCAGCCGCGCCGTCATATCTGCGCGCTCCAGCGAACGCCCCAGCATCATGAACTGGTACGCGTCGTCACGGCTCGCCGCCGAGTTCACGACGCCGACCGCGAGCGCCGAACGCTCGCGAACCCACGCGAACAGGTCGTGCACCTTCTCCTGCCGCACGCTGAACGGCATGCGCGAGTAGGTGGCGTTGAGGCACTCCCACAGCTCCGTCGACACGATCTCGCGGGCACGGCGAGCGTTCTCGCGGGCCGCGTTCACCGAGTAGGCGATGGATGCGGGCTGCGAACGGTCGACCGCGAGGAGGTTCAGGACGTCCGAGCGGGTGAGCTCCGTGTCGGGGTGCACATCCGCTGCCCCCATGACGCTGAGGAGCGAACGGCAGGCCGTCGCCTCGTCGACCCAAGGGTCTTCGAGGAGCAGCTGCAGGTGCACGTCCAGGATGCGGGCGGTGCCGTCGGCACGCTCCACATAGCGGCCGATCCAGAAGAGCGACTCGGCGATACGGCTCAGCATGCGTCCGTTCCCTTCGGGTTCTTGCCGGCGGATGCGGCTGCCGGCGACGCTTCAGCGCGCGCCTGCTGCTGTTGCTGCACCTGCTCTGACTGTGAATGCGAGTGCGACTGGGCTTGCGGCTGACGGCCCTGCGTCTGCTGCTGCACCTGCTGCTGGTCGCCGCGCTTCGGGGCGTCCTGCGGCATGTGGTCCTGGCGGTGCGGGATGACACGCAGCACGCCCGTCACGGGGTGCGGCGTCTCCGACACGTCGGCCTGGTCGTCGAGGAGCTCCTCGACGCCGTGCGGCTGCGGCTTGGAGAAGCTCCGCTCGGCGCCGACCACCCACGTGTCCTTCGACCCGCCGCCCTGGCTGGAGTTCACGACCAGCTGCCCCTCCGGGAGGGCGACGCGAGTGAGGCCACCAGGCAGCACCCACACGTCGTGGCCGTCGTTGATGGCGAACGGGCGCAGGTCCGCGTGGCGCGGCCGCATCCCGTCGTCGACGAGCGTCGGGATGGTCGAGAGCTGCACGACGGGCTGCGCGATCCAGCCGCGCGGGTCGGCGAGCAGCCGCACCCGCATCTCGTCGAGCTCCGTCTTCGAGGCGCTCGGCCCGATCATGAGGCCCTTGCCGCCCGAGCCGTCGACCGGCTTCACGACGAGTTCGTCGAGGCGGTCGAGCACCTCCTCGAGCGCGTCCGGCTCCTCGAGGCGCCACGTGTCGACGTTCGGCAGGATCGCCTCCTCCGACAGGTAGTAGCGGATGAGGTCGGGCATGTAGGTGTACACGAGCTTGTCGTCGGCGACGCCGTTGCCGACCGCGTTCGCGATCGTGACGTTGCCGAGGCGTGCCGCCATCATGAGGCCGGGAGAGCCGAGCATCGAGTCGCGGCGGAACTGCAGCGGGTCGAGGTAGTCGTCGTCGACGCGGCGGTAGATGACGTCGACGCGCTGCGGGCCGGCCGTGGTGCGCATCCACACCCGACCGCCCGAGCAGAACAGGTCGCGGCCCTCGACGAGCTCGACGCCCATGAGGCGCGCGAGCAGCGTGTGCTCGAAGTACGCGGAGTTGTAGACGCCGGGGGTGAGGACGACGACCGTCGGGTCCTCGATGCCGTCTGGGGCGGAGGCCCGAAGCGCCCCGAGGAGTCGGTTCGGGTAGTCGCCGACCGGGCGGACGCGCATGCGCGAGAAGAGCTCAGGGAGCGTCTGCGCCATGGCGCGCCGGTTCGAGATGACGTAGGAGACGCCGGACGGGACGCGCACGTTGTCTTCGAGCACGCGCATCTCGCCGTGCTCGTCGCGGATGAGGTCGATGCCCGACACGTGGATGCGCACGCCGTTCGCCGTGCGGATGCCCTTCGCGACCCGGTGGTAGTGCACCGAGGAGGCGATGAGGCTCGCGGGGATCACGCCGTCGGCGATGGCCCGCTGGTCGCCGTACACGTCGTCGAGGAACGCCTCGAGGGCACGGACGCGCTGCTTGATGCCGGCTTCCGTCTTCTGCCACTCGGCGCGCTCGATGACGCGCGGGACCACGTCGAGCGGGAACGGGCGCTCCTCGCCGGCGAAGTCGAACGTGACGCCCTGGGCGAGGTAGGAGTCCGCAAGCGAGTCGGAGCGGTGCCGAATCTGCTCCTGCGTCATCCCCGAGAGGACGTCGTAGAGATCTCGGTACGTGCGCCGCGGATCGAGCTCGCCCTCTGGCGCCTCCCCCATGAACATCTCGTCGAATGGCGGCGACAGCGCCGCTTGGGATTGCCTGGTCAGAGCCTGGCTGTAGCCGTCGAAGAGGTCACCCATGCCCCGAGACTAGTGGACGCAATGTGACGCGCTTGTTTCGCGGAGCGCCCGCCTGGACGGCACGCCCGGGGTCCCGCAGAATTTCCCGTCAATCGAGAGATCCTGCCAGCGAGCTGCAGACGGCCCGGCAGGCGAGACGGACCGCGCGAGCGAGGTGCACTCGCCCCGCGAGCATCCGCTACTCGGCGAAGACCTTGCCCGGGTTCAGAAGCCCCTTCGGGTCGAAGAGGCCCTTGATGCCGCGCTGCAGCTCGTACTGACGCTCGCCGAGCTCCGCGCCGAGCCACTGCCGCTTGAGCACACCGACCCCATGCTCGCCCGTGAGGGTTCCGCCGATCGAGATGGCGTACGTGAACAGCTCGTCGGCCGCATCCCACACCGCCTGCGGGACGACAGGCTCCGCCCGGTCGTAGATGAACGTCGGATGCAGGTTCCCGTCGCCCGCATGCGCGACCGTGACGATCGTCGTCCCGGTGCGCGCGGCGACCTCGTCGATCTTCGCGAACATGTCTGGCAGCCGGTCTCTCGGCACGGAGACGTCCTCCACGAGCACCTGCCCGAGGGCCTCCTTCGCGGCGTACGCCTGCCGCCGCACATCCACGAGCGTGAGCGCCGACTGCGGGTCCGTCGTCATCTCCGCCGCCCCGCCGTTGGCGCGCAGCACCTCGACGATGCCCTCCGCCTCCGCCACCGCGTTCGCCCCATCAGTCTGGATGAGCAGGTATGAGTCGCCGTGAGACGCGAGGTCGACACCCGTGTACGCCGAGACGGCGCGGAGCACGCCCCCGTCCATGAGCTCCATGATGGCCGGCTGGATGCCAGACGCGGTGACCGCCGCTGACGCGCGGGCCGCGCTCCCCACGTCGGGGAAGTACGCGCCGATCGTCGGGACGACCCCATCGACCAGCGGACGCAGCTTGAGCGTGCACTCGACGATCACGCCGAGCGTGCCCTCCGAGCCCACCATGAGCGCGCACAGGTCGAGGCCCGTGACCCCCTTGACCGTGCGGTGGCCGACGTCGATGACCGAGCCGTCGATGAGCACGACCTTGAGACCGAGCACCGCCTCGCGAGTCACCCCGTACTTCGCGCACAGCAGCCCGCCGGCGTTCGTCGCGATATTGCCGCCGACCGACGAGATGTGCTTCGACGCCGGGTCGGGCGCCCACCAGAAGCCGTGTCCCTCGAGCTCCTCGTTGAGGGCGCCGTTGAGGATGCCGGGCTGCACGACGGCCAGCTGGTTCGCCGCCGAGATCTCCAGGATCCGGTTCATGCGCAGCGTCGACAGCACGATCTCGCCAGCGCCGCCAGCGCCCCCGCCAGCGAGGCCGGTACCGGCCCCGCGCGTGACGATCGGCACCCCGAACTCGCTCGCGATGCGGCACACGGCCTGCACATCCGCGACGGACTCCGCCTCGACCAGCGCCACCGGCACGCCAGCGGCGACCACACCAGAACGATCGACGCGCAGCGGCTCGAGCGCCGCCGGGTCCGTCACCACCCGTCCTGGCAGCTCACGGTGCAGAGATTCGAGTGCGTGCAGGGTGTTCGGCGCTCCGGCGACATCGGCAGACATGCGCCTGATCGTAGGCGAAGCGGATGCACCCTCGCGAGCCGCGCATCCAGCCGGCGCGCGCGGCAGCCACCCCGCGCAGCGTCGCCTCCGCGCAGCGGCACCGCGCAGCTTCACGGCGCAGTGCCAAGTCCGGAAGCGGCAGCGTCGGCGCCGCTGACCAACATCGGTGCAAAAACAGCACCCCAACCCCTCCAACTGGCCTCAAGCGCCGAAATCGCACTCATGTTGGACAGCGGCGGCGCCGACGGTCGAGCAGGACCGACAGCGAAGCCCCGCGGACAGCGAGCATCTGCACAGCTGCACCGCTGGCCCATTGCGCCCCTGCGTGGCTGGGCAGCTGCCCGGCGCCCGCTACGCCAGCGCGCGCCTACCCGCGGGACTTCGTGGGGCCCTGCGTGATGGGCGCATCCGGATCGAACGTCTGCTCGTACGGGAAGAGCTGCTGCATGCGCAGGTCCGGATGCCCGCCGCGGTGCGCCGTGATGGAGATCGCCTGCTCTCGGAGGAACGGGAGCGCCTCGATGCGACCGGCCGGCGTGACCTCATCCGACCAGATGGAGATGTCCGGATCGCCTTCGAGGGCGTCGCAGAACTCACGCCGCTTGCCGCCGACGAGGCGCACGCGCAGCGTCTCGATGCCGCCGGCCCTCGCCCGCTCGGCGAACTCCGCATCCGTCTCTCGCCGCACCGTCAGATTCTGGGCCTGCAGTTCGGCGAGCACCGCATCTGGCACCTCGATGCCGGAGGTGATGAGCGGCTTCGAACGCACGATGCGAGCCGCGACGACGGTGCGGATGAGGTCGGCGAGCGTCGCGTCCTCGGCGGCACGGATCGTGGCCTGCACCGGGATGTACCGCATGAGGTTGCGCTCGAACCCCAGATTCGAGACGTCGGAGACCTCCCCGAACTCCTCGTTGAAGGCGATCTGGTCGCTCAGCGAGGCACGGCGCAGGCGGTCGAAGGTCTCGTAGTCCATGAAGGGAGCCGCCGACTCGATGAGGGCCGTCGCCTGCTCGTCGATGCCCCTCAGGTGCAGCGTCTGCGACTGCTCGCCGTGGTTCGGACGCCACGTGCCGAGGGAGAGCAGCGAGTTGGGGCCGCCGAACTTCGTCGCCGTGCCGACCATGGAGCGCAACCAGCCGCCGAACGGCTGACGCTGGGGCGTGTTGCCGAGGATGTCGCGGTTCACGTAGAGGTTGCCGGCCTCCACTCGCCGCAGCCACTCGGCGATCTCCGTGCGGTCGAGCGAGTGGATGCCCGCCGTCAGCCCGTACTGGGTCGAGTTCTGCAGGCGGATCGCCTCGTCGAGCGTGTGCGTGTGCATGACGCTCAGGACAGGGCCGAAGAACTCGGTGACGTGCTGGTAGCTGCCTGGCTTCACGCCGGCGCGGATGCCGGGCGACCACAGGCGCCCCGTGTCGTCGAGCTGTCTCGGTTCGACGAGCCACGACTCGCCCTCGCCGAGGGAGCTGAGCGCGAAGCGCAGCTGCGAGTCCGGCGGGGACACGAGGGGGCCGACGACGGCGCCGGGGTCGCTCGGGTAGCCGATGCGCAGGGAGGCGACGGCGTCGGCGAGCTGCTCGTGGAAGCGCTTCGAGCGGGCCACGGAGCCGACGAGGATGACGGTGCCCGCATGCCCCGGACGCTGCCCCGCGCTGAGGAACGCGCTGCGTGCGACGTCGAGCGCGGCCCGGTCGAGGTCGGCGCTCGGCGTGATGATCATCGAGTTCTTGCCGCTCGTCGCGGCGATGAGCGGCAGGTCTGGGCGCCAGCGCAGGAACGAGCGGGCCGTCTCCCAGTTGCCGCTGAGCAGCACCCGCTGCACGCGGTCGTCGGTGATGAGCATCTGCCCGAGCTGCTCGTCGGAGAGGAGGCTCTCGTCGCAGATCGCGAGCTGCACGAGGTCGCGCGGGATGTCCGCGTCCCACAGCACCTCCGCGAAGACCGCCGCGGTGCGGCGCGTTCGAGGCGACGGCTTCAGCACGACCGCGCTGCCGGCGGCGAGCGCCTGCGCCGTGTGGCCTGCGCTGCCCGCGACTGCCGGGACCCAGGAGGGCGTGACGACGGTCACCGCGACGGGTTCGAAGTCGGCCCCCTGCATGCGGTCGAGCTGGCGTGCGAGGTGCGCGTAGTAGTTCGCGAGGTCGACGCAGCGGCTCACGTCGGCGTCGACGTCGGGCAGCGGGGTCCCCGTCTCGGAGACGGCAACCTCGATGAGGCGCGCCCGGTTCGCTTCGAGGGCCTTCGCCACCTTCTCGAGCACCGCTGCCCGCTCCCAGCCCGGCTTCTGCGCCCACGGCTCGGCCGCACGCTCTGCCCGCGAGAGCAGCGCATCCACGTCGCCCGGCTCGTGCAGCAGGTGCCGTTCGACCTCGTCGATGCCGAGTTCGCTGCGCGGCACGCGGCGCTGGATGGAGAGGAGCCACTCTCGGTTGCTGGCGAGCGACGGGTCGGTGCCTGGCGCGTTCCTGAACGTGTTGCGCAGCAGCCTGCCGCGCTTCAGGCCGAGCACCACCTCGGTGAGGCGGGGGCTCGGCCCGGTGTCGGCGGGGTTCTCGGTGACCTCTTCCTCGTCTTCGATGACGGGCTTCGAGGCTGGTTTGAGCTTTCTCACTCGCGCGGGCCGCTGGGCTGCTGGCTCCTCGTCCTCGAAGAGGCCCTCGGGGAAGAGCTCGAGCTGGATGCTGGCCGTGACGGTCGCGGCGTCGTCCGCGAGCACGCGGTCCTGCTCGCGGTTGGGGCCGGAATCGATCTGCCGCATGCGCGCCGTCGCGCTGAGGAGGCGCTCGTCGTCGGGATGCACGGCGTCGGCCGGGAGGCCGGCAGCAGCGGCGGGTGCGCCCTCGGCTGGGTCCGCTCCGAGCTGCTTGGCCCGCACGTCCACCCGGTGCTGCAGATAGCTGGCCGCGTGACGCTGCGTGCTGCCCGTGATGACGGGCGTTCGCTCGACGACCTCTGCCCCTGCCGAGCGGATGCGGCCGAGCGCCGCCTCGTCGCTCGAGCGCGGCACGACGACCCGCACCGGCCTCGGCAGACCTCGCGCCTTCGCGATGGCCGCGGCGAGCGCGACGTCGCGGCGAGCATCCGCCTCGACCTCGACCCTGAAGGCTGCGGCGTGGTCGATGGCGAGCGCCTCGTCGAGGAGGCGCGCGAAGTTGGCGTCGACGTCGGCCTCGGACGCGTAGGTCGCGAGGCGCCAGCCGTTGATCACGGCGTCGGCGCGCTCGAGCTCGTGGTTCGCGTCTCGGGTGATGGCGACCGTGATGTCGGAGCCGAGGTCCTCGCGTCGCATGTGCGCCCACCCGCCGATGCGGCGCAGCAGGCCGGGCGTCTCGGGGAACTGGGCCGGCAGGGAGATGCCGACGTGCAGGCCACGCAGCTCCTCCTGCTCGAAGGCGCGCATGAACGCCTGCACGGTCAGCTCGAGATCGGCCGAGGACTGCGTGCGCAGCATGATCAATGGCGGGGTCGGGGCGGTGAGCGCCGCGCGTCCGAGCGCGGCGAGCTTGAAGACGACCCGTTCGAGGGTGCCGTCGAAGTCCCAGAGAGCCGGCTGCGCCTCGATGTCGGCGACGCGCAGCTCGAGCTCGCGAACCTGACCCGCGGCGAGCAGCTGCGTGTAGGTCTCGAGGCTCGCGTTCGAGCCGCGCTCGCCGAGCACGGCGTCGCCGAGCAGGCGGATGCGCGGCACCGCTCCCCGGGAGGCTGCGCGCTCGGCGGCCGCCGAGATCTCGGCGGGCACGTTGCGGACGGTGTCGTCGCCGAAGAACGCGGACGTGGCGCGGCGCATGAGCGGGACTGCGAGCCACGGGACGCCCGGACCCGCGAAGGCGCCGAGCTGGAACGCGCGCTTCGTGCCAGGCGAGAGGCTCGCGGGGAGCTTCGGGGCGAGGTCGCCGAGGCCGTTGCCGGCTGCGATGGCGTCGTCGGGCCGGATGACGTCGTCAATGAGGGAGCGCAGGAAGTCTGCTCCGTCTGGTCCGCTGAGCACGCGGTCCAGCTCGGAGGTCGTGTCGGCGCGGCGTCTCGCCCTGGCACTCGAGGCGGCCTCGACTGCGGCCGCGCGCTGCGCGTCGGAGGCGGCGAGCTGCTCGCGCCAGCCGCGCAGCGTCGCGAGGGCCGCGGGCAGGGCCTCCGAGACGGGCACGTCGCGGAGCTGCGCCACGACGGGCATCGCCGCGGTGGGCGGGGCGGCGTCGACCGGAGCCTTGCGCGCAGGGGCGGCTGGTTCTGCCGAGGTGGGCGGGGTCCCCGGCGCTGCGGGGCCCGCTGTCCGCGCTGTGGCTCGGGATGCGTCGCTCGCGTCGCGGTCGCCCGTCGCCGTGCGCCCCTCGGCTCGCAGGGCTGCGACGATCGAGTCATCGACGGCGACGGTGCGCTCGGCGACGGGACCAGCGGCATCGGCGACACCAGCGGTGCCGGCGACACCCGCCCCATCGGCGCCGTCGCTCGCGGCATCCCGGTCGCTCGCGGCCGTCCGGCCCTCTGCGCGCAGTGCACGCACGATCGAATCGTCCACCGTCACGGTCTCGTCCGGCGAGAGCTGCCCGGCGGGCGAACCGGCCCCCGGGAGCACCGACTCGCTCGAGGCGGACTCGGGCGACTCGGGGTCTGCATCCGCTCCCCCGTCGCGCTTCGCGAGCACCTGCTTCACGAAATCGGCGCGCTGCACCCGCCTGGCGTCGACCTCCTCCAGTCCGCGAGCGCGGCGGTCGCCATCGCCGCGGTCGTTCGCGCCGGTGCCGCGCTCGTTCGCGCCGGTATTGGGAGAAGTCGCGCCGTCGTGCCGTGATTCGTCACTGGGTTCCGACGGGATGCGCATGCGAACGAGCGTAACCAGCGCACCTTCGGGCCAACCCGAGCCGCGCCGCGACACGCCGCAGTGCGCCGGGCCGCGCCCATACGATCAGAGCGTTGCCGACCGAAGCGACGGTCGACGCCGCGTTGCTCCGCGTTCGTCTGCCCGGGACGGTCTCCTCAGTCAGCGTCTCCATCGCGGAGGCTTCGTGGAAGGAAGCACCATGCCCGTGCAGAAGCAGTCCAAGGTCGCCATCGTCGGAGCCGGCAGCGTCGGCACCTCGCTCGCGTACGCCTGCCTCATCCGCGGTGTCGCGCGTGAGATCACGCTCTACGACATCGACACGAAGAAGGTCGAGGCGGAGGTGCTCGACCTCGCCCACGGCACCCAGTTCACGGGCTCGAGCGTCATGACCGGCTCGAGCGACATCACCACCGTGGCCGGCGCCGACGTCGTCATCATCACTGCCGGTGCCAAGCAGAAGCCGGGGCAGACGAGGCTCGACCTCGTCGGTGTGAACGTCGGCATCCTCGAGTCGCTCATGCCGCGACTCGTGGAGCTCGCCCCCGACGCCGTGTTCGTGCTCGTCACGAACCCCTGCGACGTGCTCACGGTCGTCGCCCAGCGCATCTCCGGCCTGCCGCCGGGGCGCGTCATCTCCTCCGGAACCGTGCTCGACACCTCCCGCCTCCGCTGGATCATCGCGAAGCTCGCCGGCGGCCTCGCTCCCACGAGCGTGCACGCCACCATCGTCGGCGAGCACGGCGACAGCGAGTTCGCCCTGTGGTCGCAGGCCACGATCGGGCCCGTGCCGATCCTCGACTGGGAGCGCGACGGCGAGCGCCCCTTCACCGAGGAGACGCTCGAGAGCATCACGAACGACGTGCGCACCGCCGCCTACAAGGTCATCGAGGGCAAGGGCGCCACGAACTACGCCATCGGCCTCTCCGGGGCGCGCATCGCCGAGGCGATCGTCAACGACGAGCACGCCATCATGCCCGTCTCCACGCTCCTGCAGGGGCAGTGGGGCATCGACGACGTCGCCATCTCCACCCCCGTCATCGTCAGCGCGCGGGGCGTTGAGCGCATCCTCGACACCCCCATGTCGCCGAGCGAGCTCGAGAAGTTCCTCGCGTCCGCTGAGGAGATCCGCTCGACGGTGCGCTCCGTCAGCTAGGTGCGCGCCGTCAACTAGGTGCGCGCAGTCAGCTAGGTGCGCGCAGTCAGCTAAGCCGGACGCGCGCACGAGCACCCACCCATCCACTCTTCCGGAGTGGACCGCGATACCCGCGCGCGCTGAGGCTTAGATACACGGATGCGCTCCATCGTCCGCCTGCCCCGCCGCGCCACGCAGCTCACCGTCGGCCTCTTCCTCTACGGTTTCGCGATCGCCATGATCGTGCGCGGCGAGCTGGGCGTCTCGCCCTGGGACGTGCTGACGCTCGGCGTCCAGGTGCAGTCCGGGCTGCCGTTCGGGCTCATCACGGTGCTCATCAGCGTCGTCGTGCTGTGCCTGTGGATCCCGCTCCGGCAGCGGCCCGGCTTCGGGACCCTCGCGAACGCGCTGCTCGTCGGCCCCTTCGCCGACCTGGGGCTGTGGATCATCCCACCCGGCCTCGACCTGTGGTGGCGCATCCTGCTGCTCGCCGGCGGCATCCTGACCCTGGGCCTCGCGACGGGCCTCTACATCGGCGCCCTCTTCGGGCCGGGGCCGCGCGACGGCCTCATGACGGGCCTGCACCGGGTGACCGGATGGCGCATCTGGATCGTGCGCACGAGCATCGAGGTCGTCGTGCTCGCCATCGGGTGGATGCTCGGCGGAGACGTGGGCATCGGAACGGTCGCGTTCGCGCTGCTCATCGGACCCATCTGCGGCGTCACGATCCGCTGGTTCACGGTCGACGTGGGAGACGCGGCCGAGTCGGAGACTCCATTGGAGCGTGACGTGCGCGGCAGCGTCGCGCCGAGCGACCCCGAGATACTGCCGGGCGACTCGCCCGCGAGCTGACGCGCACCGCCATCCCGGACTGGTCGAGTCCCACCCCCGCCGCGTCACTTATGAACACAAGGTGAACGGGACACGCGCAGGGCCCTACCCTTGCTCGGTACCGACCTCGAGGCGCCCGCCGCGCTCCTCCCCCACGTGCTGAGTCCTCAGCGAGCACGTGACGCCCGGGGCCCCCTTCACCAGGAGAAACGTGATCCATGACGTCCCCAAGCGCTGACGGCAAGATTCCCGAAGGCGCAACAGCGCCTCACACCGAGGCCGTCTTCACCGAGAAGGGCCGCGATCTCAGCGAACGCGGCCACCAGCGCGGCAACGGCCGCCCCGGCGAGCAGGGCGAGGCCCTCGCGAACACGCTCAAGCCACGCCACCTGTCGATGATCGCGCTCGGCGGCGTCATCGGCGCTGGCCTGCTGGTCGCCTCCAGCACGGCGATCCTCGCCGCCGGCCCCGCCGTGATCCTCGCCTACGCCCTCGCCGGCGTCGTCGTCGTCCTCGTCATGCGGATGCTCGGCGAGATGGCATCCATCTCCCCCGAGACGGGCTCCTTCTCCGCCTACGCGACGCGGTTCATCGGCCCGTGGGCCGGCCTCTCCATCGGCTGGCTCTACTGGTGGTTCTGGGTGGTCGTCGTCGGCATCGAGGCGACCGCGGCCGCCGTCATCATCAGCGGCTGGCTTCCTGAGGTCCCCCAGTGGATCCCCGCGCTCATCATCACGCTCGTGTTCCTCATCGCGAACCTCATCAGCGTGAAGTCGTTCGGCGAGTTCGAGTTCTGGTTCGCGTCGATCAAGATCGTCTCGATCATCATCTTCATCATCGTCGGGGCGCTGCTCATCGCGCACGTCATCCCCAACAACACGGCCACGTTCGGCAACCTGGCGCCAGCAGACGGCGGATTCGCGCCGTTCGGCGTCGCCGGCATCCTGGCTGCCCTCCTCCCCGTCATCTTCTCGATGTTCGGCGCCGAGGTCGCGACGATCGCGGCCGGCGAATCCGAGCAGCCGGCGCAGGCCGTCCGCAAGGCCGTCAACTCGGTCGTCTGGCGCATCCTGCTCTTCTACATCGGCTCGATCCTCGTGGTGCTCATCGTGCTGCCCTGGGACCAGATCACGGCAGGCGTCAGCCCCTTCGTGACCATGCTGAACGCGGCCGGCATCGGCTGGGCAGCCCTCGCGATGGACATCATCGTGCTCTCCGCTCTGCTCTCCACCCTCAACGCCTCCCTCTACACGGCATCCCGCATGGCGTTCTCCCTCTCCCGCCGCGGCGAAGCCCCCAAGGCATTCCGGAAGGTCTCGAAACGCGGCACCCCCTACGTCGCGATCCTCGCCTCCGCCGTCGTCGGCCTCCTCTCGGTCGTCCTCAACTACACGACCCCCGAGTACGTCTTCTCGTTCCTCGTGAACTCGACGGGCGCCGTCGCGATCTTCGTGTGGATCGTCATCGCCGTCTCCCAGCTCCGCTCGCGCCGGATCCTCGCGGAAGACGCCGTCGCGGCGGGCGAGGACCCGAACGAAGCGGCGAAGGGCAGCATCCGCATGTGGGGCTTCCCGTGGCTCACCTGGGTGGTCATCATCGCCCTCTCTGCGCTGCTCATCTACATGTTCTTCGCGGGAGAGACGCGCCTCATCGAGGTGACCACGAGCTTCGTCATCGCGGGCATCTCGATCGTCGCGGGCGTCTACGTGCAGCGTAAGCAGAAGCGCGAGCGCGCGGCGGCGGGCGCGGCCGGCGCGGCCGCCGCGTCAGGTTCCGCGGGCTCGGCCTAAGCGGGTTCCGGCTCCGGCTCGGGTTCGGGTTCGGGTTCGGGTTCCGGGTTCCGGGTTCCGGGTTCGGGTTCCGGGTTCGGGTTCGGGTTCGGGTTCGGGTTCCGGGTTCCGGTTCGGGTTCGGGCCCGGGCTCGGCGCAGTAGCCCGTCCCGCGCAATGAGCTCCCCACGGCGGGCCCGCTCGGGGTGGGTGGATTCGCTCTGCGGCAAGATCGCTCGGGATGGAAAAGTCACTTCGTTGCGGGAAATTCTCCAGCACGAAGTGACTTCTCCATCCCGAAACCGGAGAGGTCGGCCAGAGGTCCGACCCGACACGAACCGACACGGGAAAGCCGAGCCAGGCGAGCCGAGCCGAGCCAGGCCGAGCCGACTCGAGCCGGCCCAAAGCCTTCAACTCCGGATGGAAAAGTCACTTCGTTGCGGGAAATTCTCCAGCACGAAGTGACTTTCCCATCCCGAAACCGGAAAAGCCGAGCCGGCCGATCCAGGCCGAGCCGGGGCCGAGCCGGCCCAAAGCCTTCAACTCCGGATGGAAAAGTCACTTCGTTGGGGGAAGTTCTCCAGCACGAAGTGACTTTCCCATCCCGAACCGCGGCTGCAGGGGCGACAGGCGCGGCGGTGGCGGCGGCGTCACCTACGCGTCCGCGGCGGGCGGCAGGTCGTCGTCGGCCGCGAGGAAGCTGCCCGTGACGCGGACCGTCGCGGCGGCGACCGTCATGGCGCGCTGCAGGATGCGCCGCGCATCCGCAACATCATTCGGGATGCCGCCCTGCGCGATCGACGCGACAGCGGTCGCGAACACCGCGTCGCCCGCCCCCATGGTGTCGACGATGTCACCGGGCAGGTCGACGATCGGTTCGGCGACGTCGATGCCGGCCCGGTTCACCCAGCGGCCGCCGCGTGTGCCCTCGGTCGCGAGGACGTGGGTCGCGCCGAGGTCGAGCATGTCGCTGGTCGCCTCGTCGAGGGGCGCGTCGAAGAGCAGGTCGGCGTCGTTGTCGGACAGGTGCGCGAAGAGAGCACTCGACACGTGCCGTTCGAAGTTGTCGAGGAACGCGCCTGCGTCCTCCACGAGCCCGAGCCGCGGGTTGGGGTCGAGGAGCAGCCGCTCCTGCGGTCGGATGACCGCCTCGAGCAGGCGCCGGTGCTGCTTCTTGTCGTCGAACGCGAAGCCGGAGATCGCGACGAACGGCGCGGCGCGGATGAGGGCGACCTGCTCGTCGTCGAAGCGGATGCGCCGCGCCCTCGCCGCGTCGTCGAACGTGTACAGGGGCTCCCCGTCGGCGGACTCGCCGACGGCTCGCCCGGTTCCGGCGAGCGAGACGGACGGCGCGAACTGGATGCCGCACCTGTGGAGGTGGTCGCGGATGCGCAGCCCGTCCGGGTCGTCGCCGATGCTGGCGATGAGCGCGATGGGCACGCCGAGGCGGGCGAGCGCCATCGCCACGTTGAGCGCCGAGCCGCTCACGTAGCTGCGGCTCGTGAGCCCGCCGCGCGCCTCGGTCTCCCGCAGCTCGGTCACGATGGCATCGCCGACGACGACGACTGGCGCGTCCGAGGTCGGCCGGGTCTTCGCTGTGGGTTTGCTGCTCATGTCCCCGATTGTGCCTTGCATGGATGGACCCTGACTGTCTGCGCGAAGTGCACGCCTATCCTCGTTGCATGTCCACTCCAGCAACCAGTCGAGAAGCAGCGCACGTGCTGCTCGACGCCGTCTCCGTCACGGAGGTCTCTCCGGACGCGGCGGCGCTCGCCTACGAGCGCCTCGTCGAGGTCGGCGCGTTCGTCGTGAAGGTCGAGCAGGGGCAGGGACTCGACGCCGACACGGACCCGGATGCGGAGCAGCCCGTCGACGGCGGCCCCAACCAGGTGAAGGTCAACATCGAGCTCTCGAACCTGCTCCACGCGAACTACATGACCCTCGACTGGCTCATCGAGGAGCTCGCCCATGCGCGCAACGCGACGCGCGACGACATCATCATCGCGCTGCGCGAGCACCTCGACAGCGTCGCCGCGAAGTAGCCGCGCTCCCCGCGTTCCCGGCGCATCCGCGAGCGAAAACGGGCGGGTCGGATAGGCCGGGCCGGGAACGGACGCGCAGCCCGCTCACGATGACGGCCGCTCTCCGCGCAGGAACATCATCGTTCGAGGTCATGCTCGAATCCTACGAGCGGACTCCGACATGCCAAGCGCCTCGCGGGCCTATGCTTGCTCCGCCATGGCTGAGTCCCGCGTCGCCCGCGTCGCCCCCATCATCGCCACCGCCGTGCTTGTCGTCGCGGCGGTCGTCGTCGCGGCCATCGGAGTACTCCCGGCCCCTGAGCTGCTGGAGCTGGGCGAGCGTGTGGTGCCCGTGCTCGCGTTTGTCGTCGGCATCACGATCGTCGCGGAGCTCGCGAGCGACGCCGGGGTCTTCTCGGTGCTCGCCGACCGGCTCGCGAAGCTCGGGCGAGGGCGCCTCTGGCTGCTGTGGACGCTCGTGCTGCTGCTCGCCACCGTCAGCACCGCCTTCCTCTCGCTCGACACGACCGCTGTGCTCGTGACGCCCGTCGTCGTCCTGCTCGCCGTGCACGTCGGCGTCTCGCCGATCCCGTTCGCGCTCGCGACGGTGTGGCTCGCGAACACCGCCTCCCTGTTCCTCCCGGTCTCGAACCTCACGAGCCTGCTCGCTGCCCGCTCCTTCGAGGGCGGGCCTCTGCAGTTCCTTGCGATCACGTGGGCGCCTGCACTCGTGGGCGTGCTCGCGAGCGCAGGCATCCTGTCGTTCGTCTTCCGGAGAGAGCTCGACCGCCGCTACCGGATGCCGACCCTGACGAGCATCCAGGACCGCCCGCTGCTGATCTTCGCCGCCGTGGTCACCGCCCTGCTCCTCCCGGCGCTCGTCACCGGCGTCGAGGTGGCGATCCCGGCTGGAGTCGCCGCGCTGCTGCTCATCGTCGCCTTCGCCGTCCGCCGCCGCGGGGCGCTGCGCTTCGGGCTCGTGCCGTGGCAGGCGCTGGGCATCGCCGGCTCGCTGTTCGTGCTGGTGGAGGCGGCCCACGCGCACGGCCTGAGCGAGCTGCTCGCCGCGGTCTCGGGAAGCGGCGACGACCCGCTGAGCCTCCTGCAGCTCTCCGCGATCGGTGCCGCGAGCGCCAACGGCATCAACAACCTGCCCGCCTATCTGGCACTCGAGCCGGTGGCTGACAGCCCGGCTCGCCTCGTGGCGCTGCTCATCGGGGTCAACCTCGGCCCACTCGTCACCCCGTGGGCGTCGCTCGCGACGCTGCTCTGGCACGAGCGTCTCGTGGCGCTCGGCGTGACGATCTCGTGGCTCCGCTTCGTGGCCCTCGGGCTGGTCGGCGTCGCGATCATCGTCCCCCTCGCGACGCTGGCCCTCGCCGCGACGATCTGACGCCTACCTCTTCTTGCGCGCCATGTCGTCGAACGCGGCCTGCAGGGCGATCGCGAAGCCGACGCCGATCGCGACGCCCATGAAGAGGAACGCGATCGTGAACCCGGCGCTCATCGAGAGGATGACGGAGATCACGATGCCGATCGCGACGCCGATCGCGATACCGAGGGCCCACGGCACGAGGCGGGGCCGGTAGGTGCTGACGGGGTCTTCGCCTTGCTTCGGTGCGGTCACGGTCGTCTCCGGTCCTCGTCGAGAGCTGTGCGCCAAGTCTGGCGGGTCGATCGCCTTGCTCACGAGCGGTGGCGGCGAACCGTCAGGTTCCCCTCGGCCGATGCACAGGCGCGCGTGACGGCCAACGCCCGAGTAGCAGGATGGCGGCGCTCAGCAGCACCGTGCCAATCGCGGCGAGGGGCAGGTCCATGAGGAACTGCAGCACGAGGAACGACGGCGTGAAGGCGCAGGCCACGGCCAGTGCGACCACCAACCCCGGCGGAGTGCGCCCCACCTCCCGCGGCGTCTCCCACCGCCCCACGATGAACGACAGCCCGTAGACCGAGATGAGCACGACGAGGAAGTACGGGATGCGGCTCCACCACCACGCCGCGGAACCAGGCTCGGGTGCCGCGCCCGGGATGAGGAGCGCGAGACCTGAGACGAGGAGGATCACGGGCAGGTGCCAGAGGTAGATCGTCATGAGCCGAGACCCGACGAGGAACACGACCGCGCGCGCTCCCGACGTCTCCATGAGCCTCGCCAGCGCGGGCCTCAGGAGACGCAGGATGCACGCCTGTGCGACGGCGAGCACCACGAGCGGGAGCGTCGCCGGGTTGAGGTTGAAGAGCATGTCCGGCGAGTAGGGGCCGAGCGTCGTGAGCGGTGCGAGCGACGCGTACGCCAGGACGGCGATGGCCAGGAGCGTGAGCGGGTGCCGCCGGTCGAGCCACCCGTCGGCGAACCAGAATCCCAGCTGCTGCACGAGCACCCACACGAAGAACAGGTTGAGGAGGCCCACCTCGGCAACGCCAGTCGCGAAACGGGCCGCGTCGACCGCGATCACGCCGGCGAGCAGGACGCCCAGGGTGCTCCGCGGGGCGCGGGCGTGCCAGCCAGCCATCCACGGCACGACTGCCTGGCACAGCGTGTACGCGGCGAGGAACCACAGGGGTGTGCCGGCGCCGGATGCGGCCAGGTCGACGAGCGCCGGGTCGATGCCCGCGAGCGTGGCCGCGCCGATGCCGACGAGGAAGAAGGCGTACAGGGGCAGCGCCGGCTGGGCCAGCCTGAGCACCCGCGAGCGCACGTAGTCCGCCGGCGTCGAGCCGCGACGCACGGCACTGCGCCAGGCCGTGATCGACGCGAAGCCTCCGACGACGAAGAACAGCGGCATGATCTGCCCGGCCCAGGTGGCGAGCGCGAACCAGGGCTGGGCCTCGAGCGGACGGGACGCGACCAGCTGCCCGCTCGCATCCGCACCGATGCCGACCATGAGGAGGTGGATGAGGACCACGAGCAGCACGCAGAACACGCGCGCGAGGTCGAGCGTCAGGTCGCGCTTGGCGAGGTCGACGGCGACCACCTGCTGTCTCGGCTCGGCCACGTCGCCGCCCCTTCCCTGACTCCCATCGGGGCGCCTGCCCCTGCACCGCTGCATCCAGAACCTACCGCCAAACACGACGCTCGCGGTCGGGCTGTGGATGAGCACGAGCCGGCTCCGGTAGTTTCGCGTCATGCAGAAGACCAGGTGGGCGATCCTCGGACCGGGTGCGATCGCGGAGTCGTTCGCGACGTGGCTGCCCAGCTCCGAGCACGGCGAGCTGCGGGCGGTCGCGAGCCGCGACCCGGATCGCGCGGCGGCCTTCGCGGCGCGCTACGGCGCGGAGATCTCCGGCAGCTACGCGGACATCCTGGCGCGCGACGATGTCGATGCCGTGTACGTCGCCACGGTGCACACGACCCACGCCGAGCTCGCGATCGCGGCACTCGAGGCGGGCAAGGCCGTGCTCTGCGAGAAGCCGCTCGCGCCGAGCGCCGCCGAGACCGAGCGTGTCCTCGCCGCCGCCGAGCGCGCGGGCCTGCCCGTCGTCGAGGCGTACAAGCACCGCTTCAGTCCGCTCGCTCGCGCGATCGACCAGCGCCTGAAACGGCGGCAGGTCGCCGCCCCGATGCAGGTGCGCGCAGAGTTCGGCTTCGCAGCGGGCGGCAGTGACGGCCGACTGTTCGACCCCGCACTGGCCGGCGGGGCGATCTTCGACGTCGGCGGCTACCCCGTCTCCTTCGCGGTCGCGGCGGCCGCTGCAGCTGGCGTCGCGCTCAAGGACCTGGCCCTCGAGTCCGCGCGCGGACGAGTCGAGAGGGGCGTCGACGTGGACGCCTCGGCCAGGCTGGCAGCGGTGGGCTTCACCGCCTACGTCGACTGCTCCATCGACACCCAGCTGTCCAAACGTGCCGACATCGTCGGGGATGGGGGCTGGATCACGCTCGAGAACGCGTTCGGCGACCGGAACCACTCGCCGAAGACCCTCGACCACTTCCACGACGGGCAGCGGGACACGATCGAGGTGGCGCAGGTCCACCCGTTCGCGGCCGAGGCGGACGCGGTCTCCCGCGCCCTCAGGGACGCGCGGCTCGAGTCGCGCGCCATGCCGTGGGAGCAGACCCGCACGGTCGCGCGCCTCCTGGATGCCTGGCACGCGACCGTGATGGCCGGAGCCCGATAGCCGAGCCCGGGACGATCCTCAGCCGTTGAGATCGAGCTCGATCCCGACACCCCGCACGCGGGCCTCACGCACGAGGAGGTCCGCGATGGCGAGGTCCTGAGCGCCGATGCCGACGGAGTCGAACAACGTGATCTCGTCGGCGCTCGTCCGCCCGGGCCGCAGCCCGGCGAGCACCTCGCCGAGTGTTCCGACGAGGTCGTCGAGGCTGAGCGCACCCTCCGCGACCGCGAGCATGAGATCGCCCGATTTCGTGCGCGCCGTCGCCAGGTCGTCGACCCACACGGACGATCGCGACATGGTCAGCGCATCCACCTCGCGCTCGTCGGCTCGCGGCCTGGCGCCGACGACGTTGAGATGCTGCCCGGGGCGCAGCCACTCGCCCCGCACGATGGGGCTGACCGAGGGGGTGAGCGTGCACACCGTGTCCGCCACCCCGAAGACGCGCTCGCAGGAGTCGACGACCTCGATGGCCCCCGACCAGTCGAGCGACTCCGCGAGTGCGACGGCCCGCGCTGTGGTGCGCGACCAGATGACGAGGCGATCCCAGTCGCGCACCCCTCGCAGCGCTTCGACGTGCTCCCGCGCGAGCCCACCAGCGCCGACCAGGCCGAGGACGCGGCTGTCGTCGCGAGCCAGGGCACGCGTGGCGACGGCGCTCGCGGCTGCCGTGCGCACCCGGGTCGGCACCCCGCCGTGCAGCAGGGCGACCGGGGCTCCGAGCTCGCGGTCGAGCACGGTGATCATGGAACGCTGCGTCGGCAGCCCCCGCGCCGCGTTGTCGGGGACGTCGGCGAGCAGCTTGACCGCGGCGGTGCCGGTGGCCTCCGAGAGTGCCGACATGAGCACGTAGCGGCCCGTGCCAGCCTCCGTCTTCATGGAGGTGGGCGGCGGCTGGTCGGCGCTGCCTCGCGCGATCTCGGAGAAGATCTTCGCCACGGCACGCTCGGTGGCCGGTCTGTCGACCAGCGGCTCCAGCTGCGAGGCGGTGAGCACGATCACGCGGTGCCCACGAGTTCGAGCGCGTCTGCCACGACCACGCCGCCGAAGAGCACGGTGCGATCGGGGAGGCGGTCCATGATCGCGCTGGTCACGGTCTCCCCCTCGATGAGCTGCAGGTCGGCGGGGTCGCCGACGGCCACGCCCGGCCGGTCGAGCGCGCCCTGCAGCGCTGGCGCGGTGCCGAGCACGGAACGGCCGCCGATGGTGGCGATGGCGATGCAGTGCTCGATGTCGGCGTCGCGACGGAAGCCGTTCGTGAAGGCCAGCTGCCAGGTGCGGTCCAGCATGTCGGCGTTGCCGTACGGCGACCAGTAGTCCCGCTGACCGTCCTGGCCGAGGCCGAGACGGATGCCGTGCTCCGCCAGCAGGAGCGTCGGCAAGGGCTTGGCCGGTGCGATGGTCGCCCAGGAGATGTCGAGCTCGGCGAACTGCTCGACGAGGGGGACGAGCTGCTCGCGCGGCAGCTCGCCGAGGCCGTAGCCGTGGGAGATGGTCACTCGTCCCGTCATGCCGAGCGCGCGGGTGCGCTCCACGATGAGCTCGGCGGAGAAGCGCGCCAGCTGATCGGGCTCGTGCAGGTGGATGTCGATGGGGGCGTCGTAGCGCTCGGCGAGTCCGAAGACCAGGTCGAGGTGCTTGGCGGGGTCGCGGTCGAGCTGGCACGGGTCGATGCCGCCGACCACGTCGGCCCCGGAGCGCATGGCCTCCTCGAGCAACTCGAATGAGCCCTCCTCGCGGAGCAGACCGGCCTGGGGGAAGGCGATCACCTCCACGGTGGCGCGGTCACGGTGCTGCTGCTTGGCGGCGAGCACCGCCTCGAGCCGCTCGAGTCCTGCATCCACGTCGACCTGCGCGTAGCTGCGGGCGCTCGTCGTGCCGTGGGCGATCATGCGCGCCAGCGTTCCGCTCGTCCGCTCTTCCATGGATGCCTCGGCCTCGCGCCAGTTGACGCGGTCGTTGAGCATCATTCCCCAGACGCCGGGGCTGCCGGTGTGCGGGCGGAACGGCAGGCCGATGCGCGTGGAGTCCAGGTGCACGTGCACGTCGGCGAAGGAGGGCAGCAGGATGCGGCCGCGACCCTCGATCACCGTCTCGCCCGGCTCCGGTGGCGTTCCGGGCGGCAGGATGGCGGCGATCCTGCCGTCCTGCAGCCGGACGTCGGCCGGCTCGCCGCCCCAGGGGCGGGCGTCGCGGATCAGCGCGGCGCTCAACGGAAGCTCGTCTGGGTGAAGTCGAACAGGCCGTCCGCGCGGGGCGTCCAGTCGAGGTCGGGGTCTGCTGCGTAGTTGTTCATGGGCACGTAGAGCGGCACGAAGTATCCCTGTTCGTTGCTGTAGTTGAGGAGCTCGGCGAAGACGTCGAGGCGTTCCTCGCCGGTGACGGCCCGCTGTTCGGCCGCGAGCTCGGCGGTGCGCGGGTCCTGCGCGTAGTTGTTGTTGCCTGCGGTCTCGTAGAAGTCGGTCAGCGGGAGGTCGCCGTCGACCGTCGAGGGCGCCCAGGTGTTGAGGTAGATGCCCTGCATCTCCTTGCTGCGGACCTTCAGCGTGTGGGCCTGCTGGTCTGCGCCGCGGAGCTCGACGGTGATGCCGACGTCGGCGAGCGACGCCTGGATGGTCTGCGCGACCTCCGACGAGAGGGGGATGCGTCCGTCGGTCGCGTAGTCGAAGGGAATCGACTCGCCCGCGTAGCCGGCTTCCGCGAGGAGCTCGCGAGCCCGCTCCTGGTCGTAGCCGGGGTCAGTCACGTCGTCACTGTAGCCTTCGACGGCTGGCGCGAGCATGGCGCTGGCGGGTTCGGCGAGGCCGCCGAGCAGCCCGCCGGTGATGGCTTCCTTGTCGATGGCCAGGGCGATGGCCTCGCGGATGCGCACGTCGGTGAGCACTCCGCTGGTGGAGTTGACGCCGAGGAAGACGACGCCGTTCGACAGGGCGGAGAACACTTGCGCGGAGCCCTGCCCGTCAACCGAGGAGACCTGCGTGGGTCCGATCGGCGCGACATCGAGGCTGCCGGAGAGCACCCCGTTGACGCGTGATTCGTCGGAGGAGACGGGCTGCAGCGAGATCTGCTCGATGGCGGGAGCCTCGCCCCAGTAGTCGTCGTTGCGAGCGAGGTCGTAGGAGACGCCGGTCTGGATGCTGTCGAAGACGTAGGGGCCGGATCCGATGGGGTCCTGGGCGAAGGCGTCGGCGCCCACCTCCTGGTAGGTGTCGGCGGGCACGATCGAGATGAGCGAGGTGTTGCGCGGGAACGCCGAGAACGGCGAGTTGAGGGTGAAGCGCACGGTGAGCTCGTCGACGGCCTCGACCGATGCGACGGAGCTGAGGTAGGCGAAGTTCTCGCCGGTCGGGTCGTCGAGGATCGTCTGGTATGAGAAGGCGACGTCCTCGGCGGTGATGGCCTCGCCGTTGCTGGCGGTGACGCCCTCCCGCAGGGTGAAGTCCCACTGCGTGAGGTCGTCGTTGGAGGTCCACTCGGTGGCGAGCTTCGGCGCGAGCTCGCCCTCGGCGGTGATCGCGACGAGCTGGTCGAAGGTGTGGAAGAACACCGAGAGCACGACGAGGGCTCCCGAGCGGATCGGGTCCATGGAGCTCGGGTCGGTGGGGATGGCGGCGACGATCTTGGTGGGCGTCTCGCCTTCCGCGCTGGTGGGTTCGAAGCCACCCGCGCAGCTGGTGAGCAGGAGGGTGCCGGTGGCGGCGAATGCACCGGTCGCGAGGAGGCGACGTCGGAGGGCGTGCTTGGGCATGGAGTTCCTCAGTTCGGTGGGGGGGGTCGGTGGGTCAGGAGACGGGAAGCGGATGCGCTCCGCGGCGCGCCCCGTCGAGGCGGGGCACGGCGTCGAGGAGCTGTCGGGTGAACGGGTGCTTCGGGGAGGTGAAGATCTCAGCAGTCGAGGCCTCCTCGACGATCCGCCCCTCCTGCATCACGACGACGCGGTCGGCGATGCTGCGCACGACGCCGAGGTCGTGCGAGATGAAGAGGTAGCCGAGCCCGTGCTCGCGCTGGAGTGCGTCGAGCAGCTCGAGCACCTGCGCCTGGATCGACACGTCGAGGGCCGAGACGGGCTCGTCGAGCACAAGCAGCCGTGGGCGAAGCGCCAGGGCGCGCGCGATGCCCACGCGCTGGCGCTGGCCCCCGGAGAGCTGAGCAGGGAGGCGGGCGCCGTGCTGCTCGTCGAGGCCGACATCGGCGAGCAGGCGGGTCACGGTCCCTCGGTCGTAGGCGTGCCGGATGCGCAGGGGCTCGGCAACGAGGTCGTGCACGGTCAGTCGCGGGTCGAGGGCCGAATACGGATCCTGGAAGACGATCTGCGCGCGTTCCCGCTCCGCCGCGCTGCGCGCCGCGAGCTCGCTGTGCACTGCGACCCCACCGAGCTCGATGCTGCCTGCGGCGGCGGGTTGCACGCCGAGCACGGCCTTGGCCAGCGACGACTTGCCGCATCCCGATTCCCCGACGACGGCGACCGTCTCGCCGGCCGCGATCCGCAGCGAGACGCCGTCCACTGCCCGCACCGGCTGCCGGCGGCCGTGCACTCGGTACTCGACCACGACGCCGTCGGCGACCAGCGCGTCCGGCTCGCCCGGGCGCACCGCGCTCGCGGCGCGCTCGCTCTCGGCGGGGATGGCCGCCATGAGGCGCTTGGTGTAGTCCTCGGCGGGGTTGTCGAGCACGGCTCGGGTCGCGCCGGTCTCCACGACCCGGCCGTGGTGCATGACGGCCAGCCGGTCGCTGTTCTCGGCGACCAGGCCGAGGTCGTGAGTGATGAGCACGAGCGCCGAACCGGTGCGCTCGCGCACTTCGGCGAGCAAGTCCATGACCTGCGCCTGCACCGTCACGTCGAGGGCGGTGGTGGGCTCGTCGGCGATGAGCAGGAGCGGGTCGTGGGCGATCGCCATCGCGATCATGGCGCGCTGGCGCATGCCGCCGGACCACTGGTGCGGTCGGGTGGCGGCACGCTCGGCAGCATCCCGCACGCCGACCGCGGTCAGCAGCTCAACGGCGCGCTCGCGGGCCGCGCGTCGGCTCATGGGCTGGTGCACCCGCACCGCGGCGGCGACCTGCGCGCCGACCGCGCGGAGCGGGTCGAGCGAGGACATCGGGTCCTGGAACACCATCGCGGCGGTGCGTCCGCGGAGACCGCGCAGCTCTCGCTCGCGCATCCAGATGTCGGCCTCCGTGTCGACGAGCACCGTGTCGTCGAGCAGGATGCGGCCGGCGGCGATGCGGGTGCCGGCGGGCAGCAGGCCGAGTGCGGCGAGCACGGTCAGGCTCTTGCCCGAACCGGACTCCCCGACCACTCCGAGCGATTCGCCGCGGTCGACCTGGAGCGTGACGCCGTCGACGAGCGTACGTGGCGCCTCGCCTGTCGTCTCGATGCGCAGGTCCTCGATGCGCAGTACCGGATTCATCGCATGCCTCCCTTCCGCAGCAGCGAGCCGCGGGTCTCTGCTGTGAACTGCTGGCTCAGGAACTGCACTCCGCCGACGGCGAGGAGCATGACGATTCCTGGGAGGAGCGACAGCCAGGGGTCGCTGCCGAGGTGGCGCTGGCCGTCGAAGATCATGCCGCCCCAGCTCGGCACAGGGGGCTGCACGCCGAGGCCGAGGTACTCGAGCGAGGAGGTGATGAGCACGATCGTGGCGAGGTCGGTGGCGGCGATGATGAGCGTGTGCGGCCAGATGTTGGGCACGATGTGGCGGGTGAGCACCCAGATGGTGTCGCCGCCCTGGGTCAGCGGGGAGACGACGAAGTCCTGGCGTCGCAGCGAGGCAGCGACGTTCCGCGTGACCCGTGCGTAGCCGACCCACCAGGTGCAGCCGAGCACCAGGATCGTGAGCCCCGCGCTCGGACGCAGGACGGCGCAGATGGCGATGAGCAGCAGGACGACGGGCATGGCCAGCGTCACGTTGCTGAGCAGCGTCACGAGCGCTTCGAGGCGCCCGCCGAAGTAGCCGGCGAGGATGCCGACGGTGCTGCCGATGAGGGCGTTCATCACCACGATGAGCACGGTCATGCCGAGCGTGACCGCCGAGGCGAGCGCGATGCGGTCGAGGAGGTCCCGGCCGAGGGCGTCGGTGCCGAGCGGATGCGCCGGATCGGTGAACGGGGGCAGCATCGCGGCGCGCAGGTCCTGCCCCATCGGGTCGAAGCCGGGCAGCATCGGCACGATGGCCGTGAGGAGCACCACGGCGCCGATCATGATCGCGCCGACGACGGCGCCTGGGCGCAGGCGCAGGCGACGCGGCACCGGCGTGACCGGGGTGACTGGGCTGACGGGGGTGACGGGGGTGATCTGAGCGCTCATGCTGCGGCCGTCCTCGTGTCGATTCGGCGGACGAGCACGTCCACCGCGGTGTTGACGATGACAAAGGCAAGCGCGACGAAGACGAGGCCGGCTTGGACGATCGGGAAGTCACGCTGGCTCACTGCCGTGGTGAGGAGCTGGCCGAGTCCCGGCCAGGCGAACACGACCTCGACCACCACGGTGCCGCCGAGCAGTCCACCGAGGTTGAGTCCCGCCATGCCGAGCACGGGCAGTGCCGCGTTCGGCAGCATGCGGGTGAACAGCACCGTCGAGCGCCGCTGTCCCTGGGCGATTGCGGTGCGCACGTAGTCCTGGCCGGCCTGCTCGCTGAGGGACGAGTCGAGCAGGCGCAGGTACATGACGAACTGGCCAGTGGCGAGCGTGAGCACGGGGAGCACGAGGCTGGCGTAGCTGTTTCGCCCGAGCGAGGGCAGCGCACCGAGCAGCACCGAGAAGACGAGCACCAGGAGCAGCGCGAAGAAGAAGTCCGGCACCGACTGGCGCACGGCGCCGGCCCACCCCACCACGGCTCGCAGCGTCCGGCTGCCGGTGAGCTGGATGGCGAGCGCGGCGGCGACGGCGAGCACGAGTCCGATGACGAAGGCCCAGAAGGCCAGCTCGAGCGTCGCGGGGACCCGCTCGAGGACGAGTCCGAGCGCTGACTCGTGCAGCCGGTACGAGCTGCCGAAGTCGCCGGTGACAAGACCGGCGAGGGTGTCGAGGTATTGCACGATGAGGGGGCGGTCGAAGCCGAGCGCGGTGTTGAGCGCATCGACCTCGGCCTGCGTCGCGTTGTCGGGCAGGAGCAGCGCACCGGGCTCACCGGTGGCGCGGCCGAGCGCGAAAGCGATGGTCACCACGGCGAGCACGGTGGCGACGGCGAGGGCCAGTCGGCGGGCGATAAACGGGAGCACGTCGGCGACGCTATGCGACCTCCTGCGCGCTTCGGCACGAAGTAACACGCTCGTCACACAGTTCTTACCCTGGCGTCACGTTTGCATACCAAAACCACGATTCAGCGCCGGGAGTGTCGCATTAAAGGGCTATTGGCATTCCAAAAGCCGCATCGCGACCGTGCCAGAATGGTCCCCATGAGCCTCGAGCCGACCCCAGCACGCATCGCGCACGCCCTCCGCGAGCAGATCATCACGGGCGAGCTCGCAATGGGGTCGAAGCTCAACGAGCGCGAGATCGCGGAGCGACTCGAGGTATCGCGCATCCCCGTTCGGGAGGCCCTGCCGATCCTCGAGTCCGAGGGGTTCATCACCTCGCAGCCGCGGCGTGGCGCCGTCGTGCACATCCTCACCGTCACCGATGCGATGGAGGTGTTCGACCTGCGCCGACAGCTCGAGCCGATGGCCTCCGCCTTCGCCGCCAGGCGGGCGCAGGCCGGCGCCGACGTGGGCCCGATGCTGGCGGCCCTGCAGTCGGCACACGGCGGGTCGACGTCCGACGCCCAGTCGGACGCACCGCCTTCGACGCGCAACTCCGACCTGCACGAGGAGATCATCGCGCTCGCCGACCACGCGCTCCTGCGCCGGGTCACGAAGCTGATGAGCGGACGCGTGCGCTGGCTCTTCCGCCTCACGCCGCAACGCGACACCGCCGCGATGTGGGTCGAGCACCGAGAGATCGTCGACGCGATCGTGGCGGGTCAAGCCGACGTGGCAGAGCTGCTGACGGCCGCTCACGTCGAACGCGGCCGCATCGAGTCGATGCCGCTTCTCGAGGCACGACTGCCGAGCGAGGCCCCGGCGACGAAGGTGCGCCGTCGACGCGCTACCCCCGCCCCCGTCCCTGCTCCCGCCGCCGAAAGCTGAGTTGTGGTCGTCAACACCGCCCGGAAGCGACCACAAGTCAGCCCTCGGCGGCGGGAGCAGGGACGGGGGCGGGGGTAGCGCGTCGACGGCGCCCCTTCGTCGCCGCGCCCTCGCTCGG
>NZ_PSYC01000002.1:0-29935 GCF_002931515.1 Pseudoclavibacter sp. RFBG4 | reverse complement strand
ATCCCGCCCCAACTGTTCACCTCCGCGCCAATTTCCAGTCCAGCGGTCTCGTAATTGCCGGTCACCTTCGCGAGTTTGCATACCGGTGTTCTCGAAATCCCGGGAGCATCCCTCGGAAGGACCCCGAACATGCGCCGTTCACCGCTCCTCGCCTTCGGCATCATGGGCGTCAGCGCCCTCGCCCTCACCGGCTGCCAGACGGCCGAAGCCACCGCAGACGACACGACGATCACCATCGCCACGATCCCCCTCGGCGAAGATCCCACGCAGGCGAACCCCATCGACGCCCTCGTCGAGCTCCTCGAAGCCGAGACGGGTTACACGGTCGAGGTCACCGACGTGCCCGACTACCTCAGCGTCGTCGAAGCCATCCGCGCCGACCACGTCGACATGGGCATCATGAGCGGCTTCCCCTCCGCGCTCGCCGTCAACACGGGTGAAGTGGATGCGCTCCTCGCCTGGGAGGGCAGCGAGGACCCCGTCTCCACCTGCGTCGTGTTGAACGACTCCCCCGCGCAGGAGCTCACGGATCTTGAGGGCAAGACCGTCGCCTTCGCCGACCAGGCCTCCAGCTCCGGCTACTTCATGCCCGTCCACATGCTCCACGAGGCCGGGCTCGAGCAGGGCACCGACTACGAGGCGATCTTCGCGGGCGGCCACGAGGGCTCGTTCGCAGCCCTAGAGCAGGGCCAGGTCGACGCCGCCTGCACCTCCATCATGCTCACCGAGCTCGGCGAACCCATGTTCCCCTTCGCCGATGGCGAGTGGCGCGGCGTCGGCGAGAGCGCGCCCATGCCCGTCATGGGCAGCGTCCTCGGCAGCCCCGAACTCAGCGATGAGAAGCGCACCGTCATCCAAGACGCCATCCAGGCCGTCTTCGTCGAAGAGAACGCCGAAGCCCTCGGCGCCCTCGGCTCCGGATTCATCGGACTCCCCGTCTCCGTCGACCCCGAGCCCTCCGTCTTCGATGGCTTCGTGGAGATCGCCGGCGTCGCTGGCGTGAAGCTCGAGGACCTCGAATGACGAACCTCGCCCCGGCACCCAGCTCCAACGCTGCGCCCGCAGCAGCACCCACCACCAGCGGCATGGATGCACTCACCCGCCTCCCCCTCGTCACCGTGCGCGGCCTCCGGGTCGCCTACAACGAGACGACCGTGCTCGACGGCGTCGACCTCGACCTGCACCCCGGCGAGATGGTCGCCCTCCTCGGCGCGTCCGGCTCCGGCAAGTCAACGCTCATGCGCAGCCTCACCGGCTTCGCCCCCATCACGGGCGGCACGGCCCGCGTCGCCGGGCACGACGTCACGAACCTCCGCCGGGGCGAGCTGCGACAGTTGCGCGCAGGCGTCGGGCAGGTGTTCCAGCAGTTCAACCTCATCCCCCGCCTCAGCGTGCTCACGAACGTGCTCACCGGCGCCCTCCACAGCGCGGGCCCCATCAACCTCGTCGGTGGCTTCAGCAGCGAGCACCGCAGACGCGCGATGGAACTCCTCGACCGCGTCGGCATCGCCCACAAGGCGAAAGACCCCGCCCGTTCGCTGAGCGGCGGCCAGCAGCAGCGCGTGGCCATCGCCCGCGCCCTCATGCAGCAGCCGCGCGTGATCCTCGCCGACGAACCCGTCGCATCCCTCGACCCGAAGCTCGCCGACTCCGTGCTCGAACTGCTGCGCGACATCGCCACCCGCGACGGCATCCCCGTGCTCGTCAGCCTCCACGTGCTGCCCCTCGCGCTCCGCCACACCGACCGCATCATCGGCCTCCGCCACGGTGAGATGCTCGTCTCAGCCCCCACCGGCGCGATCGACGCCGAGAAGCTCTCCGTGCTCTACGACGACGAGAAGGAGGAGGCCCACGATGACCACCACCGCGCCTAAGCCGCCCCGCGCATCCACGGCCCCCTCGCTCACGACCGCCGAACGCGACCGCCTCGAACGGGCCTTCTCGATCCCGCGAGCGCGCTTCCTGCTCGGCATCCCCGTCGCCATCATCGTGCTGCTGTGGTCGTTCGCGGGCGCAGAGTTCAACTTCTCGAAGCTCGGCGACGGCGCCATCAACATGGGCGAGTTCCTCTCGCGCCTCTTCCCGCCCGACTTCTCGAAGTTCGGCACCATCTTCTCGCTCCTCATCGAGACCCTGCAGATGGCCATCGTCGGCACCGTCCTCGGGGCCGTGCTGTCGCTGTTCATGGCGTTCGCCGCGTCGTCGAACATCGCCCCGAAGTGGATGTACTACCCGGCCCGCTGGGTCATGAACATCATCCGCTCGGTGCCCGACCTCGTCTTCGCGCTCATGTTCGTCTCCGCGGTCGGGCTCGGCCCGTTCGCCGGCATCCTCGCCATGACGCTCGGCTCGATCGGCTCCATCGGCAAGGTCTACGCCGAGGCCATGGAATCCGTCGACCGCGGGCCCATGTCCGCCATGCAGGCGGTGGGGGCCTCCCGGCGCCAGCTCATCCAGTACGGGGTGCTCCCGCAGGCCGCACCGCTCCTCGTCTCCTACACGCTGCTGCTCTTCGAGGGCAACGTGCGCGGCGCCACCATCCTCGGCCTCGTCGGGGCCGGCGGCATCGGCCTCGAGCTCACCACGGCGATGAAGATGTACGACTACGGACACCTCAGCGCCATCATCATCTGCATCATCGTGCTCGTCACGCTGATCGACCAGGGCAGCGCCCTCATCCGAAAGCGACTCACATGACCACCACGCTCGACATCACCCTCTCCGCACCCGTCAACCTGCGCGACCTCGGCGGCACCCCCATCGCCGGCGGCACCCTCCGCGAGGGGCTCGCGATCCGCGCCGACGACCTGTCCGTCATCACCGAAGCGGATGCTCGCGAGCTGACCGCGGGCGGGCTCGCCTCGGTCATCGACCTCCGCACCGCCGACGAGGTCGCCCTCACGGGTCGTGGCCCCCTCGCCGCGCACCCCGTCGCCTACCACCACCTGCCCCTCATGGGCAGCGTCGGCGGCGGGCTGCCCACCGCCGACGAGCACGGGAGCGCGCACGCCGGCATGGGCGAGATGTACGCGCTCATGGTCGAGACCGCCGCGCCGCAGCTCGCCGCGGCGCTCGGCATCATCGCCGTCTCCCCCGGCGCCACGGCCTTCCACTGCGCGGCGGGCCGCGACCGCACGGGCGTGCTCGCCGCGATGCTCCTCCTCGCCCTCGGCGCAGCAGACGACGACATCGTGCGCGACTACGCGAAGACCGACGCCAACATGGGCGCCATTCTTGCCCGCATCGGCCCCACGATGAGCGTGCTCCTCGCGAAGTTCGGCATGGACCTCGAGGAGGTGTCGAAGCTCAACGGATCCCTCATGGGCGATGCCGAACCCATGGACGTGTCGATGCGCATCCTCCTCGCCCGCCTCCGCGAGCGCAATGGCGACCCGCTTGCGCCGCTTCGTGCGGCTGGGCTCACCGACGCGACGATCGCGCAGCTCCGTGCGCGGGCCATCGCGTGACGACCACCGCTCCCGCTTCGGCGCCCGCATCTAGCCAAACGGATGCGGGCGCCTCGGCGCGCTCGTCGGGGTCGGCAGCGACGGCAGCATCGGCAGATCTCGACACACGCCGGGGCCCTGGGCGGCCTCGCACGGAGGAGCTCGACGGGCAGATCCTCGCCGCAACGCTCGCCATCATCGACGCCGACGAGGCCGTCACCGTATCGAGGGTCGTGGAGCGGAGCGGCGTGAGCCGGGCCGCCCTCTACCGACGGTGGCCGTCGATGACGCTCCTGATCGCGGCTGCGCTCGACGTCGGGCGCACGATCCCCCCGACGCTGGGCAAACCCGGCGACCTGCGTGCCGGCATTGTCGACTTCCTCATGGGCGCATCCGCCGACCTCGACGAGACCAGCTACCCCGACCAGCGGTTCCGGCAGCGCATCCGGCTCGTCATGAGCGACCGGGAGCTGCAGCAGGCGTACTGGGAGTCGCACGTCTCCGTGCGCCGCCGACCCATCGAAAATGCCCTCCGTGCCGGCATCGCCGAGGGGTCGCTGCGCGCAGACCTCGACGTCGAGGCGTGCTTCGACCTCATCGCCGGCATCTTCTACTACCAGCTCGTCGTCCGCGGCTGCCGCTTCGACGACCCCGCCGCGCGGGCGCGATGCCGGGCCGGCCTCGAGGTGGCGTGGCGCGGGATGGAGGCGTAGGGCGCCTCACCACTTGACCCCGCCCCAACGTCATAGTTTCTGCTTGACCGCATGAACCTCCTGCCGGTCACGTACCTCGCGTCGCATGTCCTCTCCCTGCTCGGCAACTCAATCGCAGGCATCGCCCTCCCGCTGATCGTGCTCTCGACGACGGGCAGCGCCCTCGGGGCCGGCACGGTCGCGGCGGCCACCGCCATCCCGGCGGTGCTCGCGGGCCTCTTCATGGGCGTCGTCATCGACCGCATCAACCGGCGCACCTCATCCGTCGTCACCGACCTCATCTCGGCTGCGTCGATCGCCGCGCTCCCGATCATCGACCTCGTCTCGGGGCTCAACCTCGGCTGGTTCGTGCTCTTCGGCATCATCGGATCCCTCGGCGACGTGCCGGGCATGACCGCCCGCGAAGCGCTCCTCCCCGCCATCGTCCGCCACGGCGGCATCAGCGCCGAACGACTCATGGGCGTGCGCGAGAGCCTCAGCGCCGTCGCCATCTTCGTCGGCCCGGCCGCAGCCGGCACCCTCATGGTGCTCTTCGATGGCTCCACCGTGCTGTGGATCACCGCCGCCACCTCCCTCCTCGCCGCCCTCATCACCCTGCTCATCCCGCGGGCGGTCGGCGTGATCGTCGCCGACGACGGATCGCGCGCATCCACCCCGACGGGCACCGGATGGAGGCAGCTGCGCGACGGCTGGCGGGCCCTGTTCCGCAGCCCGTTCCTCGTCGCCACCACGGCGCTCAGCCTCGTGTCGGTGTTTGTGCTCGCCGGCTTGCAGGGACTCGTGCTGCCCGTCTACTTCACGCTGGTCGGGCAGCCGGGACTGCTCGGGTTCGTGCTCAGCGCCCTCGCCCTCGGCATGCTCCTCGGCGGCGGCACGTACGCGGTCGCCGGCACGCGCGGCCCCCGCCGCGCCTGGTTCGTGGTCGGCATGATCGGCACGACCATCGGCATCGGCCTCATCAGCCTCCTCACCTCGGTCTGGGTCGTGTTCGCGGGCGCCTTCGTCATGGGCGCCGCGAGCGGCCTCTTCGGCAGCCTCATGGGCGTGCTGATGATCGAGCGCATCCCCGAGCAGCTTCGCGGCCGCATCATGGGCACCCAGAACGCCCTCACCACGGCGGCCCCGTCGCTCGGCATCATGCTCGCGGCCGTGCTCACCGAGTACACCAGCGTCAACGTCGCCGCACTGGCGTTGCTCGGGGCTTGGGGATGCGCGTTCCTCTACGGCCTCGTCGCCCGCCCGCTTCGTACACTGGAACCCCAGGCAACGAGCGCGAACGCGGGTGGTGTGCGGTGAACAGCAGCGAGCTCGCCCGTCGCGCCGGGGTCACGGTGCGCGCCCTGCGGCACTACCACCAGGTCGGGGTCCTGGATGAGCCGCCCCGCTCCTCGAACGGGTACCGGCAGTACGGGGTGCACCACCTGATCAGGGTGCTGCGCATCCGCCGCCTCTCCGCGCTCGGGATTGCACTCGAGGATATGCCGCGGCTCCTCGACGAGCACGGCGCCGAGGCGCCAGCGGTGCTCGACCGTCTCGACGCCGAGCTCGCGGCCCAGATCGACCGCCTCACCGCGCAGCGCGCGCTCATCGCGCAGCTGCGACACCTTCCGACCACACCGGACCTGCCGCCGGAGCTCGCCGCGTACATGGGCACGCTCGCCGGCCACCTGTCCCCCGAGCTCGAGCAGATGGACCGCGACCAGACGGTGCTGCTCGCCCACCTCGTCGGCGAGGAGGGCATGCCGCACCTGGTCGGGTACTACGAGCAGCTCAGCGACCCCGCGCTGGTGCCGCAGATCGTGGCCATCACGGCTGACTTCCACGGACTCGGTGATGAGACGAGCGAGGCAGCATTCGACGACTTCGTCGAGCGGTTCGTGGCGACCTTCGCGCAGGTCGTCGACTCGCTGCGGACGGATGCGCCAGACCTCGACCTGTCGGACGCGGCCGGCCTCTTCGACGAGTACTCCGAGTCGGTGCTCAACGCGACGCAGCAGCGCGCGCTGGCACTCGTCGGGGAGCGGCTGGACGGGTCGGCTGACGATGCCGAAGCGCGGGAACCCGCCTAGCGACGCCTCAGAGCTTCCCGTACGCCTCCATCGCGTCGGTCAGCCCCCGCGCGAGGATGTCCTTGCCGAAGGCGTCGGAGTTCTCGTCGAACTCGCCCTCCAGCTCGAGGTCGGCGTTGAGCGTCAGCGTGAGGTCATCGAACCTGGCGACGTAGCGGCCCGAGGCACCGGCCTGGAAGAACACCTCGACCTCGACGCCGCTCACCTCGATGAGTTCCGAGAGCTCGTCGGCCTCGGTCGGCCCATCCACCCACAGCAGCAGCGTCGGCGCCGACTTCATGCCGTCGCGCCACTCGCAATCAGGGTCGGGCGAGAGCGTCTGCCCTGACGACGGCGACACGAACCCCGCCGCCGTCAACGTCTCGTCGGAGATCGCCGCGCACGGGTCGATGTCGGCGTAGCCCGACTCGACGAGCGCCTCATCCGGGGTCACCTCGACGCCGTTGCGCGTATAGGTCACGTCGCTCACGCACCCCACGAACCCGCCAAGCGACACGGCGGATGCACTCAGCACGGCCAGCAGACGCGTCGCTCTCATGAACCCGAGCCTAGAGAACAGCCCCGCGGGCCACAATCATTCGATGCGCCCTGCAGGCCGCATCACCAGGTGCGCAGATAAGGATGCGCCCGCAGCCGCGACGACCGGACGCGCCCCGAACACCGCGTCAGCGCCAGTCGGCCATGGCGATCGCGAGGGCCTTGCGGGCCCGGGCGATCGAACCGCGGACGGTGCTCACGGGCAGCTCGAGCTGTTCGCCGATGTCCTGGTAGCTCATCGACTCCAGCTCGCGCATCACCCAGCAGCGCCGCTGCTGCTCGGGAAGCCGCGACAGCGCGATGTGCAGGGCGGCGGAGAGCAGCGCGAGCTGCGCGTTGGTCGTCGGCGACTGCGTGTCCGACGCGGCATAGTCGCCGTCCTCGACGCTGTCGTGCTCGCGTCGGCGCCTGAGCACGTCGACGCTTCTGGACGCGACGATGCGCAGCATCCAGGACCGCACGGCGGCCAGATCCTTGAGCGTCGAGATCTTGGTCCACGCGTCAGCGAGCGACTCCTGCACCACATCGTCGGCTTCGGCGTCGGAGCCGAGGCGACGCCGCGCGCAGACGTACATGAGGGTCCGGTACCGCTGCACGAGCAGGTCGAAGGCGCGCGCGTCACCGAGCGCGGCGAGGCCAGCGAGGAACTCATCGCTGTCGTCGGCGTCCGCCACACTCCGGAACTGTGCGAGGGCCTGCGAGCGACCGCGGGTCTTCGTTCGGGATGCAGCGGATAGCTCCCGTGGAGCGTCAAGGGCAAGCATGGACACGGACCTCACCTCCGGCTGCCCGACGTGAGGTCGGGCGCGCCGCTGTTGGAGGGCTCCCCACCCGTTCGAGTGGCCCGCGGAACCCGGGCGCATCGCCGCGCCTGCCATCCATTCGGAGCGGACGAGGGATGGGATTGCGAGCCTTCGAGTGCTGGTGCGTGACCGTGACCTCGGGCTGCGCTGGCCTCACTCAGATCGTCGTTTGGCTTGCTCCTCGCGATTAGTTAGTTAGACTAGCTATATGTCCGATACGAGCGTCGACCACGAAGTCGAGAACCGACAGGCAACCCCCGCCGACGGCTTCTGGGACGCCTACCAGCGCAGCACGATGCCACGAGAAGCCATCGCCATCTGCGGCGTGGTGGTCATCATCAGCACCGGAATCGCCACGGCGATCTCCACCTTCTTCTAGGCGCGACGGGACCCGCCGGAGCGGCTGGCCAGAGGCGGAGCCTGGGCAACCGGGCGCCCCGAAGCGACGAGCCACAGACCCCACCTTGAGCAACCGGCCGAGCGGCGAGAGCCGAGCCGAGCGCTGAAAGACGAGCGCTAGACCGCCGCCGCGAACACGACGACGTTCTTGTCGTAGTGCCCCACGTCGCGGTCGAAGTAGCCGCCGCATGTGATGAGACGCAGCTCGTCGCCCGGCACCGCGCCGAAGACGCGCGCCGTCGGGAACTCGGCCTTCTCGACGGTGACGACCTCGGTGACCTGATAGCTGGTGACGCCGCCTTCGACATCACTCACGCTCACCACGTCGCCAGCGGCGAGCTCGTCGAGCCGGAAGAACGCGGCTGGGCCGGCGAGACCGTCGACGTGGGCCGCGATGACCGTCGGCCCCCGACCGCCAGGCTTGCCGCCACCCGTGAACCAGCCGATCTCGTCGAAGTCCACGGGCACCTCCATCTTGCCGTCGGCGGCGATGCCGAGGTCGATGAGCGTGTCCTCGACGCCGATCGCCGGGATCGACACCGCCGTGGGGGCGACGCCTTCCTGGAGCACCTCGACGCCACCCGCCGGGGGTGCCGCCGGAGACTCGACCGGCGCCGACGGGGTCGCCTCCGGAGCGGGTTCGGGAGCGGACTCCGGAGCGGACTCGACCGCAGTCGTCGAAGGCTGGACACCCTCGGGAGGTGAGGCGTCCCCGCTCGGGGCGGCCGCGCATCCGCTCACGAGGAGCGCGGCCGCCACGACGAGCACCGGGACGCGCAGCGCGCGCCCCGGCACCCGAGAGAAGTTCCTGGTCACTGACCCGCTGCGCGAGCCTTGCGCGCAACCGCGAGCCCGGCGACGCCGGCAACGGCGAGGCCGCCGAGGCCAAGGAAGCTGAGCGTCATCGCGTCGAGGCCACCAGCGGCTGCGGCTCCGCCGGCTCCCGTGTCGACGCCGCCGACCGGAACCTGCACGAGCTGGCCGCGGACGACGCCGGCCTTGAAGTCAGCCGTGTGCGAGTCGCCCGTGAAGCCGGCCGGGTTCGCCTCGATCTGCTTGAGCGTGAAGCCCTCACCCGTGTCCGTGCCGGCGTCCGAGTTGAGGCCCGTCGTGAACGGGCCCTCGAGGCATCCGCTGCTCGTGCGCGTGCCATCACCGTTGTCGGTGGGGTTCGGGAAGGCGATGCGCGGCGGGCCAGCCTGGCCCTCGGCAGCCTCGTGGATGTGCGTGGCGGTCTTCGCGGGGCTCTCGTACTCGCCCGTCACTCCCGTGAGGGTGATGTCGTAGCAGATGATGTTCAGGTCCGAGTTGATGCGGAAGTCGAACTGGCCCATCGCCCCCGGCTCACCCGGCGTCACAACACCGTCGTTGTTGATGACCGCATCCGGAGTCGCCATGACCGTGTAGGCGCTCGTGAACGAGTCCGGCTCGGCGACCTCCGTCTCAGCGGTGGCGGGAGCTGCGGCGACAAGGGCGATGGCGGCGGCAGCTGTGGCGCCGAGGGCGAGCGACTTCGCGAACGTGTGCTTGGGCATGAGGGGTGCCTTCCTGCTTCGCAGCTCCCCGATGGAGCCGTCGTACAGGGGCATACGGCGGCGACCCGTCGCGCGTTCATCGGACTTCGAACTTTTTCTGACGAAGATTTCGGGAAGCCCCCTGAACGCTGGACCCGATCCGGCGGTACTCCCCTGTACCAACCCGAGTTGAGTCACCGGAGGGAGCAGCCGTGAGCACTGCCGTTATCGTTGACCGCGCACGGTGGTCGACGACGAGAGGACACGCCCGTATGGCGGATGCGCCCCACTCGTTCGACCTGCACTCGGCGTTCCGCGACCACGGCAGCGTGCTCCTCGGCTTCACCGTCAACGCCCTCCGCGACCGGCCGCTCGCCGAGGACTGCGTGCAGGAGACCTTCCTCCGAGCCTGGCGCGCCCGAGACAGCTTCGACTCCACCAAGGGCGGCGAGCGGACCTGGCTCTTCGCGATCGCCCGCAACGTCATCTCCGACGCGCTGCGCGCCCGCGACCGGCTCCCCCGCATCGCAGCCTCCGACGCATCCACCGCCTCCGCGGACCTCCCCGCCGAGACCCCGGACCCGCTGATCGGGCTCGGCCTCACGGAAGCGCTTGCCCGCCTGCCGGACGAGCAGCGGGAGGCGATCGTCGCCATCCACCTGACCGGGTACAGCTACGCTGAGTTCTCCGCCCGCTGCGGGGTGCCCGTCGCCACTCTCCGCACCCGCGTCTTCTACGGTCTCCGCGCCGTCCGCGGCCACCTCGACGAACCTGGAGGAGCTCGTGACTGACCACAACGCAGACCGCCGCGGCGAGCTCATCGCCGCCGCCCTCGTCGGCGAACTCAGCGCAGTCGAAGCCGCCGAGTTCGAGCGGATGCGCGCTTCCGACCCCACCATCGACGCCGAGTTGGCCGAGCTGCGCGCCCTGACGGGACAGCTCTCCGACCACCCCGAATGGCTGGATGCGACACCGAGCGATGAGCTTCGCGACGCCGTGCTGGCATTCGGGGTTGCCGACGGTGGCGGCGATGACCCTCGATCGAGTGACAGCGGCAGCGGCAGCGGTAGCGGCAGCGGCGGTGGCAGCGGCAGCGGCAGCGGCCGTGACCCTGACACAGAAGGGCAGGCCGCGCCGGTCACGCCCGTCACGCCACTGCGTCGCCGGCGCTTCGGCGGCGCCCTGCTCGCCGGAGTCGCCGCCGTGGGCCTTCTGGTCGGCGTCGTCGGCGGCTTCTTCCTCCCCCGCCCCGAGACGCCGCCGCCCGTCGGCGACCCAGGAACGCTCGGTGCCGTCGAACCCGTCGACTTCCAAGGCGAACCCGCCGGCGTCGAGATCGACGGCAGCGTCGTCGCGCACACCTGGGGCACAGAGACCCTCCTCACCGTCACCGGCCTGCCGAGCGGCGAGTTCTACTCGGTGGTCGTCGTGGATGCGACCGGAGACGACGTCGGATCGGGAACCTTCCTCGGCTCCGAGGTCGAGATCAACTGCGCCGTCAACGCTGCAGCGCTGCGCGAAGAGGTCACGAGCGTCGAGATCCGCGGGGAAAGCGGCGACGTCGTCGCCGCTGCCGCGCTCCCGCGAGTCGAGGGGTAGTTTCCGGGGCAGGCACCGCCGGGGCGAGCGCTTTCGGGGGCGAGCACTGCCGGAGCAGGCGCCTTCGGGGGCAGGCACCTTCGGGGGCGGTCGCTGCCAGGACAGGCACCTTCGAAGGCGAGCACTGCCGGAGCAAGCACCTTCGGGGCGGGCGCTTTCGGGACGGGCGTGTCCGGGACCGGAGGGGTCCGGCGTGAGTCGGGACGAATCCGGGCCGGCTGTCTATCGCCAGACGTGCCTGGGATGAAGCTCGGGTCCACTGTCGGTGGCGCGTGGTCTGCTGAGCCGAGAGGCGGGCCTGCCTGGCAGCCCGGGCGCTCCCTCCATCGACGCGAGATGGAGCGCGTGCCGGTGAAACCGGGGCGTACCTGGTTAGTACCTCCACTTGTACATTCGAAACTAAAAACTAATTTGTTGGGAAAAGTCCTGTTCAACTATTGATTGAACCGGACCAAGTTGCTACACTCGAATCAATCTTGGGGGAGGTTATCGTGGCATCGCAGGCGGAGCAGGAATCGGGTCGACAGTCGTCGGCGCAGCCAGGACAGCCATCGGCGCAGCCAGGACAGCCATCGGCGCGGTCGTCAGTGGAGACGGCTGTCGTGGACGCGCTTCTTGAGGCGCGGTGCCCGCTGACAAGCCTTCCGGACGCAGAGATCGTCGTCGTGCTCCGCGAGCTCGCTGCTCGCCGACGCGTCCTGGACGCCGCGCTCGTTGAGGTAGCCGGTGAACTCTTGCGCCGCGAAGACGAGTCTCCGCGAGCGGAGACGGTCGCTCGGAAGTCCGGGTTCCGGAACCTCCCAGCGATGGTCGAGCAGGTGCTCGCGGTGAAGCCCTTCGAGGCGAAGACTCTCGTGCAGCTCGCAGGGGCGACGAGGGAGCGGATGAGCGCCACGGGTGAGTCGATCCCGCCGAGATACGCGGAAGTGTCGAAGGCGGTGGGCTCCGGGGTCATGTCGGTGGCGCAGGCAGCCGCGATCACGAAGGGGCTCGACCGCACCGGCAACCGCGTGGACGTCGACGAGCTCGCGCGCGCCGAGATCGAGCTGGTCGCGTCCGCGTGCGGCCTGAATCCGGAAGATGAACAGCCGGCGGTGCCGAAGGTGCTCGAGGTGCAGGCCGCGACCTGGGTTTCCTACCTCGACCCCGACGGCGACGAGCCGCGCGCCGACAAGATCGCCGAGGAGCGCGGCCTCTGGTTCACGCGGCGCACCGACGGCGCGGTGTCAGGGAAGTTCGTCGCGACGCCCGAGCAAGGCGAGCAGCTGATCTCGGTCTTCGACGCGCTGCTCTCTCCGCGCCGAGCCGTGGAGTTCCCGGCCGCGTCCGAGTGCGGGGAACCGACCGCGCCAGCGTTCGGTGCCGACAAGCTCCCGTCCGGCGCCGGCCGCACCGACGGTACTTGCGGGGCTCACGACGGTGCTCCCGGGGGTGACGACAGCGACGACCGTGCTGACGGCGCTGACGGTGCTCACGGCTGTGCCGATGGCAGTGACGGTGACAACCGCGGCGACGTCGGTGAGGACGAGATCGTTGACGTCCCACTGGTTGACCCGCGGTCGATCGAGCAGCAGCGCATCGACGCGCTCACGATGATCGTCCGTGCCTACGCCGAGTCGCCCGACGCGCCCCGCACCGGCGGTGAGGCACCAACGGTCATCATCGTCACCACCACGGCCGGGCAAGACGGCACAGCCACCCGCCCCGAAGACCTGCCCCACCTCGAGCGCACCGGCGAGCCAGTCCCACCGTCGATCGCAGCCCAGGTCGTCTGCGACGGACTCATCCGCATCGCGATCGCCGGCACCAACGGCGAGATCCTCGACCTCGGCCGCAAGCAACGCCTCTTCACCACAGCCCAACGCCGAGCGATCGCGACCCGCGACCGCCACTGCCGCGCACCCGGATGCAGCGCACCAGTGCGCTGGTGCGAAGTGCACCACGCCCTCCCCTGGAGCGAAGGCGGACCAACCGACGCGAGAGACGGCATCCTGCTGTGCTCCTTCCACCACCACGAAGTGCACCGCGAGAGACTCACCCTCACTCGCAGCAGCAACGGACGCTGGCACGTCGTGCCCACCATCGGACACCACGTGCCACGGAGAACGGTCCGACGCCTCGGATACGCACCCAGCAACACCCAGGCCGCTCGACCGCAGTTCAACCGAAGACCTTGAAGGCCTTGAATCCCCTGAAGCCCTTTAGGCCCTTCAGGCTTGAATTCCTGCGACCCTGCGACCCTGCAAACCCACGGTGCCGCAGACCGCGGCCCAACAGGTCAACGGGTCAACGGGTCAACGGGTCGACGGGTCAACGGGTCAACGGGTCAACGGACCCACGAACCCACCAACACGAGCCCGAGCCCGAGCCCGAGCCCAGATTCCCGCGGACCCACGAACCCGAGACCTCACGCGCTCACGGCTCACGGACGCTTACAGGCTCACGGACCCAAAATCTCACGCGCTCACGAGTCGCGGACGCTCAGGGCTCACGACTCACGACTCACGGCCCTACGGCTCTACGGCTCTACGGCTCTACGGTCGACCTTCCTCCGCGCCCCTGGCCGCAGCAAGCACGACCTTGATCGTGGCCGCGTCATCGGGAACCGTCGGGTCGAGACCTGCCGCCGAGGCGAACTTCGCCAGCCGGTTCATGATCGTGTTCCGGTGGCAGAACAGCACACCCGCAGCCTTCGACGCCGAACCGGAGGCCATGTACACCTCGACGGCTTCCACCAGGAGATCCCGTTCCGACGAAGGCAGGAGCGCGAAATCGCGGAGCGCATCCGCAGCCAGGCTCGACGCCACCGGCCCAAGCCTCCGCACGACAAGGCTCGGCCAGTGCTGCGCGAGCACGGCAGCCCGCCCCGGAACAGCGAACTCAGCCAGCTCGGACGCCAGCTGCCACATCCCGCTCAGCGACGACAGCGTCGCCGCCGACTGGGAAACGCCCACCTGCAGATCCGCGAGCGCCAGCTGCACCAACACACCCGACGAACCGACCACACCGGCCACACCCGACGCACCTGCGATCACCGCGAACTCGACACCGTCCAAGCGCAGGCACACCGCCGCGGGGAAGACGTCCTGCACATCCGCGGCGAACCCGGCCGCTGCATCCTGATGCGCGACGGCGACCCAGTACGGTCCAGCGAGAGGAATCTCGAGCGCTTCCGCCGCCTGCACGTGCAGCTGCGAGTCGTCGATCCCACCCCGCAGCAGACGACGCAGCAGGAACGCCTGCTCCTGCTCGAGCTCCGCCTTCACCTGCCCAAGCTCGAGCATGTACCCCGACTGCACGCTCGTCGTGTGCGCCTCCACAACCTCCCAGATCGCGACCACGTCGTCGGACAGGCGGTCAGCCTCCCCAGGCAGACGGTCGTTGAGCGCCTGCCAGATGAACCGGAAGTCCATGCGCACCGCCCGCAGCAACGACTCGAGCGGCACCCCCTGCCTGACCCGCTTCCGGCCGATGGCCCGCGAGTGCGCCCGCAACTCATCCTCAAGTCGCTCCCCACCCAGCTGACGGAACATGAGGCCCAGCGTCGTGAACGCAGTGCTGTGCACGTCGCGCTCCGCGATGACCGACTCCACGTAGCCGGTCAGCGTGCGCACCTGGCTCACGTAGAGCGTCGTGATCTCATCGAGGTCGGCGAGGCACGACCGGATACCGCGCCGCAACGCTGGCGAAACAGACTCGTCATCCACTCGCCGAAACTCCGCTCAGATTGTGCATTTGCCCATCCTAACCGCGCAATCGAGTGGGCCTGGCGATTGCTCAACCCCGCCGATCCGGGGTTGCATAGGAACACCGACGTCACCGCAGACGTGCACGTTCACATGCAGGCCGTTCCCCAACATCGGAGCCACCATGTCCCACAACACCCAGACCCCCGCCTCGGGCGCAGCCTCGGGCCCACCCTCGGGCGCCCCAGCCAGCGCGCCGAAGGTCAGCCTCAAAGACGCGCGGCGCATCGCCTTCGCCGCCTTCGTCGGCACCGCCCTCGAGTGGTACGACTACTTCCTCTTCGGCACTGCCGCGGCCCTCGTCTTCAACCGCCTCTTCTTCACCGACCTCGACCCGGCCGGCGCCACCCTCGCCGCCTTCGCGACCTTCGGCGTCGGCTTCGCGGCCCGCCCGATCGGCGCCGTCGTCTTCGGCTGGATCGGCGACCGCTACGGCCGCCGCCCCGCCCTCCTCACCACCATCGTCATGATCGGATGCGCGACAGGACTCATCGGCGTCCTCCCCGACTACCTGGCAGTCGGCATCGCAGCCCCCATCATGCTCGCCGTCCTCCGCCTCGTGCAGGGCTTCGCCGTCGGCGGCGAATGGGGCGGCGCGACCACCATCGCCATCGAGCACTCCCCCGAGAAGATGCGCGGACGCTTCGCCGCCCTCGTGCAGATCGGCTCCCCCGTCGGCACCCTCGTCTCCTCCGGCGCCTTCGCCCTCGTGCTCATGATGCCGCCCGAGACCTTCGACGCGTGGGGTTGGCGCCTCCCCTTCCTCCTCGCGTTCCCGCTCCTCGGCATCGCCCTCTACATCCGCCTCAAGGTGGAGGAGTCCCCCGTCTTCAAGGAGCTCGCCGCGGCCGGCGAACAGGTCAAGGTCCCCGTCCTCGAGCTCTTCCGCAAGTCCGGGCTCCGCCTCCTCGTCGCCGTCGCAGCAGCCATGCTCGGCGTCGGAGGGTTCTACATGATGACCACCTTCGTCGTCTCCTACGGCACCAACGTGCTCGAAGTCGACCGGCAGGTGATGGTCAACGCGACCCTCATCGCCGCCGTCCTCCAGATCGGCGTCACCATCTTCGCCGGCCGCCTCGCCGAACGCTTCGGCCCCGGCCGCATGACCGTCGTCGGCGGGCTCACCACCGGCATCGCCGCCTTCCCGCTCTTCTGGCTCATCGACACCGAGAGCCCCATCGCCATCACGGCAGCCGTGAGCATCGGCATCGCCCTCATCACCCTGTCGTACGCCGTCACTGGGGCCCTCCTCGCGGAGCTCTTCCCGCCCCGACTCCGCTACAGCGGCGTCTCCCTCGGCTACAACCTCGCCGGCGCCATCAGCGGATTCCTGCCCCTCATCGCGACCGCACTCATCACCGTCGGCGACGGCTCATCCTGGCCCGCCGTGCTCGTCCTCATCGGCATCTGCCTCGTCACCGTCATCGGCGGCGCCTTCGGCGAGCGGATGCGCCTCCGCGACGACATCGTCGAGATCGACCACAACGCGTAACCGACACCGCCAGCTCACGGACCGCGTGCGCCCCACCGCGAGCGCCCCACACAACGACAAGCGCCCCGCCCGACCGCGAGCGCCCCCCAAACGAAAGCAGGACCAGAGCATGACCACACCGACCAGCAGCGACATCGACTCCAGCGCCACCGCCAGCCCGGACACCGCGACTGCCAGCCCCCTCAGCGACGAGCAGCGCCAGCGCATCCTCGACGCCGTCGACGCCGCCTTCGACCAGCAGGTCGCCTTCACGCAGGAGCTCGTCCGGCACCCGTCGCTTCGAGCCAACGAGTCGTCGGCGCAGGACCTCCTCTACGGCGCCATGGCCGGCCGCGGCCTCACCATGGACCGCTGGGAGCTCGACCCCGTCGAGCTCGCCACCCACCCCGGAGCCGGGGCCGTCGAGATCTCCTACGAGGGCCTCGAGAACGTCGTCGGCACCTTCACCCCACCCCAGGAGCGCGGAAGCTCGCTCATCCTGAACGGACACATCGACGTCGTCCCCGAAGGCCCCGAGAGCCAGTGGGCGCGGTCCCCGTGGAACGCGACCGTGCGAGACGGCTGGCTGTACGGCCGCGGCAGCGGCGACATGAAGGCAGGCCTCGTCGCCAACCTGTACGCCTTCGATGCCGTCCGGGCGGCGGGCCTCGCGCCGACGGGTCGCATCCACTTCGAGTCCGTCGTCGAGGAGGAATGCACCGGCAACGGCTCCCTCTCCGCGCACCTGCGCGGCTACACGGCCGACGCCGTCCTCATCCCAGAGCCCGAGGAAGACATGCTCGTGCGCGCCAACACGGGCGTCATCTGGCTGCGCCTCCGCGTCGACGGCAAGCCCACCCATCCCCGTGAGATGCAGACCGGCTTCAACGCCATCGACGCCGCCTACTACGTCATCGGCGAGCTCCGGAAGCTCGAGGCCGACTGGAACGCCAAGCAGGGCGAGCACCGCTACTTCGAGGACCTCGACCACCCCATCAACTTCAACGTCGGCAAGATCCAGGGCGGCGACTGGGGCTCCAGCGTGCCGGCCTGGTGCGAGGTCGACGTGCGCGTCGCCCTCTACCCCGGCATCACCGCAGACGCGGCGTGGGCCGAGATCACCGATACCCTCGACTCCGTCACCGCAGACAGCAACGGCAACCCCATCGTCACGACCGCGACGAAGACCGGCTTCTACGCCGAGGGGTACGTCCTCGAAGAGGGCGGCGCCGCCGAGCGGGCGCTCGAACGCAGCCACAGCGCAGCCTTCGGGGGCGCCAAGCTCGAGTCGTTCGTCACTCCCGGCTACCTCGACGGTCGAGTCTTCGTGCAGTACGCCGACACCCCCGCGCTCGTCTACGGCCCCGTCTCCGAAGCCATCCACGGCTACGACGAGCGGGTGAACCTCGAATCGGTGCGCCGCATCACGAAGTCGATCGCGCTCTTCATCGCCGAATGGTGCGGGGTGGAGTAGCGAGCAGCGAGCAGCGAGTAGCCAGCAGCAAGCACGCGCCGCGCGCGACCTCGACCTCGGCACCCGCCGAGCAGTCGAGGCCGTGCGCGGTTCGTCACACCCCGGGGCGACGCGTCAGCTGAATCTCGGCCCCTCGGCGATCGCGAACCCACCCTCGCCGTCCGATTCGACGTAGAGCAGCTCGTGAGAGGCGACGTGCCCCGCGAGCATCGGAACACCAGTCACCGCGCACTCCTCGAGCAGAGCGCGCCTCGTGGACTCCGCGACCTCCCTCATGGAGCAGAAGCTCGACGACAGACCGGGCTCGGCAACCTGCAGGACGTGGTGCAGCGCATCCCCCGAGATGATCGCGACCGTCGAACCCGACGCCGGGTCGAGCACCCGAACCACCATGTGCCCCGGAGTATCGCCGGGCGCGTGCTCCAGCACGACGGACGGCGACGCCCGATGCGGAAGCTCGACCACGTCCGCTTGCCCCGCCAGGAACACCGGCTCGATCGAGTCGGCCCAGAAGTCGCCGTTGCGCTCGAACATGCCCCTGGCGCTCGGCCCCGTGATGAAGGCGCGATCGAGCTCGTTGAACAGGTAGCGCGCGTTGGGGAATGTCGGCGACCACCCGCCCGCCGCATCCGCCACCGTGTTCCATCCGACGTGGTCGCAATGCAGGTGCGTGTTGACGACGACATCGACCTCGGCAGGGTCGACGATCGCGGTGAGCTCCTCGAGCCACGTCGTGGCGAGCCCGTTCCACATGTCCCGGATGCGCGGCTTGCCGTTCCCGACCCCCGTGTCGACCACCGCGACGAAGCCGCGTGAGCGCACGACGTAGCTGCTCGACGCCATCACGAGGCGGTCGGTGCTCGCTTCGTAGTCGTCCGGCCCGAGGGCGGCGATCTGCGGACGGAGCGAGTCGGTATCGACGAACATCTCCTCGACGGGGAGCATCGCCGAACGCGACTCCTCGATGCGGTAGATCTGCGTGTCGCCTGCTGTCAGCAGCGGTCGCATGGTGCCCTCCTCGACGTGTTCGAGTCCCCGGGCGCCACTTCTGGCGCACGTGAGACCCCGGGCCAGATGGCCTGCATCCACCCTGAGTGCACCATGTTGCCTGGAGGTTTCATTGCATGCAATGAGTGTTACCAGCGCGTAAAAAGCCGCCTATCTGGTCAAGATTGCATGCAGTTTGCGGCTAGCGTCCATCTCACCGGCTCAGAACATAGCCGAACCACCACCGCTTCACCGCCTCACCGCCTCACCGCACCCTGCTTCTCACCGCACCCCAGCTCCTCCTCCCAGCTCCGCTCACCTCGTCGCTCCCGGAAAGGACGCGCATGCGTTCCCACAGACTTCGCGTCGGCACCGCCGTCGCCATGCTCGGCATCACCACCCTCGCCGTCACCGCCTGCTCCACCGGATCATCCTCGGCCTCCGAAGACGCCACCTTCGCGGTCAACATCGCCGCGCTCGAGGGCGCCCCCACCTTCGACCCCGCCGCCAACATGCGCGGCTCCGCCTTCAACTACGCTGCCGCCGCCTACGAGAGCCTCGTCACGAGCGACGCCGAAGGCGCCCTCCAGCCGGGCGTCGCCACGGCCTGGGAGTACACGAGCCCCACCGAGCTCACCATGGACTTCCGCCTCGACAGCGTCTTCGAAGACGGCTCCCCGATGACCGTCGAGCTCATCAAGGCCAACCTCGAGCGCTACCAGGAGACTCCGGGCACCTACCAGGCGCGCCTCAACTCGATCGACGCGATCGAGGTCGTCGACGAGGACACCCTGAAGTTCAGCCTCAACACCCCGGACCAGTCGCTGCCGGAGGCCTTCTCCCTCACCGTCGGCATGATGGTCAGCCAGGCCGCCCTCGACGACCCGACGCTGCTGCTCACCGACACCTACGGCTCCGGGCCGTGGATCCTCGACTCCTACACGGAGGACAGCGAGTACAGCTACATCCGCAACCCCGAGTACGCGGGCCCCATGGACGTGCAGGTCGACGAGCTCAACATGTTCGTCATCACCGACCTGACCGCCCAGCTCAATGCGCTCCTCGCCGGCGACGTCGACATCATCTCCGCCCAGTGGAGCCAACGCGACCAGGCGGAATCCCAGGGCTTCGCAGCCGCCTCCAACGAGTCCAACGTCGGCGGCCTCATGCTCTTCGACCGCGGCGGCGACGTCATCCCCGAGCTCGGCGACGTGCGCGTCCGACAGGCCATCAACTACGCCCTCGACCGCGACGCCATCGGCACCGCCCTCTGGAGCGACTACCAGCGAGGCACCTCCTCCGTCTTCGGCAAGTTCACCTCCGCCTACGACGAGTCGCTCGACGACTACTACGACTACAACCCCGAGAAGGCGAAGCAGCTCCTCGCGGAGGCCAGCTACGCCGACGGGTTCGAGCTCCCCATCCTCAGCCGCACCATGTTCGGCGAGAACAAGCGCCTCGAGGCGACCATCCCCTACCTCGAAGCCGTCGGCATCACCGCCACCCTCTCCGACCGCACGAACGACTACTTCGACGCCATCACCAACAAGGAGTTCGGCGCTTCCCAGGGCCAGCAGAACGGCGGCATCGACTCCTACGTCAACAGCATGAACATGCTCGCCCCCAACGCGCAGCTCAACCCGTTCGGCACCGACGACCCCGAGCTGACGGCCCTCATCGCCGACGCCTCCAGCGAGCTCGACGCCGACGCGGCAGCCACGAAGTGGCAGGCGGTCAACAAGTGGGTCGTCGAGAACGCCTGGTTCGCGCCGGTCGCCTTCTACCACACGCACACGGTGTGGGATGCGGAGAAGCTCGGCGGCGTCGAGCTCGCCGCCGGCCAGGTCTTCCCGCTCCCCTTCAGCTGGACACCCGCCGAATAGGCACCCGGGCTCCCGCAGCAGCCGCAGCACCGCACCGCGTTACCCAGCACGCAGCACGCAGCACGCATCGCGCATCACCGGATGCGCGGGGAGGCGCCCCCTCCCCGCGCATCCGCCCAGCACCATCACCAACCTGAAAGGAGCACACGTGGCCCTCTACATCCTCCGGCGAGTCGGCATCACCGTGCTCATGGTCTTCCTCGTCGTCTCGGCCGCCTTCTTCCTCGTGGCCCTCATGCCGAACGACGTGACCCAGACCATCCTGGGCCCCGACGCCACCCCGGAGGCCCGCGCCCAGCTGCGTGACGAGATGGGCTTCAACGACCCGATCCTCATGCGCTACCTCGCCTTCCTCGGTGGCCTCCTGACCGGCGACCTCGGCGTCTCCTACCTCAGCCAGCAGTCGGTGACGATGCAGGTGCTCGAGCGGCTCCCCGTCACCCTCACCCTCTCGATGGGCGGCATCCTCCTCACGACTGTGCTCGGCATCGTGCTCGGCATCCTCGCCGCGAGCCGCGGCGGCTGGCTCGACACCATCATCCGCGGAGCCGCCGGCGTCATGCAGGCCATCCCGAGCTTCTGGCTCGCCGTGCTGCTGGTGCTCGTGTTCGCCGTGAACCTCAAGATGTTCCCCGCGTCCGGCTGGGAGCCCTTCACGGAGGACCCCGCCGAGTTCCTCCGCCGCATCACGCTGCCCCTCATCTCCATCGGCATCGCGGGCACCGCGGCGGTCGCCCGCCAGGCGAGGGTCGCGATGCTCGACGTGCAGGGCCGAGACTTCATGCAGACCCTGCGAGCGACGGGGCTCCCCGAGTGGCGCATCGTCTGGCTGCACGGGCTCCGCAACGCCGCCATCCCCGTCCTCACCGTCATCGGCCTCCAGTTCGTGGCCCTCTTCGGCAGCGCCGTGCTCATCGAGCAGGTCTTCGCGCTCCCCGGCGTCGGCAAGCTCGTCGTCGACTCCGTCAACCTCGGCGACATGCCCATCGTGCTCGGTGTCGTCGTCGCCCTCAGCGTCGTGATCCTCGTCATGAACCTCGTCATCGACATCCTCTACGGCATCATCAACCCGAAGGCGAGGCTCGCATGACCCGCGTCCGACGCACCGACACCGCCCTCTCCAGACTGCTCAGCAAGCCGGGAGCCGTCGTCGCCCTGGCCTTCCTCGTCCTCCTCGGCCTGTCGGTGATCTTCGCCGACCTCGTCGCCCCGCTCGACCCGCTTGCCCAGGATCTCGCTCTCGCGCGTCAGCTGCCGAGCGCCGAGCACCTCCTCGGCACCGACGACCTCGGGCGCGACGTCTTCTCCCGCCTCATCCACGGCGGCGCAGCGACCCTCGGCGGGGCCGTCCTCGCGGCGGTCGTCGCGATGGGCATCGGCATCCCCCTCGGCATGATCGGCGGCTACTTCCGCGGCTTCACCGACACCCTCGTCTCCCGCTTCGCGGACTTCTTCCAGGCCCTGCCCACGATCGTCATCCTCATGGCCGTGATCGGCGCCTTCGGCAACAACACGACCGTCGCGATGGTCACCCTCGGCATCGCGATGAGCGACGGCTTCGTCCGCCTCGCCAGGGCCACGACGCTGCAGGTGCGGCGAGAGCTGTACGTGGATGCCGCGAACGTCGCCGGCATCGCACCCGGCCTCATCCTGTTCCGCCACGTGCTCCCCAACATCCGCGGACCGCTGCTCGTGCAGCTCTCCATCACGATGGGCGCCGCCCTCCTCATCCAGGCTGGCCTCGGCTTCCTCGGCCTCGGCACCCCGCCCCCGGCACCCAGCTGGGGCGGCATGATCAGCGAGGCCAGCGAGCTCATCTACCTGCACCCGTGGCTGCTCGTGCCGAGCGGCGTCATCATGATCCTCTCCATCCTCTCCTTCAACGTCGTCGGCGATGCGCTCGCCGGCAACCGCCCCGGGACCACCCTCGCCCGCTCCTTCTTCCGCAAGAAGCCGGCAGCCCAGGTCGCCACCAAGCCCGTTGCCGTCGACGACCCGCAGCCGGACGTGGACGACGCCATCGTCTCCGTGCGCGACCTCAGCGTCTCGTTCACCGACAGCACCGGCGAGTTCGCGGTCGTGCAGGGCGTCTCCTTCGACGTGCGCCGCGGCGAGGCCCTCGGCATGGTCGGAGAATCGGGATGCGGCAAGTCGGTGACCGCGAAGAGCCTGCTCGGCCTCGTCGCCCCAGGCGGCCGCGTCTCGAAGGGCGAGATCGTCATCGACGGCACCAATATCGTCGGGCAGAGCAACAAGCAGCTGCGCGCCGTGCGCGGCTCGAAGATCGCCCTCGTCTCGCAGGAGCCCATGACGGCCCTCGACCCGACGTTCACGATCGGAGCCCAGCTGCGCGAGGCCATCGCCCACCACACGGGCCGCAAGGCCGGCGAAGTGCAGGAGCGGGCGCTCGAGCTGCTCCGCCTCGTCGGCATGCCCGACCCGCAGCAGGCCGCCGCCAGCTACACGTTCCAGGTCTCCGGCGGCATGGCGCAGCGCGCCGCCATCGCCATGGCGCTGACGGGCGAACCCGAGGTGCTCGTCGCCGACGAGCCCACGACCGCCCTCGATGTGACCGTGCAGGCCGAGATCCTCGACCTGCTGCGGCGCCTTCGCGAAGAGCTCGGCCTCGCGGTCATCATCGTCACGCACGACCTGGGAGTCGTCGCGGACACGTGCGACCGCGCCGTCGTCATGTACGCCGGGCAGGTCATCGAGGAGGCCGACGTCGACACGCTCCTCACGGCCCCATCGCATCCCTACACCAGGGCCCTGCTCGCGGCGATGCCCGCCAACGCCGTCGCCGGAGTGCCGATGGATGCCATCAGCGGCGCCGTGCCAGCACCTCGCGACTGGCCGACCGGGTGCCGCTTCGCCGAGCGCTGCGCCTTCGCGACCGAGCGCTGCCGCACCTCCCCCGTCGCCCTCACCCTGCAGCGCCGCGGAACCGGAAGTGCAAGCGGAAGCGCAGATCAGCGCCCAGCCGTCGGCCAGCAGCGCTCCGGCATGGCCCGCTGCGTGCGGGTCGAGGAGGTCGCCAAGGCGGCCCGCACCGGCTCGGCCACCCAGAACTCCAGCGTGAAAGAGAGGAGCATCGCATGAGCGAAGAGCTGCTGAGCGTCGACCACCTCCAGATGCGGTTCAAGAACCCCCACAACCGCGCGCAGACCGTGCACGCCGTCGACGACGTGAGCTTCACCGTCGCCCCCGGCGAGATCCTCGGCGTCGTCGGGGAGTCCGGCTCGGGCAAGTCGACCATCGGGCGCTGCATCCTGGGCCTCGAGAAGCCGAGCGACGGCAGCATCCACTTCGGCGGCCGCGACCTCACGAAGCACTCGCTGCTCCGCAACCGTCGCGACATCGCCAAGCAGCTGCAGGTCGTCTTCCAGGACCCGTACAGCTCGCTCAACCCCTTCCGCACGATCGGACAGACCCTCGCGGAGCCGCTCCAGGCGGCCCTTCGCCTCTCCGATAAGCAGGCGGATGCGCGGGCCCGTGACATGCTCGAGACGGTCGGCCTCCCCAGGGCCGCGGCAGACCGCTTCCCCGGCCAGTTCTCCGGCGGGCAGCGGCAGCGCATCGGCATCGCGAGGGCCCTCATCATGCAGCCGCAGCTCGTCGTGCTCGACGAGGCCGTGAGCGCCCTCGACCTGTCGACGCAGGCGCAGATCCTCAACCTCCTCGCGCAGCTCGCGAAGGAACGCGGCCTCGCCTACATCTTCATCGCCCACGACCTCGACGTCGTCCGCTACATCTCGCACCGCACGCTTGTGCTCTACCGCGGACGCATCATGGAGCAGGGCCCGGCCGGTGACGTCCACAGCGCACCCCTCCACCCGTACACGGCGGCACTCAACGCGGCAGCCCCCGTGACCGACCCGGTCGAGCAGCGCAGGCGGCGCACGGCGAGAGCGGCGGCGGCAACTGCGGCTGCAGCCGCGTCAGCCACTCCGCCCTCCCCTGCTTCCCAAGCAACCCCGACCACCCCAGCCACCGGACAGCTCGGCTGCCCGTTCGCGGCCCGATGCGCCTTCGCGCAGGAGGTGTGCCTCACGAAGCGACCTGCCGACACCCCCGTCGGCGAGCGAACCGTGGCGTGTCACATGTACGACGCGACGAGCGGACACACGCGCCTCGGCGCCGGCATGCCAGCGGCCGAGCTCATCGCGAGCTGAGCGCCCCACCCCACCAGCTTCCACAATCCAGCCGAGGTGCCCCCGCACCGCGGCCACCCGAACACGAAGGAGCACGTCAATGCCAGACGTCACCGGATACCGCGCGAAGATCGGCGTCATCGTCCCATCGACCAACACGGTCGTCGAGCACGATGTCAACAAGCTCGCGCCTCACGGCATCACGTTCCACTGCGGTCGCATGTACGTCGAGCAGCAGGCCATGGGCGACCACACGAGCTTCATGGAGCTGCAGACGCAGATCCGAGGCTCCATGTCGGTGGCGCTGCGCGACGTCATGACGGCCCAGCCCGACCTCATGATGATGGGGATGTCGGCGCCCACCTTCAGCGGCGGCGTCGCCGGCAACGAGGCCTTCCAGACCGAGGTGAGCGAGCAGATCGGCGGCATGCCCGTCACCACCGGCGCATCCGCCTGCCGTGCCGCCCTCGAGACCCTCGGCGTGACGAAGATCTCCGTCTTCTCGCCATACCAGCCGGTCGCCGACAAATGGGTCGACCAGTACTTCACCGAGGCCGGCTTCGACGTCGTCAAGGTCACCGGCCTCCGCTGCCCCACCGCGACGTCGATCGCGAGCGTCACACCACGCGACCTCGTCACGGTGCTCGAGGAGATCGACACCCCCGAGACCGAGGCGATCGTGCAGGTCGGCACGAACCTGTCGTTCATCCGCATGGCCGACGAAGCCGAGACCTGGCTCGGGAAGCCCGTCGTCGCCATCAACACCGCCACCGTCTGGCACACCCTCAGGCAGGCCGGCTTCACCGACACCGTCGGTGGCTACGGCACCATCATCCGCGAATTCTGACCGCCACAGCGCACACAAAGGACCACACCATGACTGCTTCCCCCCAGTTCGATGTCATCGTCGTCGGCGGCGGCCCCGTCGGCACCACCACCGCCCTCAAGCTCGCGAAGCGCGGCATGACGGTCGCACTCTTCGAGAAGCGCGAGGCGAGCACGCTCGAGCACCGCGCATCCACCTTCCACCCGCCGACGCTCGAGATGCTCGAGGAGCTCGGGCTCACCCAGCCGCTCATCGACGCCGGCATCATCGCGCGCTCGTACCAGTTCCGGGATGCGACGATCGGCAAGATCGTCGAGCTCGACTTCGCGGTGCTCGACGACGACACGGCCTACCCGTACCGCGTCCAGGTCGAGCAGAGCCGCCTCACCGCGGCCGCCCAGCAAGTCATCTCCGGCGAGCCCAACGTCACGTCCACCCTCGGCGCCGAGGTCATCGCGATCCGTGAGAGCGACGACGGCTTCGAGGTGGATGTGCGCGGCGAGGACGGCGCCGTGAGCACCAGCACGAGCACCTACCTCGTCGCGGCGGACGGCTCGCGGTCCCTCGTGCGCGAGCACTACGACATCGACTTCTCGGGCCACACCTACCCGGAGCGCTACCTCGTCATCACGACGAGCCTGCCCCTGCACGAGATCCACGAGGACCTCGCCGTCGTCAACTACGTCGCCGACCCGGAGAACTGGCACGTCCTGCTGCGCAACCCCAGCGGCTGGCGCGTGCTCTTCCCCTGCGATCCCGCCCTCACGTCCGAGCAGCAGACCGACCCCGCCTACGTCGTGAGTCAGTTGCGTCGTGTGGTGCCCGAACTCGACGGCTACCCTGTTGTGCACGTCACCGTCTACGAAGTGCACCGCAAGGTCGCGCGGACGTTCCGCAAGGGCAACGTCTTCCTCGTGGGCGACGCGGCACACGTCAACAACCCGCTGGGAGGCATGGGCATGAACAGTGGAATCCACGACGGGCTCCTGCTCGCCGAGCTGCTGCCCGGCTACGCCAACGGCGAGGTCTCGAGCGAGGAGCTCGACGACTGGGCCGAGAAGCGCCGCGCCGTCGCCCGCCACTACGTCGGCGAGGAGACGGAGGGCAACTGGAACGCCCTCCGCGACACGAGCGAAGAGCGCCGCGCCGCGAAGCGCGCCGAGTGGGAAGCCCTCGGCCGCGACGAGACCGCCCGCCGACAGTTCCTCCTCACGTCGTCAATGCTCGCGAGCGTTCGATGATCGAGACCCCGACGCACGTGCTGCTGCCCGAGAGCCTCACGGGAGGCGACCTCGCCTACGCGGAGCTGCGCTCGCGCATCATGAGCGGCGAGTACGCGCCGCACACGGTGCTGCGCGCGCAGGCGCTCGCCGCCGAGTTCGGGCTCAGCAGGACCCCCATCCGCGAGGCGCTCCAGCGCCTCGCGGAGGCGGGGCTCGTGGCGTACATCCCCAACAAGGGCGCCACCGTCATCGGCTACACGACCGAGCAGATGGCCGAGACCTACTTCGTCCGCGCCTCGCTCGAGAGCCGCGCCGCCGGCCTCGCCGCCGACCGCATGACCGACGCCGACGCCGAACTCCTCATCGACCGCATCGAGCGGATGGACCCCCTCGTCCACGCCAGCGACCAGGACGAGATCGTCGAGCTCGGCCGCCTCAACCGCGAATTCCACGAGCACATCGTGAAGGTCTCCGGCAGCCTGCAGCTGCAGACGCTCCTGCGCAGCGTCAGCCAGGTGCCCATGATGATCCGCAACTACCAGGCGTACGGCGACACGTTCCGCATCCGCTCGAACCATCACCACCGCGACATCCTGACCGCCCTGCAGACGGGCGACTCGCTGTGGGCCGAGGTCGCGATGCGCTCGCACATCCTCGCTGCCCGCAACGCCGTGCTCCAGGGACCGGGCACCTCCACGACCGCTGGCGCTGCTCCCAACGAAGGCTGAGCCGTGTCGCGCACCACCGGGCCCACCACGGGGCCCGAGCAGCAGCATGCCCGGAATCCCCCGCTGGAAGGCGTTCGCGAGCCCAGTTCCGCGGCCCCCTCCACCCCCGCGGCCGACGCACCCACGCACGTCTGGCGAACCCGCCGCCCGGGCCGGACCGCAACCATCGCAGGCATCGGCACGACCGTCGTCACCGCGCTCCCCGTCTTCCTCGTCGGCGGCCTGTCCATGCAGCTGCGCACCAGCACGGGGCTCACTGAATCGATGCTCGGCATCGTCGTCGCCGCCTACTGGGGTGCGTCGGCCCTCCTCTCCCCGCTGGCCGGCAGCCTCTCCACGAGGCTCGGCTTCCGCTGGGGCATGGGCATGGCCTCCTCGATCGGCGGCCTCGCCCTCATCGGCATCGCCGCCTACACGCCGACGTGGCAGTGGCTGCTCGTCTGGCTCATCGTCGCCGGAGCGGGGAACTCGCTCGGGCATCCACCCTCGAACGCCCTCATCGGGGTCGGCGTCTCGACCCGACGGCGCGCCCTCGCGTTCGGCCTCAAGCAGGGAGCGGTCCCCCTCGCCACCTTCAGCGCCGGCCTCGCCGTCCCCGCCCTGGGACTCACGGTCGGCTGGCAGTGGACCTTCGCGATCGCAGGAGCGCTCGCCGCCGTCGCCGTCGCGTTCCTCGCGTGGCGGGTGCCGCGAACGCCACGAACGCCACGCGCCACGCGCCGCACTCGAGAGCGGCTCCCCCGCGACCTGCGCGTCTTCCTCATCCTCGCCTCAGCCGCGAGCGGGCTCGGCGCCGCCCAATCGAGCGTCATCGGCGCCTTCACCGTCACGACCGCCATCGGCGTCGGCTACACGGCCGCCGTCGCGGGCCTCCTCCTCAGCCTCGGCTCGCTCGCGAACATCATCGCGAGACCCCTCGCCGGCTGGCTCGCGGACCGCGGCATCGGAGGGACCCTCACCACGGTCTCGCTCATGATGCTCTCCGGCGCCATCGGCCTCGGCGGCATGGCGCTCGCCCTCCCCTGGAGCTTCGCCATCGGCGTCGTCCTCGCCTTCGGACTCGGCTGGGGGTGGAGCGGACTGCTCCACTACGCCGTCTCCAACGCCGTGCCCCGCTTCGCAGCCCAAGCCACGGGGCTCGTGCAGTCGGGCGCCTACATCGGCAGCGCGGCTGGCCCCTTCGCGATGGGGTTCGTCTTCGAGTACTTCGGGCCGACCACCGGATGGCTCGCCGCCGCCGGCATCGCACTCATCGCCGCCACCACGGCCGCCATCGCCGCACGGTTCCACCCCACGCGGCGCCGCGCGCGCGCCGAAGCCCGGGCGGGATTCCGCGAGGGATCCCGCAGCGAGGCCCGTATCGATGATCAGGCCGGGGCAGCCACGTGAACCCGCTGGCCTTCCGCTTCCAACTCCCGCACCCCCGCAACCACACGAAGGGCACCACCATGACCCCCACGACCACCGCGTCCACAACTGCACCTGCACCTGCACCTACATCTGCACCCTCTGGCGTGTCCGCTGCCGACGTCTCACCCGGCGTCTCGGGAGAGGCCCCGACCGACGTCTCCACCGACCGCACCGGCGAGGTCTCCGGCGACCTGGCCACCGAGGTCTCCGGCGACCTCTCCGCCGACAACGACTACGCGGCCGCGGGCTTCGGACAGCGCCTCGGCTTCGGACGGAGGCCCGCGCTCATCGTCATCGACTTCGTCGACGCCTACCTCGTCGAGTCGTCTCCCCTGTACGCGGGCGTCGAGGACGAGCTCGCCTCGGCCGCACGCGTGCTGCACTCGGCGCGGGCAGCCAGCATCCCGGTGCTCTACACGGTTGTCGAGCAGGACACGGGCCCCACGGGCGGCGGAGTCTTCGCCCGCAAGGCCGCCGGTCTCGCGACCCTCGCCACGGGGTCTCCCCTCGGCGCCATCGCGGCGCCCCTCACCCCGCAGCAGGGCGAGCCGATCCTCTCCAAGAAGTACGCGAGCTCCTTCTTCGGCACCTCCCTCGCCACCGACCTGACGGTGCTCGGGTGCGACAGTGTCATCCTCGTCGGGCTCTCGACGTCCGGATGCGTTCGGGCAACCGCCGTCGACGCCTGCCAGCACGGCTTCATCCCGCTTGTGGTGCGCGATGCCGTCGGCGACCGCCGTTCGGAGCCCCACGAGGCGGCCCTCTTCGACCTCGACGCCAAGTACGCCGACGTCGTCAGCGAGCAGGATGTCGTCACCTACCTGGCGGGCCTCGCAGCCAGCTCGGCGTAGGGCCGCCGCCGCGCCCGCCGCCGCGGCGGGGGGCCGCCGCGGCTCTGTTGGCGGTGGCGGCGCGGGGGGGGGGCGGCGGCGCGGCGACCCCACCCCGATCGTCAG
>NZ_PSYC01000038.1:0-30082 GCF_002931515.1 Pseudoclavibacter sp. RFBG4 | reverse complement strand
AGGGCTTCCACTTCTACACCCGCGAGAAAGCCGTCACCAGCCGCTGGCTCGATCCCGCCAAGCACGGCGGCATCAACCTCGGCTTCCCCGAAAACGACTAGCCGACACAGCACCACGCGGCAGCGCAGCACGGCTGCCCGGCTCAGCACGACGAGCCGCCCCACCACGACCATTCACCAGAAAGACTCACGAGCAATGTCCTCACACACATCAGCACCCCCTCGGGACGCTGCGGAGAACACCTGGTTCAGGGCCCGCGGAGCCCTCTCGCGAGACGGCTGGGAGAGCGTTGTCGATGCGACGCTCCCCGGCTGGGAACACACGGGCATCCGAGTCGCAGACCTCTCCGATGGTGTGCGCCTCGAGTTGCCCGCAGGCGACATTGAGCGAATGGTCATCCCCCTCCGCGGAGACGCGTCCCTCGAGCTCGACGGAGCGGATGCGCCCGCATCCGTCGAGCTCGAGGGCCGTGCCTCGGTCTTCGACGGGCCGGCGGACGTCGCCTACCTTCCCGTCGGCACCAGCGCCGTGGTCACGGGAAACGGCAGGGTCGCCGTCGCCGAGGCGCCGACAGCTCAGATCTTCCCGTTCCAGGTGCTCCGCAAGAGCGACGTGCCGGTGGAGCTCCGCGGTGCCGGTCGTTCGAGCCGCCAGGTGCAGAACTTCGGCATCCCCGGCTCCCTGCAGGCTGCCAAGCTCATCGTGTGCGAGGTCATCACACCGGCCGAGAACTGGTCGTCGTACCCGCCCCACAAGCACGACGAGCACCACCCTGGCCACGAGAGCCGCCTCGAGGAGATCTACTACTTCGAGAGCGAGCCCACGAAGAACGCCACCGTGCCGGAGGGCGCTGACGCCTTCGGCATGTTCGCGACCTACACGTCGCCGGCGGGCGAGATCTCGATCAACGAGATCGTGCGCACAGGAGACATCGCCCTCGTCCCCTTCGGCTACCACGGCCCCGCCGTCGCGGCCCCCGGCTACGACCTGTACTACCTGAACGTCATGGCGGGCCCGGACGAGGCACGCGAATGGCTCATCAGCGACGACCCCGCCCACGGCTGGGTGCGCGAGCAGTGGACCTCCCAGGAGTTCGACTCCCGCCTGCCGTACGGCACCGAGTAACCCGCCAGCCTTCTCCAAGCAACCAGCTCCACCAAAAGGAAATGACGCAGATGTCAACCAAGCGAATGACCGTCGGCCAGGCCCTCGTCGAGTTCCTCGGCAAGCAGTACACCGTCGATGGCGACGTGCGTGAGCGCACGATCCCAGGCATGTTCGGAATCTTCGGCCACGGCAATGTCGCCGGCATCGGCCAGGCGCTCAAGCAGGCGAACGTCGAGGACCCGAGCCTCATGCCGTACTTCCAGGCGCGCAACGAGCAGGCGATGGTGCACCAGTCGGTGGGCTACGCGCGCATGCGCCGGCGCCGCGCGACGTACGCGAGCGCCGCATCCGTCGGACCCGGTGCCGCCAACATGCTCACGGGCGCTGCACTCGCCACCGCGAACCGCCTGCCCGCGCTGCTCCTGCCGAGCGACACGTTCGCGACGCGCGTCGCCGACCCCGTCCTGCAGCAGCTCGAGTTCCCGCACGACACGGGCATCCAGGTGACGGATGCGTTCCGTCCCCTCTCCCGCTTCTTCGACCGCGTGCAGCGCCCAGAGCAGCTGTACTCGATCGCACTCGCCGCCATGCGCGTCCTCACGGACCCCGCCGAGACCGGCGCCGTGACGATCGCGCTGCCCGAGGACGTGCAGGCCGAGCTCATCGACGTGCCACTCGCCTTCCTCGAAGAGCGCGAGTGGCACATCCGTCGCCCCCTCCCCGAGGCCGGCCCGCTCGCACGCGCCGTCGAGGCGATCAGGAACGCGAAGAACCCGATCATCGTCGCCGGCGGAGGCGTCATCTACTCGGGTGCCGAGAACGAGCTGCGCGCCTTCGTCGAGGCCACCGGCATCCCCGTCGGCACGAGCCAGGCCGGCGGCGGTGCCCTCGACTGGGACCACCCGCAGTACCTGGGCGGCATCGGCGCGACCGGAACGACCGCCGCGAACCGCCTTGCCGCGCAGGCCGACGTCGTCATCGGCATCGGCACGCGCTACAGCGACTTCACGACGGCCAGCCGCACGGTCTTCCAGAACGACGGCGTGCGCTTCGTCAACATCAACGTCGCCGCGTTCGACGCCTACAAGCACGGCTCGCAGCTGCCCGTCGTCGCGGATGCGCGCGAGACGCTCGTGAAGCTCATCGGGGCACTCTCCGGCTTCCGCGTCAACGACGACTACTCGCGGCAGATCGCGGCCCAGAAGACCGAGTGGGATGCGGCCGTCGACCTTGCGTTCGAGCCGAGCGGCCTCGAGCTGCCCGGCCAGTCCGAGATCATCGGCGCCGTCCAGGAGTCCAGCGACCCCCGCGATGTCATCGTCCAGGCGGCAGGATCGCTGCCGGGCGACCTCCACAAGCTGTGGCGCGTGCGCGACCCGCTCGGCTACCACGTCGAATACGCGTTCTCCTGCATGGGCTACGAGATCGCGGGAGGCATGGGCGTGCGGCGCGCTGCCCCCGACCGCGACGTCATCGTCATGGTCGGCGACGGCTCGTACCTCATGCTCCACACGGAGCTCGTCACCGCAGTCGCCGAGGGCATCAAGATCATCGTCGTGCTCATCCAGAACCACGGCTACGCCTCCATCGGACACCTCTCCGAGACGGTCGGCTCCGAGCGCTTCGGCACCTGGTATCGCGCCTTCGACGAGGCGGGCTCCAACTTCCAGGGCGAGCAGATCCTCCCGGTCGACCTCGCGGCGAACGCCCGCAGCTACGGGATCGACACGATCGAGATCGAGCCGAGCACAGACGCCATCGGCGAGCTGCGCGAGGCCATGGCGAAGGCCAAGGCGTCCGACACCTCCACGCTCATCCACATCAACAGCGACCCCCTCCTCTACGCCCCCGACGGCGAGGGATGGTGGGACGTGCCGGTCGCCGAGACCTCCACGCTCGACTCCACGAAGAGCGCGCGTGAGGACTACCTGGAGCAGAAGGCCGCACAGCGGCCGCTGCTCGGCTGACCGACCCGCCGCAAGCACTCCTCCAACCGCACACGAACGACCCTCTACAGAAAGCAGACGACGATGTCGCAGAGCATCCGAATCGGTACCGCACCTGACTCCTGGGGCATCTGGCTCCCCGACCACCCCGGCCAGATCCCGTGGCAGACGTTCCTCGACGAGGTCGTCAAGGCCGGCTACACGTGGATCGAGCTCGGCCCCTACGGCTACCTCCCCACCGACCCCGACCAGCTCTCCGACGAGCTCGAGTCGCGCGGCCTCAAGCTCTCCGCGGGAACCGTCTTCACGGGCTTCCACAACGAGGACGAGAGCCAGTGGCAGCGTGCCTGGGATCAGGCCATCGCCGTCGCGGGCCTCGCGTCGAAGCTCGGCGCAGAGCACCTCGTGACGATCCCCGACATGTGGCGCGACGACATCACGGGCCAGGCCAAGGAGGCACGCACGCTCGACGCCGAGCAGTGGAAGCGCCTCGCAGCCGGGCACGACCGCCTCGGCAAGGCGCTCCTCGAGGAGTACGGCGTCAAGCAGCAGTTCCACTCGCACGCGGACAGCCACGTGGGCACGTACCGCGAGGTCGAGCGGCTCCTGACCGAGACCGACGCCAGGTACACGAACCTGTGCCTCGACACGGGTCACTTCTCCTACTACGGCGGCGACAGCCTCCGTCTCATGGACGCGTACCCCGAGCGCATCGGCTACCTGCACCTCAAGCAGGTCGACCCGGACAAGCTCTTCGACGTGCTCAAGAACGACGTGTCGTGGGCGGAAGCGGCCGCCGACATGATCATGGTCGAGCCCCCCAACGGCATCCCGGAGCTCGGACCCATCGTCGCCCGCGCCGCCGAGATCGACCCGAACATCTTCGGCATCGTCGAGCAGGACATGTTCGGCTGCTCGGCCGACCGCCCGTACCCGATCGCCGAGCGCACGCTCAAGCACATCTGCGGCTCCACGCCCGCGGCCCGCGCCAAGTAGCACCTGAAGAAGAGGAACCATCACCATGACTTCAACTGACCTCCGCGTCGGCGTCGTCGGCGCCGGCCTCATGGGCGCCGACCACATCGCCCGCATCACGAAGCGCATCAGCGGCGCGATCGTCTCCGCCGTCATCGAGCCCGACGAGGGACGCGGCACCGCAGCCCTCGAGAACGCGCCGGGTGCGCAGTGGTTCACGAGCATCGAGGACGCCATCGCGGCGAACGCCGTCGACGCCGTCGTCATCGCGACGCCGGGCAAGTTCCACGAGCCCGTCCTCCTGCCCGCCCTCGCGGCGAAGCTCCCCATCCTCTGCGAGAAGCCCCTGACCGCCGACTCCGCGTCCTCGCTCCGGGTCGTCGAGGCCGAGATGGCCGCATCCGACCGGCCCCTCATCCAGCTCGGCTTCATGCGCCGATTCGACGCGGAATACGCCCGGCTGCGCGAGATCATCGCCTCTGGCGAGGCCGGCGAGCTCCTCGCGCTCCGCGCGGTGCACCGCAACCCCGACGTGCCCGAGACGTACACGCAGGACATGCTCATCAACGACTCGGTGGTGCACGAACTCGACGTCATCCCGTGGCTCGCGGGCAGCGAGATCCGCAGCATCGAGATCAAGTACATGCGCCGCAACCCGAACTCGCCAGAGCGACTGCGTGAGCCGATCCTCGTGCTCCTGGAACTCGAGAACGGCATCCTCGTCGACGTCGAGATGAACGTGAGCATCAAGTTCGGCTACCAGGTCGCGACCGAGGCCGTCTTCTCGAACGGCCTCGCGCGAATCGGCCAGGCCAACGGCGTGCAGACCTGGTCGGACGGCGCGTTCGCGAAGGAGGAGCACCGCTCGTTCGTGACCCGCTTCGCTGCGGCCTACGACGTGCAGATCCAGCGCTGGGTGGACGCGGTCGCCCGCGGCACCATCGACGGCCCTGACGCGTTCCACGGCTACCGCGTGGCCCTGGCCTGCGAGGCGGGCGTCAAGGCGTTCGACGGGGGCATCGTCGAGGTCCAGCAGGTCGAGCGCCCCGCGTTCTACGACAAGGCATAAGGAGTCATCATGGTTCGCATCGCCCTGGACCCGACGCCGTTCCACCACGACGCCGGCTTCCTCGACTTCCCGGATATCGCTGCCCGCCTGGGTTACGAGTACCTGCAGATCACGCCGCACCCCGACTTCTCGTGGTTCTTCCGCCACCCGTCGGCCGACGACGAGTACGCGCTGAAGTTCAAGAAGCGCGCAGCGGATGCCGGCGTCACGATCCCCGCCATCCTCCCGGTCCAGCGCATCTCGGGCCCAGAAGAGGCGGGTCGCCTCGCCGCGGTGCGCAACTTCACTCGCGTCATCGAGCTCGCCTCGATCCTGGAGATCCCCGTGATCAACACGGAGTTCAGCGGTGAGCCTGCACAGTTCAACGAGTCGGAGGACGCCTTCCACCGTTCGATGGAGACGCTCCTGCCGATCCTCGAGCGCGAGGGCATCCAGCTCAACATCGACCCGCACCCCAACGACTTCGTCGAGGACGGGCTCGAGGGGTGGCGCGTCATCCGCGGGCTCAACAGCAAGAACGTGGGCTTCGTGTACGTCGCCTCGCACACCTTCCACTACGGCGACCGCGCGACGACGCTGCTCCCCGAGCTGGGCGAGCGCCTGGGCGCCGTCTACACGGCGGACACGTTCGACCATCACCGCTCGCACGGGCTGCGCTACATCTCGAACCCTCCGGGCAACGAGGCGCGCATCCACCAGCACCTGCGCATCGGCGACGGCGATGTCGACTTCGCGGAGCTGTTCACGACGCTGAAGCAGATCGGCTACCTCGACCGTGAGGACGCGCTCATCGTCTCGAACGTCTTCGCGGAAGACGAACGGGCCGACGAGGTCTCGAAGTTCCAGCTCGAGAAGATCCGGGAGCTTGTCGCCTCCTCCTGACACCGTGTGGCCCCGCAGCTCTGAGCTGCGGGGCCACACGCTCTTGCAGAATATTTGTCAGGACATATTCACATCACGACATTCTTCGGTTACCATCAAGACACGCGTTCGCAGAAAACGCGCCCCCCGCAGTACCCCCGCACAACCCCGCTCCACCTCGCAGCATCCATGACAAGGACGTCCAAATGGCCTCATCGCACCCGGCGGGCCCCACCGCCGAGAAATCACTTCCGCCCCTCACAGCTGGGCCGCACCGTTCGCGGCTCGGGCTGATCTCGATCGTCGCGTGCTTCGGCGGTCTCCTCTTCGGCTACGACACGGGTGTCATCAACGGCGCACTGAACCCGATGACCGAGGAGCTCGGCCTCACGCCACTCACCGAGGGCGTCGTCACCAGCTCCCTGGTCTTCGCAGCCGCCATCGGCGCCATCTTCTGCGGCCGCCTCTCCGATGGCTGGGGCCGCCGCAAGACGATCATCATGCTCGCCGTGCTCTTCTTCCTCGGCACCGTCGTCGTCGTCTTCACCCCGAACTTCGAAGTGCTCGTCGTCGGCCGCATCCTCCTCGGCCTCGCCGTCGGTGGCGCATCGACGGTCGTGCCGGTCTTCCTCGCCGAGCTCGCCCCGTACGAGATCCGCGGGTCCATCTCAGGTCGCAACGAAGCAGCCATCGTCATCGGCCAGCTCTCCGCGTTCGTCATCAACGCCATCCTCGGCAACACCCTCGGGCACCTCGACGGCGTCTGGCGCATCATGTTCGCCATCTGCGCCATCCCGGCGATCTGCCTGTTCTTCGGCATGCTGCGTATGCCGGAGTCGCCGCGCTGGCTCGTCGAGAAGGGCCGCGACGCCGAGGCCCTCGAGGTCCTCAAGACCGTCCGCTCCCCCGAGCGCGCCGAGGCTGAGCTCGCTCAGGTCGAGAAGGTCGCCCTCGAAGAGGGTCAGGAGAAGCAGGTCGGATTCAAGGCCATCCTCGGCAACAAGTGGCTCCGCCGCATCCTGCTGGTCGGCATCGGGCTCGGTGTCGCGCAGCAGCTCACGGGCATCAACTCGATCATGTACTACGGCCAGATCGTGCTCATCGAGTCGGGCTTCGACTCGAGCGCGGCGCTCATCGCCAACATCGCCCCCGGCATCATCGCCGTCGTCGGTGCCTTCATCGCCCTCTCCTACATGGACAGGTTCGACCGCCGCAAGACGTTCATCATCGGCTTCTCGCTCACGACGGCCTGCCACCTGCTCATCGGCTTCTCGTCCATGATCCTCGAGCCGGGCAACCCGCTGCGCCCCTGGGTCATCCTGTTCCTCGTCGTCGCGTTCGTCGGCTCGATGCAGACGTTCCTCAACGTGGCCGTCTGGGTCTACCTCTCCGAGGTCTTCCCGCTGCACATGCGCGGCATCGGCATGGGCGTCTCGATCTTCGCCCTCTGGGTCGCGAACGGCTTCATCTCGCTGTACTTCCCCTCGGTGGTGGATGCGCTCGGCATCACGGGCACGTTCTTCGTGTTCGCGGGAGTCGGCGTGCTCGCACTCCTCTTCGTCGCGACGCAGATCCCCGAGACTCGTGGACGTACGCTCGAGGCACTGGATGAGGACGTCACGACCGGCGCGATCTTCCTCCCGACCGCCAAGAAGTAGCGTTCCCGCTGCACCAGCGAGCGATGGGCTCGGCCGATTCGGCCGAGCCCATCGCTCGTCTCGTCGCGGGTGACGCAGGGCCGCGGATTGTGTAACAATCAGCCCATGACACCGCTCCTGCTCGTCCTCTTCGCCGCGGTCTGCTTCGGCACGACAGGGACGGCGCAGGCACTCGGTGCGCCCGAGGTGAGCGCATTCTCGCTGGGATCCGCTCGCCTCGCGCTCGGCGGCACGCTCCTCGGCGCCTGGGCGCTGTTCGCCGCGCTGCGCCGCCATGGCGCCCGCGGAGGCCCCCCGCAGCCCACCCCCGACTCCACCCGGATCCACCGCCCGAATCGTGCCCAGCTCGGCCTCATCGCCCTTGGCGCGCTCGGCGTGCTCCTCTACCAACCGTTGTTCTTCGCTGGGACGGCGGGCGGCGGCGTCGCCGTCGGCACCGTCCTGGCACTCGGATCGGCCCCCGTCATCACCGGCCTCCTTCAGTGGGCGCTCGAGCGACGATTCCCCGGCCGGAGCTGGGGCGTCGCGACGGCGATCGCCATCCTCGGCGTCGCCCTCATCGCGGTTGCCGGGGCAGGCGACGCCGGCGGCGCGAACCTCGGCGGCATCGCGGCGTCCGTCGGCGCCGGCGCGAGCTACAGCATCTACACCCTCTCGGCGAAGGCGCTCATGAACCGCGGCTGGAGCGCCGACGGCACCATGGGCATCGTCTTCGGCGCCGCTGGCGTGCTGAGCATCCCCCTGCTCCTCGCGAGCGGTGCCGAGTGGATGCCCACGCCGGCCGGCCTCGCGACCGCGGCGTGGCTGGGCGTCATCACCACCACCGTCGCCTACCTCTGCTTCGGCGCCGGGCTCGCGAAGCTGCAGGCAGCGACCGTCTCGACGCTGACGCTCGCGGAGCCACTGACCGCGAGCATCCTGGGGCTGGTCGTGCTGCGAGAGCAGCTCGCCGGTCTCGAAGCCCTCGGCCTCATCGTGCTCGCGGCGGGGATCGTGGTCCTCGTGCTCGGCGCGACTCGTGCTCGCACACGCAGTGGCGGTCCGCTGCCCGCACGCGCGACGGACGCGAGACAGGACCCGGTGGACCGAGGCGCGCGATGAACCACCAGAAGCCCCATCCCGAGGCCGCCGCACTCACGCCGCGACCGACCGCGTCGGCGAAGCTCGCGGCGACCCTCCGCGACCGGATCCTCGAGGGGAGCTACGTCCGCGGCCAGTCGCTGCGCGAGGAGCACCTCGCCGCCGAGTTCGGGCTCTCGCGGCACACGGTGCGAACGGCGTTGGCCGCGCTCGCGTCCGAGCGCCTCGTCCACTCAGCTCCCTACAAGGGAGTCGAGGTCACGAACCTCGACGACGCCGAGATCCGCGCCATGCAGGATCTGCGCTGCGCGCTCGAATCCGAGGCCGTGCGCATCCTGAACTCCCGCCACCCGGACGGCTGGCCGGACGAGGTGCGGGCGCCGATCCTGGCCCAGATCTCCCAGCTGCGGGAGCTCGAGGTGACCGATGCACATTCGTGGCGGCAGCTTGAAGCAGCTCACGCGGCCGTGCACCAGGCGATCATCGATGCGGCCGGGAGCCCCCGGATCAGCGAGACTGCGCGCTCGCTCGAGAGCGAGGTGAGGCTCCTGCTGGCGGGAGCGCACGAGCACTACGGTGCCAGGGGGCTCGCCGAGGACCACGAGCGCTACCTCACCCTGCTCGAGCACGACGGCCCGACGGCGGTGCGTGCCCACCTCGACGCCCTCACGGCACACCTGCTTGCTGGCTCCCCCACCTGAGGCTCCCTCCAGCGCCGCATCCCCGCGTGAATGCGCGCGGGATGCACACGGGGGGGGGGATGCACGCCAGAGACGCCGAACGGGCGGGCCGATTGCTCGGACCGCCCGTTCGGGGATGCTGCGTGTGAGGCGCTGACTACTGGCCGGAGGACCAGCTGGCGCGACGCGAACCGCCGCGCTCGCCACCGCGCGAAGGCGCGGCCGGCGAGGAGGTGCCAGCACGACGCGGACGAGATTCTCCGCGACGCTGGCCCTGGGCTGCGCCTTCGCCCGCCTGTCCGCGCGCTGGACGCGACGCGGACGAGCCCTGCGAGGAGGACGAGGCTGCACGACCGCGGCCGCCGCCGTTGCCGGAGCCGCCACGAGCTGCACCGCCGCGAGCAGGAGCAGCGTCGCGCTTGCGACGAGCGTTCGCTCCCTGCGACGTGCCACGGCCCTGGTTGACCTCGACGTTGCCGGATCCCGGTCCGCCCGGAACTGGGCGCACGGTCGGAGCGACTTCGCCGATGAGCTCGTTCACGAACGGCGAGTTGACGTTCGCACGCTGCGGGGTGACGCCGATCTTGGCGCGACGCAGCAGCATCTCGGTGTCCTTGCGCTGGCTCGGGAGCATGAGCGTGACGACGTCACCCTCGGAGCCCGCGCGGGCCGTGCGGCCGGAGCGGTGCAAGTACGCCTTGTGCTCGGCGGGCGGGTCGACGTGGACGACGAGCTCGATGGCGTCGACGTGCACACCGCGGGCGGCGACGTCGGTTGCGACGAGCACGTTGACTTCGCCACCGGAGAAGGCCGCGAGGTTGCGGTCGCGGGCGTTCTGCGACAGGTTGCCGTGCAGGTCGACGGCGGGGATGCCGGACGCGGTCAGCTGCTTGGCGAGCTTCTTCGCCTGGTGCTTGGTGCGCATGAACATGATGCGACGGCCCTTGCCGCTCGCCAGTGCGTGGACGAGGGCGGTCTTCGCCTCTGGCGTCTCCGCCTCGTACACGTGGTGCGTCATGGCGGCGACGTGCGAGTTCGACTCGTCGACCGAGTGGAGGATCGGGTCGCTCAGGAACTTCTTCACGAGCTTGTCCACGCCGTTGTCGAGCGTGGCGGAGAAGAGGAGACGCTGGCCGGACTGCGGCGTCGCGTTCATGATGCGCGTGACGACGGGCAGGAAGCCGAGGTCGGCCATGTGGTCGGCCTCGTCGAGCACGGTGACCTCGACGGCGTCGAGGTTGACGATGCGCTGCTTCATGAGGTCGTCGAGGCGGCCGGGGCAGGCCACGACGATGTCGACGCCGTTGCGGAACGCGGTCTCCTGGGGGCGCTGCGAGACGCCACCGAAGACGGTCGTCACGGTGAGGCCGGCGGCCTTCGCGAGCGGCTCGATGACCGCGGCGACCTGGGTTGCGAGCTCGCGGGTCGGGAGCAGCACAAGGCCGAGCGGGCGGCCCGGGCGGCGCTTGCCACCGGAGACGGCACCGGCGAGGCGTGCGACGAGCGGGATGGCGAACGCGAGCGTCTTGCCGGAGCCCGTCTTGCCACGGCCGAGGACGTCGCGACCCGCGAGGGTGCTCGGAAGCGTCGACTGCTGGATGGGGAAGGCTTCGTGCTTGCCGGCTGCGTCGAGCACGGTCACGAGCGACTTGGGGACGCCGAGTTCGGCGAAAGTTGAGGTGGTTTCCGTCATATGGAGGTCATGCCTTTCAATCGGCACGCAGAGAACGCACAACACTCGTGTGCTGCGCTCTTGCGGCGATGATGCGGGCGAATGTGCCCGTTCGCCGCAACTCGTGAAATCGTGCCGAGGCAGAAAAGGTGCCCTCGAACAACAAACGGTACGACGATCGTGGGAAATAGGACCCACAAGCTGTCGATCCTAGCACGCCGAACGCCTCCCGACCAGGGGGACGGCCCACGCACGGGGGTTTCGGCGCTCGTCCAGGACGCATTTATTAGAATCACCGTGCGCATGCACAGGGGCGGACGCCCATTCGCCCATGCCTGAGAAACGGTGACGAGATGAGCAGAGACCTGACGACGATCGTGTGCGACGGCTTCCGAGCCGCGTTCGAGCGAGAGCCCCTCGGAGCCTGGTCGGCACCCGGCCGGGTCAGCATCATGGGCGACCACACCGACCTGCAGGATGGCGTCGGGTACGCCTGCGCGATCCCCCTGCGCTCCAGCGCGGCGATCGCGCCCCGCGACGACGGGCGCATCCGCATCGTCACCGACCTCTCGCCCGACGAGGCCGTGACCGACCTGCGGTCGATCGTCTCAGAGATCCCCGCACGCGACTGGCGCGCCTACCCGCTCGGCGCGGTCGCCAGCATGCTCCGCTTCGCACGGGAGAACCCGCCGGAGGGCACGCGCGGCGACGGCGACGAGACCGACCCTGGAGTCCCGTTCTTCCTGGGAACGGGCCTCGACATCTTCCTCACGACGGACGTGCCGGTCGGCGCCGGGCTCGCCTCCTCGGCATCCGTCTGCGCGACCATCAGCACGGCGCTCAACGACTTCTGGGGCCTCGGGATGAACGTCGAGGAGCTCGCCGAGATCGGGCGCCAGACCGAGGCGGAGATCGTCGGCGCGCCCAGCGGCCTGAGCGACCACATCACCGTGCACGCCGCGCGGAGCAACGAGGACGTGTTCTTCGATGCTCGCGGCTCCGACGTCTCGATCCTGCCTGCGCCGAGCTCCGCCGATTCCGGCTTCGTGCGCGTGCTCATCGACACCAAGGAAGCGCACCGCAACTGGTCGGCCGAGTTCGCGCAGCGGGCCGACGACTGCGCCCGGGCGGCGGAGACCCTCGGCTTCCAGACGCTTCGCGAGGTGCGGCCCGCGGAGCTGGACGCAGCGGCCGAGCGGCTCGACGACACTGTGTTCAGGCGCGCACGCCACGTGGTCTCCGAGATCGCCCGCACGCTCGAGTTCACGAAGCTCATGCGCACCGGAGAGTCGCCCGAATCCCGAAACCATCTCCTCGCGGAGTCGCAGGTGTCGCTGCGCGAGGACTTCGAGGTCTCGACGGCGCGCATCGACTTCACGGTCGAGCTGGCCACCTACCTGGGGGCGCCGAGCGCCCGCATGACCGGCACGGGCCTCGGCGGCTCGGTGTTCGTCATGCATCCCGCAGACAAGTTCGACGAGCTGCGCGAGAGCGTCCTCGGGGCGTACGCCGAGCAGGGGTGGGAAGAGCCGCTCGTGCTGGCCTTCGAACCCGCTGCTGGGGCGCGGCGAGACCGCTGAGCCACAGCCGCCTGGCATCCAGGCTGCCTGGTCGCTGGAGAAACGGTGGCGGCCTCAGGAGTCCGTGGCGTCCGTCGCAGTCGCCGTCGAGCCGCGCACGGTGAGCGTTGGCTGGATGACCCTCCGGGCCGCCCGAGACGGAACCCCTGCCGCCCCGTCGCGGGCAGCCGTCCGCACCCCCTCGATGCGGGCGAGGAGAAGCTCGGCCGCGGCACGACCGACCTCGGCGCTTCGGTCATCGACCGAAGTGAGCGAGAGGTGGTCGAAACCCGCGAGGTGCGAGTCGTCGTAGCCCACGATCGACACGTCCGCGGGAACGCGCAGGCCGAGCTCATCGAGCGTTCCCAGCACGCCGAGCGCCATGACGTCGTTCGCCGCGAAGACGGCGGTCGTGGCCGGCCAGCGCTCGAAGAGCTCTCGTGATGCGCGACGCCCCTCGCTCTGGTCGGTCGCTCCCGAGCCGCCGATGACCCGCGGCTCGAGCCCCGCGTCGCGCATGGCGCGCTCGTAGGAGCGCCGCCGGAGCTCGCCGGCGCGGCCGGTTCCCGTGACATGGCCGATCTGCGTGTGCCCGAGGTCGCGGAGATGCTCGACCGCGAGCCGCGCGCCGGCCTCGTCGTTGTTCGCGACGAGGTCGGCACCCGCCGGCACGATCGCACGGTTGCCGGCGACGACCGTCGGCACGGGGAACCCCTCGGCAGGGACCGCGTCGACGTCGCCGCCGATGACCAGCCCCTCGACGCCCGCCGCCAGGAACCCACTGATGGGTGACTGCTCGAGGTGCGCGTTGAGGTTCGCGTCGGCGACGGTGACGTGGAAGCCGGGCGCGTCGAGCACCGCCTGCATCCCCTCGAGCAGGTCGACGAACCAGGGGTTCCGGAAGTCGTCGATCATGACGCCGATGGCGCGGGTCCGGTTTCCGGCGAGCGCCGCGGCGGCCCGGCTCGGCAGGTACCCGAGCTCCTGGATGGCCGCGCGCACCGCTGCCCGCTTCTCGTCGCTGACGCGGGTCGAGTTCTGCAGCACGAGCGAGACGAGGGATTTCGAGACCCCGGCGCGTTCGGCGACGTCGTAGATCGTCGGGCGCTTCTGACGCGGGGAAGGGGGCATTCGACACTCCGGACGACGATTGTTTGACAGGACATTCTTTCATGACCTACCTTCCAGTGTAGCGCTCCAACACCGTCGTCGGTCGCCTGCGCTCACCCAACACAGCTCTCGCAGAAACACAGGAGAACCAATGTCACAGCCACTGGGCGTCGCCGTCATCGGCGCAGGAATGGCAGGCCGCGCGCACGCCGCCGCCTACCGCGTCGCATCCACCCTCTACAGCCCCACGCTGCCGGAGATCCGCCTCGTCTCGATCGGAGACGTCAACCCGGAGTTCGGCGAACTCGCCGCCAAGCGCTTCGGCTACGAGCGCACCGACTCCTCCTGGCAGGCCATCGCGGCAGCCGACGACATCGACGTCGTCAGCGTCGTCATCGCGAACTCGCTCCACCGCGAGGTCGTCGAGGGCCTCCTCGCCGCCGGCAAGCACGTGCTCTGCGAGAAGCCGCTCAGCGACTCGATCGAGGACGCCCACGCCATGGCAGCAGCCGCCGAGCGCGCGGACTCCATCGCCCGCGTCGGCTTCACCTACCGCCGCTCCCCCGGCATCGCGTACATCCGCCAGCTCATCCAGGATGGAACGCTCGGCAAGCTCCTGCACTTCAGCGGTCGCTACTGGACCGACTACGCGTGCAGCCCGATCGCCCCTATGAGCTGGCGCTTCAAGGGCGGCCCCGGCAGCGGCGCCCTCGCCGACGTCGGAAGCCACATGACCTACATCGCGGAGTTCCTCGGCGGCGAGATCCAGGAAGTCAGCGGCGGCACCCTCAGCACGGTCATCAACGAGCGGCCACTCCCGCTCGGCGCGGTGCTCGGGCACGACCACGCAGCGGTCAGCGACACGCTCGAACCCGTCGAGAACGACGACTACGCGGCGTTCTCGCTCAAGTTCGCCCAGGGCGCCGGAGCCATCGAGGTCTCCCGAGTCGCCCGAGGCCACGCGAACAGCCTCATCTTCGAGGTGTTCTGCGAGAACGGTGCCGCCCGCTACGACCAGCGCCGCCCCTCCGAGATCGAGCTCTTCCTCGACGACGCCCCCTCCGCCCAGAACGGGTACCGCCAGATCATCCTCGGCCCGGAGCACCCCTACATCGCCGGCGGTCTCGCGATGGATGCCCCCAGCGTCGGCTTCGGACAGAACGAGGCCTTCTCCTACCAGGCACGCTCCTTCCTCGAGGAGGTGGCGGGGATCTCGGAAGAAGACTCGCTCCCCCGCTGCGCGAGCTTCGAGGAGGGAATCCACAACATGGAGCTCCTCCACGCCGTCGCCGAGTCGGCCGCGGCGGACGGCGCAGCCGTCCGCATCTCCCCCACCAGCACACAGAAGAACGGAGCCTGAGATGCGTCTCGGCGTCTACAACGCGATCCTCCACGACCGCTCGCTCCCCGAGGCGATCCAGGTCGTCTCAGAGCTGGGCCTCACCGGCATCGAGCTCAACTCCGGCGGGTTCCTTCCCGCCACGCACATCCCGAACTTCGACGAGATCCTCGAGAGCGACGAGGCCAGGGACGCGTTCCTCGCGCAGTTCGAGGGCACCGGCGTCTCGATCGCCGGCCTCAACTGCAACGGCAACCCGCTGCACCCTGACCGTGCGATCGGCGAGAAGCACGCCGAGGACATCCGACGCTCGATCCGCCTCGCCGCTCGCCTCGGGCAGGACCGGGTCGTCACGATGTCGGGGCTGCCCGGCGGCGAGCCCAGCGCGACCACCGTCAACTGGGTGGTCAACGCCTGGAACTCGGCGGCGCTCGACGTCATCGACTACCAGCTGGACGTGGCGGCGGAGTTCTGGACTGGGATCGACGAGCTCGCTCGCGAGCACGGCGTGAAGGTCGCGCTCGAGCTGCACCCGCAGAACGTGGTGTTCAACCCCGCGAACTTCCGCGAGCTGATCAAGCGCGCTGGCACGACGAACATCGGCGTCGAGCTCGACGCCTCGCACCTCTTCTGGCAGCAGATGGACCCGGTGGCGGTCGTCCGCGACCTCGGCGAGTGGGTCTTCCATGCGGCAGCGAAGGACGTGCGCGTCAACCCGGCGGCTGCGATCTACGGCGTGCTCGACAACCAGTTCCGCAAGCTCTCGGCGGACGAGCCGCGCACCAATCTGGGCGGCGACGAGTGGGCGAACGAGTGGCCGAAGAACTCCGCGTGGGACTTCGTCGCGCTCGGTCGCGGCCATGACACGGCGTTCTGGACGGAGTTCCTTCGTGCGCTGCACGAGGTCGACCCGGAGATGTGGGTCAACATCGAGCACGAGGACACCTCGCTCGGTCGCATCGAGGGCCTCGAGGTCGCCGCGAAGGTGCTCACCGACGCGGATGCGGCTCTCGAGGCATCGCTCTGAGCGCCGCTCTCACCTCGCTCTGACCTCGCTCTGACCTCAGACTCGGGTGCGACTCTTCTGCGAGAGCCCCGCACCTGACCACAAGGGCCGCATCCGCGTGGATGCGGCCCTTCGTGGCCTCGGTGGTTGTCCGTCATTTGTTAGGACATTAAGACTTTTGACGCTAGAATCGGAGCGCAGACAGCACACGTCACCTCCCCCTCGACCTCAAGGACACCGCACCATGCCTCTCGTACGCATCGACGTCAACGCCGGCCGCAGCCCCGAGCAGATCTCGTCCATCGCCGACGCCATCCACGACGCCATCGTCGCCGAGTACGGGATTCCCGCTCGCGACCGGTTCCAGATCATCACCGAGCACCAGAGCGGGCAGATCATCGCCCAGGATGCGGGCCTCGGCTTCGAGCGCTCATCAGGTGTCGTCATGATCCAGATCTTCACGCAGCGCGGACGCACGCCCGAGGCGAAGCAGTCGCTCTACGCCCGCATCGCCACAGCGCTGGGCGAGCGCGGCGTCGAAGGCAACGACGTCTTCATCGGCTACGTCGAGAACGGACCGGAGGACTGGACCTTCGGCTTCGGCCGCGCCCAGTACCTGACGGGTGAGCTCGCGGTGCCGAACCGCGCCTAGCGTTCCCCCCCGAGGCCCCACGGAGAACGCCCACGGCTCAGCCGTGGGCGTTCTCCGTGCAGCAGAATCGGGTCAGCGCTCGACGAGCGTGATCTCGAACGTGTAGAGGTCGGGACGATAGCAGTGGCGGCCGTACTCGACCGCGCGGCCCGTTGCGTCGAAGGCGACGCGCGACATCGTGAGCACCGCGGCACCGCCGGAGAGGTCCAGCAGGCGCTCCTCTTCACGCGAAGCCGTGCGCGCACCGATGCGCTGCTTGGCGATGCGCATCGTCACGCCGCGGGCCCGGAGGAGCTGGTAGAGCCCATGCTGGACGAGCTCGTCCTCCGTCAGCTCGACGAACGGCTCAGGCAGCACGTTGTCGAGGATCGCCAGCGGGACCCCATCCGCACTCCGAAGGCGCGAGATGTGCAGCGTCGGGCTCCCCACCTCGATGCCGAGGGTCTCGGCGAGCTCCGGGGTCGCGTCCTCCACCCGCCGCGAGAGGAGCGTCGTGGTGGGCTTCTGCGCCGAGCGCTCGAGGTCCTCGAAGAGGCTCGTCAGCTCGACGTTGCGGGTCACCGGGCCGTGCACGACCTGCGTGCCGACGCCCCGGCGGCGCACGAGCAGGCCCTTGTCGACGAGCTCCTGGATGGCGCGCCGGACCGTCGGGCGGGAGAGACCGAGGCGATGCCCGAGCGAGATCTCGTTCTCGAGCTTGGATCCGGCCGGAAGCGTGTCGTCCCTGATGGCCTTCTCGATGCGCTCCGACACCTGGTGGTACAGGGGCACAGGGCTCGAACGGTCGATGCCGACGAACAGCCCGAGTGGGAGTCGGGCCTCGCCTGTTGCTGCAGCTTCATTGCTCAATGGCGCACTCCTCGGACGACTTGATGACGTGACAATGCTACTCGGGCGACGGAGAGTTCTCTCCGTCGCCCGCGGCGAGGCGGACTCGCCGCCCCGAGAGCTTGTCGCTAGCCGCGCCCCAGGTACTTCTGGAGCTGCTCGAGCTCGGCCTCGTTCGGCTGACCATCACCGGCCGCCTGGCGCCCGAAGCCCGCGCCACCGAACGCGCCGCCGGGACGCTTCGGAGCCGACGCCTCCTCGATGGCCTGCTGGGCGCGCTTCGCCGGGTTGCCGCTGCGTTTGCCCTGCTGCTTCTTCTTCCCGCCCTTCGCGGGAGCCTTGCGCCCGCCGTGCTGGCCCGGAATGGGACCCATGCCCGGGATCTGCGGGGTGCCGCCGCGGGCGACGGTCTTCATCATCTTCGCCGCCTGCTCGAAGCGCTTGACGAGCTCGTTGACGTCGGTGACCGTGCGGCCGGAGCCGCGGGCGATGCGAGCACGCCGCGAGCCGTTCAGCAGCTTCGGGGTCTGGCGCTCGGCCTTGGTCATCGACTGGATGATCGCCTCGGTGCGGACCAGCTCGCGCTCGTCGAAGTTCTCGAGCGCCTCCTTCATCTGGCCCATGCCCGGGAGCATGCCCATCATCTTCTTGAAGTTGCCAGCCTTGCGCAGCTGCTGCATCTGCTTCAGGAAGTCGTCGAGCGTGAAGTTCTCGGTCGCGAGCTTCCCGGCGATCTCCATCGCCTCGTCCTCGTCGAAGGCCTTCTGGGCCTGCTCGATGAGGCTGAGGATGTCACCCATGTCGAGGATGCGCTTCGCCATGCGGTCGGGGTGGAAGACCTCGAAGTCGTCGAGTCCCTCACCGGTCGACGCGTACATGATGGGGCGCCCGGTGAGCTGAGCGACCGAAAGGGCGGCACCACCGCGGGCGTCGCCGTCGAGCTTCGAGAGCACGACACCCGTGAAGTCGACGCCCTCCTGGAAGGCCTTGGCCGTGGCGACGGCGTCCTGGCCGATCATGGCGTCGATGACGAAGAGCACTTCGTCGGGGCTCGTGGCGCGGCGGATGTCGGCCGCCTGCTTCATGAGCTCCTGGTCGACGCCGAGGCGTCCGGCCGTGTCGATGATGACGACGTCGTGCAGCTTGTCCTTCGCGAAGCGGACGGCATCCGTCGCGACGCGAACCGGGTCGCCGACGCCGTTGCCCGGCTCGGGTGCGTAGACCTGCACGCCGGCCTGCTGGCCGACGACCTGCAGCTGCGTGACGGCGTTCGGGCGCTGCAGGTCGGCGGCGACGAGCAGCGGCGTGTGCTTCTCGCCCGCGAGTCGCTTCGCGAGCTTGCCCGCGAGCGTCGTCTTGCCCGCACCCTGGAGACCGGCGAGCATGATGACCGTCGGCGGCTGCTTCGCGTACTCGATCTGGCGGGTGTCGCCGCCGAGGATGCGCACGAGCTCCTCGTTGACGATCTGCACGACCTGCTGCGCGGGGTTGAGGGCGCGATTGACCTCGTCGCCGAGGGCGCGCTCGCGCACGTGCGCGGCGAAGTCCTTGACCACGGGAAGCGCGACGTCGGCTTCGAGCAGGGCGCGACGGATCTCGCGCACGGTGCCGTCGACGTCGGCGGGCGTGAGCTTGCCCTTGGAGCGGAGGCCGGCGAGCGTCTGCGTCAGCCGGTCAGAGAGGTTCCCGAAAATGGCCATAGTCCGCCCATTTTAGCTGAGGCCGGGGAGTCTGGTGTGCGGGGTGGCCTGAGAGAAGCACAACTGGGATCATCGGAGCATGACCAGCGCTGCTCCCCTGATCCTCCCCTTCGAGGGCAAGACCCCCCGCATCCACGAGACCGCCTGGATCGCGCCTGGCGCCGTCATCATCGGCGACGTCGAGATCGGCCCCGAGTCCTCGGTCTGGTACGGCTGCGTCCTGCGAGCGGATGTGGGAGGCCGCATCGTCATCGGCGCACGCTCGAACCTGCAGGACGGCACGGTGGTGCACGTCGAGCACGACGTCGACACCATCATCGGGGACGACGTGACGGCGGGTCACCAGGCGCTCCTCCACGGCACGACGATCGCGAACGGATCCCTCATCGGCATGAAGGCGGCGTGCCTGTCCCGCTCGGTGATCGGCACCGGGGCGCTCGTGGCTGCCGGCGCCGTCGTCCTCGAGGGTGCGAGCATCCCCGACCGCGTGCTCGCCGCCGGCGTGCCCGCGAAGGTGCGGCGCGAGCTCACACCGGAGGAGAGCCAGGCGTTCATCCCTCACGCCGCCGGCTATGTCGCCCTCGCGAAGCGCCAGAGCCCCGCGAGCGCGGCCGTGCCGCTCGGCGAGGCGCACGGCGGCGAGGAGGCTCCGACGCGCGAATAGGCTGGGGGCATGGTCTTCCTCGCAAGCATCGCGCTCCTCGTCGGCGCCGTCTTCAACGTCGTCGTCTGGCCCTCGTTCTACCGGCGAGTCTCGAACGACCCGCGGGCTCGCGACGAGAACGGACGCCCGACGCGGTTCCTCACCGTGCACGCCGTTCTGGTGCTCGCGGCTCTTGTCATCGGCATCGCCCAGGCGCTGCTCGGCATCCTCCTGCTGACGAACTGACTGGTCGACCGGAGGCCGCTGAACCGCGTCGCCGCTCGCGGACCGGGGCCCGACGGGCACGGAGCGCCAGCACAGGCTGCTCGGCTTGACTGGTGGCACCCCTCGTCGACCGATTGGCCACCGTCATGACCAAGCGCACCGCTCCCCTGCTCGCCCTCGCCGCCGTCGCAGCGCTGACCCTCGCCGGATGCGCGCCGACGCCGGAGCAAGCCGAGCCGAGCGCCTCCGCCTCGGCGAGCCAGCCACCAGCATCCACGACCCAGGCGCCCACGACACCCGAGGCGGCCGGCGAAGAGGCCGGCCCCGTCGCCCCCGTCGGCGACCCCCGAGTGGTCACGACCGGGCTCCAGGCGCCCTGGTCGGTCGTCGAGCTCGAGACGGGCGACTACCTCGTGAGCGAACGCGACACAGGGCAGATCGTCGAGGTGTCCGCCGACGGCTCGAACCCCAACCGCGTCGTCACGACCATCGCCGACGTCGAGCCCGGCGGCGAGGGCGGCCTGCTCGGCCTCGCCCTCGCAGGCACGAGCGACGACGAGGCGCAGTGGCTCTACGCGTTCTACACAGCGGCCTCGGACAACCGCATCGTGCGCTTCCCCCTCACCTGGGAGGGCGGCGTCGGCGTCGGAAGCCCGGAGGTCGTCGTGGACGGCATCGCGAAGGCTGGCAACCACAACGGGGGCAGGCTGGCCATCGGTCCGGACGGCTACCTGTACGCGGCGACCGGCGACGCATCCCAGACCGAGCTGGCGCAGGACCAGAACTCGCTCAACGGCAAGATCCTGCGCATGGAGCTCGACGGCTCCCCCGTCGCCGACAACCCCTTCGGCAACCGCGTCTACTCGATGGGCCACCGCAACCCGCAGGGCCTCGCGTTCGATGGCTCCGGGGCGCTGTGGGCGAGCGAGTTCGGGCAGAACACCTGGGACGAGCTGAACAGGATCACGGCGGGCGGCAACTACGGCTGGCCCATGGTCGAGGGGCAGGGCGACGACGCCACGTTCGTGAACCCCGTGCTGCAGTGGTCGACGAACGAGGCCAGCCCGAGCGGCCTCGCCTACTCGCGCGACACCCTCTTCATGGCGGGGCTCGGCGGCGAGCGGCTCTGGAAGATCGCCATCCCGGAGGCGTCGGAGGCGAGCGACGAAGCGCTCTACGTCGACGAGTTCGGCCGACTCCGCGACGCGGTCGTGACCTCCTCCGGGAGCCTGCTCGTGCTTACGAACAACACCGACGGCCGCGGGTCACCGCGCGACGGTGACGACACGCTCCTGGAGTTCACGCTCGCCGCATCCTGACCCGCTCCGCGCCGGGGACACGCTCAGCTCGCCGCGGGCGCTGGCTCCGTCTTCGGGTTGCGCACGCCGAGCCACGAGCTGAGCGCGCCGGCGAACAGCAGACCAGCCGTGACGAACATGAGCGGCTGGAAGCTGTCCACGTCGATCGTGCCTCCGGCGATGACGCCGATCATGGCGATCGCGACGAGCCCGGCCACGCGGGAGATGGCGTTGTTCGTCGCCGAGCCGATGCCCGACTGCGCCGTCGGCACGGATCCGAGGATGGCGGACGTGAGCGGCGCAACCGTCATCGAGAGGCCGAGGGAGAAGACGAGCACGCCGGGCAGCACCTGAGTCCAGTAGTTCACCTCGGCGCCCAGCCCCGAGTACAGGAGGGTGCCGACACCCGCCAGGATCGGGCCGAGCGTCATGAAGAGGCGCGGCCCGAAGCGCCCGCTCAGCGAGCCGAACCATGACGAGAGGGCGACGTTCGCGATCGAGGTCGGCAGCGTCGCCAGCGCCGCGAAGGTCGCGCTGAACCCGGCGACCTGCTGCAGGAAGATGGCGAGCACGAACCCGCCGAGCGACAGCGCCGCGTAGACGAAGACCGTGGCGATGTTGCCGGCCCAGAAGTTGCGGATGCGGAACAGCCCGAGCGGCAGCATCGGGTGGGGCGCGCGGGCCTGCCAGACGAGGAACGCCGCGAAGCTCACCAGGCCGAGGACCAGCGGCAGGAGCACCACGGGACTCCCCCACCCGTAGTTGCCCTGCTCGATGAGCGCGAACACCGGCCCGCCGAGGCCCAGGAACCCGAGAACCGCGCCGAGCACGTCGATTCGGCCGCCCGAAGGCGCATCGAAGCCGGCGCCGAGGCGGGTGAGCATCCACAGCGTCACGAGAATCGGGATGACGTTGATGCCGAACACGAGCCGCCACGTCAGGTAGTCGGCGGCGAGGCCGCCCAGGAACGGGCCGGCGAGGAAGGCCGCGCCCGTCCACGCCGTCCAGGTGCCGATCGCCTTCGCCTGGGCCGCGTCACGGAACGCCGAGATGATGAGCGCCAGCGAGCTCGGAACGAGCAGCGCACCCGCGACCCCCTGCAGCGCCCGCGCGACGATGACGAACTCGGGAGTCGGCGACAGCGCGATGGCGACGCTCGTCACCCCGAAGCCGATGAGCCCGAACCGCAGGACCGAGATGCGCCCGAACACGTCGGACAGGGAACCCGCGAGGAGGATGAGCGAGCCGAGGGTGATGAGGTACGCGTCCACGATCCACTGCTGCGTGCCGAGGCCGCCACCGAGCTCCGAGACCATCGCGGGCAGCGCGACGTTCGTCACCGACCCGTCGAGGAAGGCGACGAAGGACGAGAGGATCGCGATGACGAGGATCTGGCGTTGCTGGCGGGTCACGGGGCAGACAACCCGTCGCGGCCGCCATTCCTTCCGCGATCCCGCGAATTCGAGGATTTGTCTCGCGGCATGGGAAAACCGAGTGCGCTACACGCTTCGGGCGTCTTCGGGATGCCCCACACCGTCTGAGTCCCGCTGTGCATCCGCTGCCATGCGGCGCAGGATCGACGGCCGCAGCAGCTCGAAGCGCAGCAGCTCCGGCAACGGCTCGTCGCGGAACACCGGGAGGCTCTTCCACCGCAGCGCGCTGGCGACGGCGTTGGCGGCGACCGCGACGACGACGTAGATGGCGCCAATCCAGGTGAGCGACGGGAAGGCGAAGGACACCAGGAGCCCAGCACCGATGAGGCTCGCCATGGCGAAGGCCTTCACCGGCCACGAGGTCACGGGCACCGTCCCGAGCGCGAGGAACACGCCGCCGCCGCCCGCGAGCACCACCGCGAGCGCGTAGGCAAGGAACACGAACAGCCCATCCGTCATCATGAGCGACCTCCTCGGCACGTGGCCTGAAGCGTACTCCGAGACGCCGACAAGCCGGTGAGCGTCTATGCCACCCAGCTCGCGGTGAGCCGCGGTGCGGAAGTGGAGCTGCGCTAGCGCCTCGGACCCCGCTGTCGCCTGGCGCCGTGGTCGGCGCCGCGCCCGCCCTGCCTGCGGCGCCGGTCGTCCTCCAGCTGCACCGCATCCGCGGCCATCCGCCGCAGGATGTCCGGGCGCAGCAGGACAAGTCGGAACAGCTCAGGCAGCCGGGCCCCGCTGAGCTGCGGGAGCCTCCGCCACCGGAGCGCGCTCGTCACCGCGTTCGCGCCGACGACGACCAGCGCGAAGACCACGCCGATCCACGGCGGCAAACCCGAGCCGGACAAGATCAGCAGCACCCCGCCGAGCAGGCTCGCCATCGCGATCACCGTCACCAGCCACGACCGGACCGGCACCCCGCCGACTCCGAGCAGGACCCCGCCGGCTCCCGCAAGGGCCACCGCGAGCGCAGACGAGAGGACAGCGATCACTCCGTCGGGTTCCACAGCAGTCTCCTCCTTCTCCTCCGCGGAGGGAGTCCACCAGACTCCCTCCTCGCGTCGATCAGCGGCGGTCAGCCGACGAGCTTCTCCGCGAACACGTGAGGTGTGAAGCCGGCGAGGTCGTTGATGCCCTCACCCTGGCCGATGAGCTTGATGGGCAGGCCCGTGCGCTCCTGCACAGCCAGCACGAAGCCGCCCTTGGCGGAGCCGTCGAGCTTCGTCACGACGAGGCCCGTCACGCCGGCATGCTGGATGAACGCCTCGGCCTGCGCGACACCGTTCTGCCCCGTCGTCGCGTCCAGGACGAGCAGCACCTCAGAGATGGGGGCGAGCTTCTCGACCACGCGGCGGATCTTCGACAGCTCGTCCATGAGGCCGCTCTTCGTCTGCAGGCGGCCAGCCGTGTCGATGACCACCATCTCGAGCCCCTCGCGCATGGCGATCTCCACCGCCTGATAGGCGACGGAGGCCGGATCCTGGCCGTGCTGCTGCGGGCGCACGATGCCCGCGCCAGCGCGCTGCGCCCACGTCGCGAGCTGGTCCACGGCGGCCGCGCGGAACGTGTCGGCCGCCGCGACGACCACCGTGCGGCCGTTGATGCGCAGGAAGTTCGCGAACTTGCCGATCGTCGTCGTCTTGCCGACGCCGTTCACCCCGACCACGAGCGTCACCGCGGGACGCTCCCGGAGGTTCAGCGTCGTGTCGAACTTCGACAGGCGCTCCTCGATGAGCTCGCGGAGCATCCGCTTCAGGTCCTTGGGGTCCTCAGTGTGGAACCGGGCGACCTGGTCGCGCAGCTGCTCGACGATCTCGTCGGTGATGTCCGGCCCGAAATCGGCCGTGATCAGCGCCTCCTCGAGGTCGTCCCACGTCGTCTCATCGATCTTCTGCCTGCCGAACATGCCGCGCAGAGCGCCGGACAGTGACCAGGGAGTGCGTTCAGCCATGTGCCAAGCGTAGTCAGCGCTCTGACACCATGGGAGTTCGCCCCTCAGCCAACGGCAGAATCCTGAACAGGCAGCGGGCGGAATCCTCGAATGGAGCACTATGCGCATCGGCCTCATCCGCCACGGCGAAACCGACTGGAACGCGACCGGACTCCTGCAGGGAGCCACCGACATCCCGCTGAACTCGCGGGGCCTCGACCAGGCGAACGACGCGGCTGGGCTGCTCGTCGGGCAGGGCTGGAGCCACCTCTACAGCTCCCCGCTGTCGCGTGCGCGAACCACGGCCGAGATCATCGGCCAGGGCACTGGCCTCGGAGCCCCCACGCTGCTGCCCGGCATCATCGAGCGCAGCTTCGGGGAGCTCGAGGGGCAGAAGTACTGGATGCCGGACGGCACGCGTCGTCCGCTCGATCACCCGAGCATCGAGCCGACCGGCGTCGTCGTCGAGCGGTCGCTGGCCGCTATCGCGGACGTCGCGGCAGCGCACCCCGACGAGGACTCGCTCGTCGTCTGCCACGGCAGCGTCATCCGCCTCGTGCTCACCTCGATCCTCGGCGCCCAGGCTCCCCACATCGGCAACCTCGCCCTCAGCATCCTGCGCCCCGGCGCCGACGGGGGCCTCATCGTCACCCTCCTGAACGGCTACCCGCTCGTCCCGACCCCGTAGCTGCCCCTCGCCTTCGCTCACAGCTTCGATCCCGCCCCTGGTGCCGCCCCTCTCGCGGTGTACTATGAGCTTCGTTGAAGGGGAGTATTCCTCCTGCGGCGCGCTCGTCATCACGGCGACTGTCATCAGTCACCCGGGCGCGTCGGTCGGTTTCTGCCGACGGAAGAGACCTTCGGCCGATTCGCCGAACTCACCCCTCCGGAGGACCCGTGGACGTTCCCATTTGGATCTGGGCGGTGACCATTGCCGTGGTCATCGGCTTCTTCGTATTCGACTTCTTCACGCACGTGAAGACGCCGCACGAACCGAGCCTCAAGGAAGCCGGCTGGTGGTCGATCTTCTACATCGCGCTCGCCGTCGTCTTCATGGTCGCGCTCGGCTTCGTGTGGGACTGGCAGCACGCGGGCGAGTTCATCGCCGGCTACACCACTGAGAAGGCGCTGTCCGTCGACAACCTCTTCATCTTCCTCATCATCATGACGAGCTTCAAGGTGCCGAAGATCGCGCAGCAGAAGGCGCTGCTCATCGGCATCGCCATCGCGCTCGTCATGCGCTTCGCCTTCATCATCGCGGGCGCCGCGATCCTCGAAGCCTGGGTCTCCGTCTTCTACATCTTCGCCGCCTGGCTGCTCTACATGGCCGTCAAGCAGGCCATCGACTCCTTCAAGGACGAAGAGCCCGAGATGCCCAAGTGGGTCGGCCTCGTGCGCAAGATCATCCCCGCCAGCGAGCACTACGACGGCGACAAGTGGAAGATCCTCGAGAACGGCAAGAAGGTCTGGACGCCGCTCATCCTGGTCATCGTGGCCCTCGGCTTCACCGACCTGCTCTTCGCGCTCGACTCCATCCCCGCCATCTTCGGCATCACGCAGGAGCCCTACCTCGTCTTCATGGCGAACGCGTTCGCGCTCATGGGCCTTCGCCAGCTGTACTTCCTCATCGGCGGACTCCTCGAGCGTCTCGTCTTCCTCGACCTCGGCCTCGCGTTCATCCTCGGCTTCATCGGCGTGAAGCTCATGTTCCACGCCCTCCACGAGAACGAGCTGCCGTTCATCAACGGCGGAGAGCCGCTCCTCTGGATCCCCGAGATCCCGATCTGGCTGTCGCTCACGTTCATCTTCGGCGTGCTCATCGTCGCCACGATCGCGAGCATCATCTACACCCGCGCCAAGGGCGATGACGCACCGAGCACCGTCGGCTCGGCGGCTGGCGGCCCGGAGGCCGCTGCTGCAGGCGTCGAGGGCACCACGCCAGACGCTGCGGAGGCCACGGACGCGGCCCCCGTCGCGAGCAGCGAGCCCGACCGCCGCTAGTCGGGGCCCGACAACCACCAGCAACGCCGAAACCGGATGAACGCGCCAGTCGCGAGCATCCGGTTTCGTCGTCTTAGTTGACGGAAGCGAGAGAGCCGGGAGAGCGGGGACCCGGGCGCCCTCCGGTGCCCCGCTGGACACCTGGGGTCCGCGCATGGCTCCCGCCCAGACCTGGGGCACAAGCACCCGAGCTCAGCCAGGCGCGTGCACAAGTCCCAGGTCTGCAGAAGGTCCCAGCGCAGACCTGTAGCACAAGCACCTGGCCCCGGCCGGGCGCGTGCACAAGCCCCAGGTCTGCAGCAGGTCCCAGCGCAGCCCTGCACCACAAGCACCTGGCCCCGGCCAGGCACCTGCGCAAGCCCCAGGTCTGCGGATGCGCTGGCACAGACCTATGGCACAAGCACCTGGCCCCGGCCGGGCGCGTGCACAAGCCCCAGATCTGCGGATGGCTCCAGGGCAGACCTATGGCCCAGGCACCTGGCCTCGACCAAGCGCATGCGCAAGCCCCAGGTCTGCGGATGCACTGGCACAGACCTATGGCGCACGCACCTGGACTCGGCCACGTGCGTGCACAAGCCCCAGGTCTGCGGAACGTCCCGGAGGACACCACTCGCGTGTGGCCGGAGTGCCGCCGCGCTTGGCACGCGGCGCCCGGCAGGCAGCGCCCGGCAGGCAGCGCCTGGCAGGCAGCGCGCGGCGCGCCGCCTAGAGCCGAGTGACCTCGGTGACGCGCACGATGGCCTCGCCCGCCTCGTGCGACTCGGCGAGGTCCACCTCGGCGCGGATGCGCCAGTCGTGGTCGCCCGCCGGGTCGTCGATGATCTGCTCCACACGCCACACGCCGCTCCAGAGCCCGCCGGACTGGCGCCCCTCGGAATCGTCGATCGTGAGGAGCTTCGGCGACCTGGCGGCCGCATCCACCCCCATCGTGTCGTGGTCGGCGAAGTAGTCGTCGAGGGCCTTCGACCAGTCGACGTCGGGGTCGAGCTCGCTGAGCGCTTCGTCTCGCTCGAGGGCAGCGAGCTGCACGCGGCGGAACATCTCGTTGCGCACGAGCACCGTGAAGGCGCGACGGTTGCCGACGACACTGGGCGGCGCGGGAGGCACGACCGGTTCGTCGCTCGCGGCCTGCTGCTCCGGGTCGACGAGGGAGGCCCATTCGTCGATCAGGCTCGAGTCGACCTGGCGGACGAGCTCGCCGAGCCACTCGATGATGTCGAGCAGCTCCTCCGTCTTCGCCTCGTCAGGCACCGTCTGGCGAATCGCCTTGTACGCGTCGCTCAGGTAGCGGAGCACAAGCCCCTCGCTGCGCATGAGCTGGTAGAAGTTCACGTACTCGGCGAAGCTCATGGCCCGCTCGAACATGTCGCGCACCACGGACTTCGGCGAGAGCTCGAAGTCGCGCACCCACGGCTCGTGCTGCGCGAACAGCTCGAACGACTGCGCGAGCAGGCCCTCCAGCGGCTTCGGGTGCGTGACCTCCTCGAGTCGCTCCATGCGCTCGTCGTACTCGATGCCGTCGGCCTTCATCTGCGCGACCGCCTCGCCTCGCGCCTTGAACTGCTGCTGCGAGAGCACGGGGCGCGGGTCGTCGAGGGTGGCCTCGATGATACTGACCACGTCGAGCGCGTAGTGGCCGGACCCGACGGCGCCCTCGCCGCTCGTGTTCTCCTCGGAGCCGCGGTCGCCGGGGGCAGCCTCCGCCTCCGGGTCGAGCAGCTCGATGGCGGCGAGCGCAAACGGCGACAGGGGCTGGTTGAGGGCGAAGTTCGCCTGCAGGTCGACGGTCAACGTGATGCGACCCTGCCGGCCGATCTCGACGATGCCGGCAGTCACGAGCGTGCGGAAGATGCCGATCGCGCGCAACGCCAGCTCCCGCTGGCGGGCCGGCTTCTCGTGGTTGTCGTAGACGAGCCTCTTGGCGTTGCCGAAGACGTCTCCCCCACGAGCGATGACGTTGATGATCATCGACGCCGTGATGTGCATGTGCGAGGTGAGCGGTTCAGGCTCGGCCGAAACGAGCTTCTCGAACGACTTCTCGCCCCACGAGACGAAGCCCTGCGGCGCCTTCTTCTTGACGATGCGCTTGCGCTTCTTCTCGTCGTCTCCGGCCTTGCGCACGGCTGCAGCATTCTCGATCTCGTGCTCGGGCGCCTCGACGACGACCGTGCCTGCCGTGTCGTAGCCCGCGCGTCCGGCACGCCCCGCGATCTGGTGGAACTCGCGCGCCGAGAGGTGCCGCATCCGCTGCCCGTCGAACTTCGCGAGCGCCGTGATGAGCACCGTGCGGATGGGCACGTTGATGCCGACACCGAGGGTGTCGGTTCCGCAGATGACCCGCAGGAGGCCCTTCTGCGCGAGCGTCTCGACGAGGCGTCGGTAGCGGGGCAGCATGCCGGCGTGATGCACGCCGATGCCGGCGCGCACGTACCGGGACAGCACCTTGCCGAACGCGGTCGTGAAGCGGAAGCCGCCGATCGCATCGGCGATGGCATCGCGTCCGGCACGGTCGACGACCTTCAGGCTCGACAGCGCCTGCGCGCGCTCGATGGCGGCGGCCTGCGAGAAGTGCACGATGTAGATGGGCGTCTTGCGCTCCTCCACGAGCTTCTCGACGGTCTCGTGCGTCGGCGCGACCACATACGAGAAGTCGAGCGGCACGGGGCGCTCGACGCCCGTCACGAGGGACACGTCGCGCTGCGTGCGCCGTTCGAGGTCCTCGACGATCTCGGTGACATCGCCGAGGGTCGCCGACATGAGCAGGAACTGCACGTCGGGCAGCATGAGCAGCGGCAGCTGCCACGCCCACCCGCGGTCGGGGTCGCCGTAGTAGTGGAACTCGTCCATGACGACCTGGTCGACATCGGCGTCGGAGCCCTGGCGCAGGGCGAGGTTCGCGAGGATCTCGGCGGTGCAGCAGATGATGGGCGCATCCGGGTTCACGGAGCTGTCGCCCGTGACCATGCCCACGTTCGCGGCGCCGAAGATCTCGACGAGGGCGAAGAACTTCTCGCTCACGAGCGCCTTGATCGGCGCCGTGTAGTAGCTGCGGCCGCCCTGCGCGAGGCAGGCGGCATGGGCCGCGATCGCGACCAGCGACTTGCCCGTGCCCGTCGGCGTCGAGAGGATCACGTGCGCCTCGGAGACCAGCTCCATGACGGCTTCCTCCTGCGCCGGGTACATCGTGATGCCGCGGCTCGTCGTCCACAGCTCGAACGCCTCGAACATGGAGTCCGCGTCGTACGGGTCGGGCAGGAGCGTCACGAGGCCCAGCTTGGGCTCTGGGATGGCGGGGGCTGGGGCGGAGGTGCCG
>NZ_PSYC01000052.1:0-30767 GCF_002931515.1 Pseudoclavibacter sp. RFBG4 | reverse complement strand
GCCCCCTCCCGGCCACGACCTCCGCGCCACCCCCTCCGCTGATTGGGTCGCTTTCACCCCGTAGCGGGCGCCGAAACGGGGCGAAAGCGCCCCATCGGCGACGAACGCCCCGGCCGATAGCCCCTCCACACCACGACCTCCGCCGATTAGGTCACTTTCACCCCATATCGAGCGCCAAAACGGGGCGAAAGTGACCCATCCGCAGCGGACACGACGGCGGAACGGGGCGAAAGTGACCCATCGGCGACGAACGCGGCGAATGCGACAGTCGAGCCGGGTGAAAGCGGCCCATCCACGGCGGACGGCCCGGCCGCCACCCGCTCCACACCGCGACCTCCGCCGATTAGGTCACTTTCACCCCGTAGCGGGCGCCAAAACGGGGTGAAAGTGACCCATCCGCGACGAACGCGGCGTCGAGCGGGGCGAAAGCGCCCCATCGGCGGCAGCTACGGCAGGTGCGGCCGCGAAACCGGGGGAAGGTGACCCATCCACGCCGGACGCGGTGGACGCGGTGGACGCGACAGCCGAGCCGGGCGAACGCTCCCCATCCACGGCGGACGGCCCGGTCGCCAGCCCCCTCCGCGCCACGACCTCCGCCGAATAGGTCACTTTCACCCCATATCGAGCGCCAAAACGGGGCGAAAGTGACCTATCCGCAGCGGACACGCCGGCGGAACGGGGCGAAAGTGACCCATCGGCGGCAGCTACGGCGGATGCGACAGCCGAGCCGGGCGAACGCGCTCCATCCGCGGCGGACAGCCCGGTCGCCACCCCCTCCGCGCCACAACCTCCGCTGATTAGGTCACTTTCACCCCGTAGCGGGCGGCGGAACGGGGTGAAAGTGACCCATCCGCGACGAACGCGGCGTCGAGCGGGGCGAAAGCGCCCCATCCCGGCGGGGGCCGCGGCAGCGCCCGCGGGGACGGACCGCTACGCGCCGAGCTGGTCTTCGAGGTTGAAGACCTCGACGAGGGGCGACGCCGCCTGGTCGGCGCGGCCCTCGAGGCCGTCGAAGAACTGCGACATGTCCGCCTCCCAGCGCGCCGCCACCGGCGAGGCCGCGAGGTAGGCGTTCGCGGCTTCCTCGTCGTCGACGTCGTAGCTGCCGAACAGGGTGCCGTCCGGGGCGAGGAACAGGGAGTAGTTGCGGCGGCCGGCGGCGGCGATCTCGGCGAGCATCTCCGGCCACACCTCCGCGTGACGGCGCACGTACTCGTCGATGTGCTGAGGTGCGACCTTCAGCTGGAATCCGATTCTTGGCATGTGGTGCTTCCTATCTGCGTTCGTGTTCCCGGAGTTCGTGACCCCGGACCGTGCCGGGCAGGGCCGCGCGGCCGCGGCCGCGACCACGACCACGACCACGACCACGACGCGCGCCGGGACTTGGGCCGGGATGCGCGAACGCCGCGCCGGGAGATGGTCCCGGCGCGGCGTCCGCAGTTCAGCTCAGCGGGGCGACTGGCCCCCGCCCTCAGCTCCTAGAAGCTGAAGTCGCCGATGTTGGCCTTGTCGAAGACGAAGGGGTCGCCGAGGAGGACGACGCCGTCGGCGCCGACTGTGTACTCGCCGAGCTTGCCAGCTTCGAAGGTGTCGCCCTCGGCGCCGGTGATGTCGCCGGCGATGAGCGCCTGGGCGGCGAACGCCGACAGGTAGCCGAGGTCTTCCGGGTTCCAGAGTGCGAACGAGGTGACGGTGCCGTCCTCGACGAACTCGCGCATCTGGTTCGGCGTGCCGAGACCGGTCACCGCGACCTTGCCCTTGAAGTCAGAGGTCTGGATGTAGCGTGCCGCAGCCGCGATGCCGACCGTCGTGGGCGAGACGATGCCCTTGAGGTTCGGGTGCGTCTGGAGGAGCGCGGCGGTCTTGTCGAACGAGGTCTGGTCGTCGTCGTCGCCGTAGACGGTCTCGACGATGGTGATGTCGGGGTACTCGGTGCCGACGTACGCTTCCATCTTCTCGATCCAGGCGTTCTGGTTCGTGGCGTTGGCCGCGGCGGAGAGGATGGCGATCTCGCCAGATCCGCCGATCTGCTCGGCGATGAGGTCGATCTGCGCCTTCGCGATGCCGTCAGCGTCTGCCTGGTTCACGAACAGGTCGCGGCACTCGGGGTTCGTGTCGGAGTCGAAGGTGACGACCTTCGTGCCGGCGTCGCGTGCCTCGTTGAGGGCGTCGCAGATCGCTTCGGGGTCGTTGGCGGAGATGACGATGCCGCCGACTGCCTGCTGCGTGAGCGTGTTGATGTAGCTGACCTGCGCGTCGGGGGTGGCCTCCGACGGGCCGACCTCGGCGAACGTTCCGCCGAACTCGGTGGCGGCTGCCTGGCCGCCGACGGAGGACGCCTCGAAGTACGGGTTTCCGAGGTTCTTCGGGAGGAAGGTGACGGTGAGGTTGCCGGTGTCTCCGCCGCCTGCGGCGGTGTCGTCGCCGCCGGTGGTGCATCCAGTGAGCACGAGTGCGGCGCTTACTGCGAGTGCGCCTGCTGCGCTCAGCCGCTTCGTTGCGAGCTTCATGGGGGTTCCCTTCGGGTACTGAGCCGCTCGGTGTTCCGGGCGACGGTTGGGGTGTTGCGTGTTCGGTTTGAGGTGGGGCTGCAGTTCTTGGGAGGCGATCAGCCCTTGGGAACTGTCCCGCTGGTCGTGCCGACCAGCGGTTTCTCTGCCTTGGGCCGCTTGCGGCGGATCCTGGGCAGGAGGCTTGCTCCGACGACGGAGGCCACGAGGAGCACTCCGGTGATGATGTTGATGACGTCGGAGGTGACGTTCGCGAGGCGCAGGGCGCTGGCGAGGACGCCGATGAGGAGGACTGCCGCGACGACTCCGTAGAGCTTGCCGCGTCCGCCGAAGACGGACACGCCACCGAGCACGACGGCTGCGATGACCTGCAGTTCGAGGCCGGTCGCGTTGTCGCCTCGCGCTGAGCCGTAGCGCAGCGTGAAGTAGATGCCGGCGAGGGCCGCGAGGCCGCCTGCGAGCACGAAGAGGACGAACTTCGTGCGGCCGACGGGCACTCCCGAGAAGTGGGCGGCTTCCTTCGAGAGGCCGATGGCGTAGACGCCGCGGCCGAAGGGCGTGTAGTGCAGCACGATGATGAAGATCGCGAGCAGGATGAGGAACGGGATCATGATGGCCGGAATGGGAGTGCCCACGATCTTGGCCTTCGCGATGTCCGTCCAGAACTCGGGGAACGAGGTGACCGCGGCGGTGCCGAGCACGCCGACCGCGATGCCGCGGAAGAGCGCGAGGGTACCGATCGTGACGGCGAGCGACGGCAGGCCGACCTTCGTGACGAGGAAGCCGTTGAAGGCTCCGCCGACGACGCCGACGATGAGCGCGGCGAGGGCGGCGAGCTCGAACGGCACGCCAGCCTGGTAGAGGGCACCCGTGGTGACGCTCGAGAGGCCGACCATGGAGCCGACCGACAGGTCGATCTCGCCCGTGATCATGATGAGCGTCATCGGCAGGGCGATGATGAGCACCGCGGCGACGTCCATGAGCAGGTACGTGATGGTGATGGGCTGCGAGAAGCCCTTGACCGCGGACATCGAGACGACGCACACCACGACGAGCAGGGCGACGATCGCCATCTCGCGGGTGAACAGCATCCGACGCCAGGCTGGCTGCGAGTAGTTCTCGATGGTGCGCTGCGTTGCAGCGGACGACGTTGGGGTCGTGAGAGCGGTCATGATTCCTCCCTCGCTTCGACGAGCTTGCGGGATTGGCGGATGGCGAGGACGCGGTCGAGCACGATCGCGGCGAGGATGAGCACACCGACGACGGCGCGCTGCCAGAAGTCCGGGATGCCGACGAGCGGGAGCACTCGGTTGATGGTCATGAGGAGCATCGCGCCGATGGCGGCGCCCCACAGGGTTCCGACGCCGCCGGTGATGGCGACGCCTCCGATGACGGCAGCGCCCACCGCATCCAGTTCCCAACCGGCACCGGCCTGCGAGCTGACCGTGCCGTAGCGGGCGGCGTAGAAGACACCGGCGAGGCCGGCGAGTGCGCCCGAGAGCACGAACGCGGTGAGCACGCGGCGCACGTCGGGGAGGCCGTAGAGCTTCGCGGCGTCCGGGTCGGAGCCGATGGCGTAGAACTCGCGGCCCGCTCGCGTGTTCTTCATGACCCAGGCGGCGATGGCGAGCACGATGACGGCGATGATCGTGAGGATCGGGATGGTCAGGATCTGACCCGTGCCGAGTGCGAGGAAGTCGCGGGGCATGTCGCTCGCGTTGATGCGGCTCGATCCGGCCCACATGACGTTGATGCCGCGGTAGGCGTAGAGCGTGCCCAGCGTGATCACCATGGCCGGCACTCGCACGTAGGCGACGAGTGCGCCGTTGACGAAGCCGAGGATCGCGCCGAACAGCACTGCCGCGACGACGACGACGGGGATCGGGATGCCCGGGTAGTCGATGAACAGGCGGCCCGTGAGGAAGGCGGTGAGGCCGATCACGGAGCCGACCGACAGGTCGACGTTGCGGGTGATGAGCACGATCGCCTGGCCGACTGCGACGAGCAGCAGGATGGACGGCGTGAGGAACAGGTCTCGCCAGCCGTCGGGGCTGAAGAGGAAGTTCGGGTTGGCGATGGTCGCGACGATGAGGACGACCGCGAGGGCGAGGAGGATGCCGAGCTCGCGGGCCTTGCCGAAGTTGCCGAAGCGGATGGCCTTCTTGGGCGGCATGGGCGCGCCGGCGGTGGGGTGCGGCCCCTGGGTGGTGGTCGTGGTCATCAGAGCACCACCGTCACTGCGCCGGTCGCGGCGCGCATGACGCTTTCGCTGGTCGCCTGGCTGCGGTCGATTTCCTGGGCGATGCGGCCTTCGTGCATGACGAGCACGCGGTCTGCCATGCCGAGGACCTCTGGGAGCTCCGAGGAGATCATGAGGATTCCCATTCCGGTGCCCGCGAGCTCGGAGAGCAGGCGGTGCACTTCTGACTTGGTGCCGACGTCGATTCCTCGTGTCGGCTCATCGATGATGAGGAGCTTGGGGTTCGTCGCGAGCCACTTGGCGATGACGACCTTCTGCTGGTTGCCGCCGGAGAGGGTGCCGGCGATCGTGTCGAGCGCCTGCGCCTTCACTTCGAGCTTGGTCGCCCAGGTGCGGGCGTCGTCGTGCTGCTTGCGGCCGCTGATGACGCCGAGCTTCGTGAGCTGGTTCAGGATGACGCTCGTGATGTTCTCGCCGACTCCGGAGTCGACGACGAGGCCTTGCTTGCGGCGGTCTTCTGGGATGAGCGCGAGGCCGGCCTGCATGGCGGCGACGGGCGAGCCCGGCTTGACGACCTTGCCCTCGACGCTGACGCGACCCGACTTGTACTTGTCGACCCCGAACACGGCGCGGGCGACCTCGCTGCGGCCTGCGCCGACGAGGCCGGCGAGGCCGACGATCTCGCCGGAGCGGACGGTGAAGTTGATGTCGTGGAAGACGCCGGGGCTCTCGAGGTCCTCGACGACGAGCACTGGCTCGCCGATGACGGCTTCCTGCTTCGGGAACAGCTCGGTGACCTCGCGGCCGACCATCTGCTGCACGAGCGCATCCACGGTCGTCTCGCTGATGAGGTTCGTCGCGATGTAGCTGCCGTCGCGCATGACGGTGACCTTGTCGCAGAGGGCGAAGACCTCGTCGAAGCGGTGGGAGATGAACATGAGCCCTCGGCCCTCGTCGCGCAGGCTGCGGGCGATGGCGAAGAGCCGGTCGACCTCGACGCCGGAGAGGGCTGCGGTCGGCTCGTCCATGATGAGCACTCGCGCGTTGAGCGAGACGGCCTTGGCGATCTCGATGACCTGCTGGTCGGCGATGGAGAGGCCTTCGGCAGGCCGGTCGGGGTCGATGTTCACGCCGAGTCTGGCGAACAGCGCCTTCGCCTCGTCGCGCATCGCCGAGCGGTTGATGCGGCCGAAGCGGTTCGTGGGCTGGCGGCCCATGAAGATGTTCTCGGTGACCGAGAGGTCGGGGAAGAGCGTCGGCTCCTGGTAGATGACCGCGACGCCCGCGGCCTTCGACTGGGCCGTGGATGTGAAGTTGACGTCTTCGCCGCCGAGCTGGAAGGTGCCGGCGTCGCGCTGGTAGAGGCCAGCGACGATCTTGACGAGCGTGGACTTGCCGGCGCCGTTCTCACCCACGAGTGCGTGGATGGATCCGGACTCGACGGCGATCGTGCCGGATCGGAGTGCGACGACGGATCCGAATGACTTCTGCACATCGCGCAGCTCGAGTACGACTTGCGAACTCGTCACGGTGGCTCCGTTCTCTTCGTTGAGTATTGCGGGGGTGTTGAGGGGTGCTCGGTGGTGAGCGGCGTGAGCCTGCCTGCTGTTCCACTGACTTTGTGAATCGTTTCAAGCGACTGGATGCGACACTACGCGACGCTCGCAGAAAACGTCAAGCCAAGGATGCAGAGTTGTTACCGGAGGGCGCGCCACGCTCCTCGGAACCTGACCCCAACAGCCCCTCCAACCCCTGGAAGGCTCGCTCGACGGCAGTGTGGGCAGCCTCATCTGCGCCCGCCTCAGTCGCCCACCAGGAGAGCGCCTCGGCCATGGCGGCCTGCACGGCCGCACTCGCAGCACGCGCAACAAGGCCGTCCGGTCGCAGTCCGGCCCTGCGCGCCAGGAAGACGGCGACCTCTTGCCGCCAGCCGAGATAGGCATCCGGGCGCGAAGACTGCTCTGGGGGCATGGCGGCGATGGCGCGGAGCCGGAGGCGTGCGGTCGGCTCCTCCTCGACCTCGAGGTCGAAGACCCTGCCGACAGCGACGGCGAGCGCCTGGAGGGGCGCCAGCCCCTGGTCTACCGCGTCGAGCTCGCGCCTGAGCGCTTCGTGCCCACCCTCGGCACCCAACCAGACGATGTCGCCCTTGGCCGGAAAGTACCGATGCAGGGTGCGCAGGCTGATGCCCGCCTCGGCGGCGAGCTGCGCCATGGTGACGTGCTCATACCCCTCGCGGAGGATGATCTCCAGCATCTGCACGCGGAGCAGGCGCGGATCTGCAGACGCGGGGCGCCCGGGCCGACGTGTCTCACTCATGTCCACATTGTTGCTCCTTGCCGGGTTCGAAGTATTGACATACTCTGCCAATACTCGCCTGAACTCAACGTGGAGGTCTCATGCCGCATCCGCTCCCCGACGTCTCGAACGCCCCGATCTCGGACCTCGTCTCTCTCAGAGGACGGCGCGCCGTCGTGACCGGAGGCGCCCAGGGCCTGGGGCGGGCCATCTGCGAACGACTCGCCGAAGCCGGTGCAGACCTGCTCATCGTCGACCTCGACGCGACTCGTGCATCAGCCGCAGCTGACGAGATCGCCGCCAAGCACGGCAACCGCGCCATGGGCGCCGCCGCAGACGTGAGCGTCGCGGACTCCGTCTCCGCCGTAGCCGCCCGCGCCGCCGCTGAGCTCGGCGGAATCGACATCTGGGTCAACAACGCGGGCATCTTCCCGAACGCCCCCGTCCTCGACATGCCGGTCGAGATGTGGGACCAGGTCTTCGCGGTGAACGCCCGAGGCACCTTCCTCGGCTCCCGCGAGGCGGCGAAGCACATGAGCGGGAACACCTCCGGCGGCGTGATCGTCAACGTCATCTCGACAGCGGGGTTCACGGTCGGATTCCCCGGCATGGCCGCCTACGCAAGTTCGAAGCACGCGGCACGCGGACTCACGAAGTCGCTCGCGCTCGATCTCGCTCCCATGGGGATCCGCGTCCTCGGGGTCGCCCCGAGCTACGTGCCGACCGAGGGCAATATCGCCGCTGCCGCCGCCGGCATGGAGGCCGCGAAGGCCGCCGGCGTGGAACTGCCGGAGCTCGACGTCATGAACCACAGCTTGATCGGCCGCACCGGCACTCCGGATGACATCGCGCGCGTCGTGCTGTTCGCCGCCAGTGATCTGTCGATGATCATGACCGGCAGCACGCTCCTCGCCGACGCCGGGGAGACGATCTGATGTCGGCGCAGCACCAGGGGCGCCTGCACGGCAGGGTCGTCATGATGACGGGCGTCAGCAAGGGGCTCGGCAAGCAGAACGCGATCGAGCTGGCGAAGGCCGGAGCGAAGCTCTCGATCTCAGCACGGAGCGAGGCCGCACTGCGCGAGACCGTGGCGCTCTGCGAAGCCGAAGGGGCAGAGGTTCTCGGCGTGGTCTGCGACGTGACCGACGTGGAGCACCTCGAGCGCTACGTCGCGCGAACCGTCGAGCGCTTCGGCCGCATCGACGTGCTGGTCAACAACGCCAACTTCGAAGCTGAGCTCACACCGTTCCTGGAGCAGGACGTCTCGTCGCTCCGCACCGCGTTCGAGGTCGGCGTGGTCGCCGTGTGGCGCCTCATGCAGCTCTGCCATCCGCACATGTCCAGGACGGAGGGGACAGCTTCCATCATCAATCTGGTCTCCGGCGTGTACGAGACCGGGATGGAGGGCTACGCGTCCTACGTTCCCGACAAGGCGGCGATCCGCGGCCTCTCCATGGTGGCTGCCCGAGAGCTCGGGGCGAGTGGCATCCGCGTGAACACGCTCGCGCCGGTTGCACTCACTGACACGATCCTGCACGGCCTCGCGCCCGAGTACTCGGAGTTCGTGAAGCAGCAGATGTCCGTGAACCCGCTTGGCAGGTTCGGCGACCCAGCGACGGACATCGCCCCGGTCCTGATCTTCCTCGCCAGCGACGACAGCCGGTGGATCACCGGCCAGAACTTCAACGCCGACGGCGGAGCCGTCATCCAAGCCTGAGTCCGTCACCCCCGCTTCCTCGAGCAGTCGAGGGAGCGGGGTTCTTCCGGCCCGCTTGTGAATCGTTTCACCTTCCAATCGCCCCACTCGAATCCTGCCGAGCGCAGGGAGAGGAACATTCCGTGACCCAACCAAGACGAGGTCGAAGGCGGCGCACCGTCGCCATCGCCACGGCAGCGAGCCTGTCCGTCCTCCTCAGCCCACTGCTCGCCACTCCGGCGACGGCCGACCCGACGCCTCCCACGGCCGCGGTTCCCGTCATCGACACCGCAGCCTTCGCTGACCCACCCTCAGCCGTTCGCCCGATGTTCCGGTGGTGGATGCCATTGGCCTACACGGAGGACAGCGTGCTGCGCGAGCAGCTCGACCAGATCGCCGCCTCCGGCGCCGGCGGTGTCGAGGTCGCTCCCTTCATCGTCGCTGGCGAAGGCAACCAGAGCAACGCGTTCCTGGCCGAGTACGGCTGGGGCACCCCCGCGTGGGCACACAAGATGGAGGTCATCACCGAGAAGGCCGCCGAGCTGGGCCTCATCGTCGACCAGAACCTCGGGCCGCACTACCCGCCGACCGTGCCGACGCTGAACAGCTTCAACCAGCCGGAGGCGGAGCAGCAGCTCATCTTCGGCTGGTCAGCTCACGCAGCAGGCGAGACCGTCACCGGCGCCCTCCCCTCGCCCCTGACAGCACCACCCTCGGTCGCGACGAAGCTCGCCGAGGGAGCGACCGCAGGCCAGACGGACCTGACCGTCGCGAGCCTCGGCGGCTTCGCGATCGGCGACGTCGTGACGCTCGGGGCAGAGGGCACGTCCGAGACCGTCACCGTCACTGCCGTCGGCGACCGCCTCGGCGCAACCGGAATGCTCACCGTGACGCCGATCTCCGGCGATCACGCTGTCGACGCGCCCCTCGTGAACGTCGCAGAGACCACTCGCCTCCGCACCGTGATCGCACAGTGCGAAGCCGAATGCTCCCCCGGCAGCGAGGGCCCCGCCGCACTCGTGCCGGGATCGATCGTCGACGTGACCGACAAGGTCGTCGACGGCCAGCTCGACTACACGTTCCCAGCCGACGGCGCACGCTGGGTGATCATCGACTTCCAGCAGACCGCATCCGGTCTGGTCGGACAGCGCGGAGGCTACACGGCGACACAGCCGAACTACGTGGTGGATCACCTCGGCAGGGGCGGCGTCGACATCCAGGCCGACTTCTGGGACGAGAACATCCTCACCGACGCCGTGAAGGCGAACCTCGACAAGGTCGGAGGCGGCGCCATCTTCGAGGACTCCCTCGAGCTCGGCGAGTCGCAGAAGTGGACCTGGAGCTTCCTCGACCAGTTCGAAGAGCGACGCGGCTACGACGCCACGGAGGTGCTGCCCGCGCTCGCAGGTATCGGCATCCAGGGCTCGCACGAGGCGGCATTCGAGATCGGAGAGGTCGGCGAGAAAGCCCGCGAGGACTACCGCGAGACCGTCAGCGACCTGTTCGTCGACGAGTACGTGACCCCCATGCAGTCCTGGGCCCAGACGCATGGCCTCGACTTCCGAGTCCAGGCGTACGGCCTGCCCACCTCGACGTCGCACGCTTCCTCCGCATCAGGCATCCCCGAGGGCGAGTCGCTGAACTTCGGCAGCCCGAACCCGCTCGGCGCTGAGCAGAACTACCGCGTCGTCAGCGGTGGCGCCCACCTCGCCGGCAAGGACACCGTCTCGGTCGAGTGCTGCGCCGTGTTCTTCGGCGGCTACCGCTCCGGCATGGCCGGCCCGAACATCGGTGGTCAGTTCTCCGACAGCGGCGAGGGCTCAGTGCTCGGCGGCAAGTACTCGCAGGGTCTCCTCGACAGCGTCTACAAGAGCTACGCGGGTGGTGTGAATCAGCTGGTCTGGCATGGCTTCGCCTACCCGGATGCACCTGCGGGTGTGGGCACGGCGGGCCGCGATGGCGGCACCTGGCCCGGCTACCAGCCGTGGGATATCTTCGGCGCGCTCAACGTGAACGATGTCTTCGGACCCCGCCAGGCCAACTGGGAGGACATGACGGGGGTCAACGACGCCCTCGCCCGCACGCAGTACGTGCTGCGTGAAGGCCAGGCGAAGCTCGACCTCGGCGTTTACTACGAGGACCTGGGCCTCAAGGGCTCGTCGGTGAGCGGACAGCAGGCAGAGCAGCACATGCTCGGCACCGACTCCGCGACCTCATCGGCCGGGTACACCTACGACTACTTCGCGCCCCAGTTCCTCGCGGAAGAAGGACTGGCACCGGATGCCGATGGCGGCCTGTTCGGCGACCGTTCCGGCTACAAGGCGGTTGTCCTCAACGAGCAGCGCACGATCTCCCTCGACGGGGCACGCTCACTGCGTGACCTCGCGAAGCAGGGGCTCCGCGTGTATGTCGTCGGCCAGGCGCCGAGCGAGCTGACGGGCGCTGAGCCGGGAGCTGAGGAGCTGGCGACGGTCGTCTCGGAGCTCCTCGCGCAGCCGAGCGTCACGCAGCTCGGCACCGAGGCGGAGCTGCCCTCTGCCCTCAGCGGCGACTCGATCGCGCCCGCCGTGTCCCCGAGCGACCAGGGCTCAGCACTCGGCTTCGTCCGTCGCGCGGCGGAAGGCGTCACGTACGACTTCGTGTACAACCGGTCCGGCGAGGCTGTCCAGCAGTCGCTGACCCTCGCGGGCACCGGCCGCCCCTACCAGCTCGACCCCTGGTCTGGAGAGGTGACGCCGGTCGGCGAGTTCACGCAGGGTGGCGACAGCGTCACGGTCTCCATCGACGTCGCCGCTCACGATACGGCGATCTTCGCCCTCGTCGACGACGACGGATCCGCCGTGCACGCGGTGTCCAGCGATGCTGACGTGCTGGCACCGGCAGCCGACGGCAGCATCTCGGTGCGCGCGACCGGCGATGGCACGTTCGGGACGGAGTTCAGCGACGGCTCGTCGACGACGACCGACGTGACCGGCCTGGCGGCTCCGCAGGGCCTGAGCACCTGGTCGCTCGCCGCCCAGACGTGGGGCCCGGCGCCCGATGCGACGGGAATGACCGCATCCAAGACCGAGAAGGTCGACCAGCCAGCCATCGACATCACGGCCGACGCCGACGGGAAGCTGCCGTCGTGGCGAGAGGTGACCGGCGAGGTCGACCTGAGCAACGCATCCGGGCTCGGCACGTACTCGACGACGGTCACGCTTCCGGAGGCCTGGACGGTATCGGATGGCGCCTACCTCAGCCTCGGTGACGTGCTCGATACTGCCCAGGTCTGGGTGAACGGCGTGCAGGTCGTCGTGAACCAGGCCGACCGGGCACGCATCGACCTCGGCCACCACCTGGAGCCGGGCGAGAACCGCATCGAGGTTCGGGTTGCCACGACGATGTTCAATGCCGTCAAAGCGACCGGCGACTCGAACTACCAGACCGCGGAGCAGCAGCGGACCGGCCTCATGGGCCCGGTCACGTTGACGCCGTACCGCGACACGGTCGCGTTCGAGGCACCGACGGCGACGACCACCCCGCAGCCGACCGGCGAGCCGCAGCCGACCTCGACTGACGGCACCGGGACCACGGCGCCGACCTCGGCACCGGGCAACGGTGGCAGCGGTTCGGGCAACGGCGACTCGGATGCTGGTGGCCAGGACGGCGACCTCGCCACGACGGGCGTCGACGGCAGCCTCGCGGGCCTCCTCGCGCTCCTCGGGGTCGTGCTCGCCGGCACCGGAGCCGCGTTCCTCATCAGGAAGCGCCGCGGACGCGTGACGAGCGAGTAGTTCGGCTCAGAATGCGGCCCCTGCTTCCATGATCGTGTGGATGCAGGGGCCGCTTTCGTTGCACGAGCCCGACGATTCTTGGCGGGGTTCCTGCCTTACAGCGGCTCGCTCACGTACGACTGCAGTTGCACGCGGAACGCTGCGACCGCATCCACTTCGGGCGCCAGGAGCCACTGCTGCGTCAGCCCGGCCCTGAGGCCGGCGATCTGGACGGCCGCGAGCTCGACGGGAACGTCAGCGCGAGCGTAGAGCCCCTTCTCCTGCAGATCCGTGAGCGCGTCGAACGCCGTCGACCGCAGGAACTCGTACCACCGCGAGATCGAGGTGTGCGCTGGATGCGTCGGTGCCAACGCCTCCGCGGACACGATGCTGAACATCAGGACCCCGTCCGGCTTCGCAACGTCGCGTTCCGCGAGCGCCAGCAATCCGCGCAGGTACGAGAGCCCGGTGGAGAAGTCGAGGCCGACCTCCGCGGCGGCGCGCTGGCCACGGCGCTCGAGGAGCGTCTCGAGCAGCACCGCCTTGTCGGGGAAGTGGTGGAGCACTCCCGTGTGGGACATGCCAGCTTCGACTGCGATCTCTCGGATCGATGCCGCGTTGAAGCCCTTGACCGTGAAGACCCGCATGGCCGCATCCAGAATCTGGTCGCGCCGCGGATGCGGGGTGACGTCCCTCTGCGAGAACCGCGGGACGGGATCGGCGGGTGCTCCTGAGGACATGGCGACCATTCTCCCTTGCCGAGATTGTCTAACACGTGTTAGGTTCGCGACTGAATCGATTCAACTCCCCGAATCCGGTCTCACTCGCGCCCTCGGACCCCACGAGCTGGCGCGGCAGTTCACACCCCGTCGTTGGCAAAGATGCCAGAGAGGTCACAAGATGAACGATCCACGAAGACGAGGGCGACGAGCCGTTGCGCTCGGCGCAGCGCTCACCGTCGCCTGCACGCTCGCCGTGGCCGGCCCAGCCGTCGGCGACGAGCACGCCACCACGACCAGCGCCATCGACCCCACCGAGTTCGCGGAGCCGGGCGTCGACTTCCGACCAGGCGTGCGCTGGTGGTGGCCCGGCAACGCGGCCAGCCAGGAGGACCTGCTCGCGCAGGTCGACTACCTGCATGAGAACGGCTTCGGCGCCGTCGAGATCGTGGCCTTCTCGAAGGGGTTCCTGACCGAGGAGGGCATCGCGGGCAACGGCGGCAACGGCGGCTCGATCTACGACGCCGCCCCCGGCTACGACACGGAGGCCGTGCTCGGCTACGAGTCACCCGAGTACTTCGCGAAGCTCGACGCGGTCATCGCCCGCGCCAACGAGCTCGGCATCACCGTCGACCTCAACATCGGCAGCGGCTACCTCGCAAGCGACGACTCCATCGACCTCGAGGACAGCCAGAACACGATGGCGCTGGGCCGGGCCACCGTTCGGGTGGATGCGGCCGGCGCGCTCACCCTCGTGTCCGGTGACGTCTCGGTGCCGACCGGCACGGGCAAGCTCTCGCTCGGCATCCCCAAGGCAGAGGTCAGCCCGTTCTTCGCCTCGGAGAAGTTCGGCTTCGACTTCGGCGAGTGGAAACCGGAGAACGCGCACCTGAACTCCGTCATGCTCGCCCCGATCACGGGCCAGGGCGCTGACCTGACGACGGCCAACCAGACCCTCACGTCCGACTTCAGCTCGGTCAAGACCTACGAGCAGCAATCGGTGCTCGACCTCGATGCCGCGCAGCTCTCGTACCCGAGCGACGGGCAGACGACCTTCGGCGTCGACACCTCGACCCTCGCGGCGGGCGACTACGAGATCGTCGCGCTCTACAGCGCCACGACGGGCGCGTACGGCTTCAACTCGATCATCGAGAACACGACGACCGACAAGCGCAACTACGTCGTCGACCACCTCAACCCGGTCGCGATCACGAAGCTCGTCAACGGCTGGCTCGGCGAAGCCGCGCTGAACGACATCGTCGAGTCGCGCGACATCCGCGCCGCCTTCAACGACAGCTACGAGTTCTACACCGACCGCCACTACAACGACCTCATCCAGGCCGCGGCGGAGTCGCAGGAGCTGCTCGGCTACAACATCACGCCGTACCTCCCCTCCCTCTACTCCATCTACCAGGACTCGTTCCTCATCGACGGAACCCCGACGGTCAAGCCGGAGTACGCAGCTCTCGGACTGCAGACACCGGAGGTCAGCCGCTTCGGCGGCGGCAGCGGAGTGCCGCTGCTCGCCAGCAACCTCAGCGAAGAGGAGTCGCAGCGCATCGTGCACGACTACGGCGTGCTCCTCAACGACTCGTTCCTCCAGGGCCTCGAGGCCTTCTCGAGCACCCTCGGCGAGTACGGCATCGACTACCGCCAGCAGGCGTACAACCCGCCCATCGACACCCTCAAGTCGTCGCAGTACGTCGACATCCCCGAGACCGAGGGCCTCGACGAATACCAGCTGAAGCGCGTCGCGTCCGGAGCGCACCTCTACGGCAAGAACCTCGTCACCTCGGAGGTCTTCACGCTGGGCTCGGTGCCGTTCCAGATCACGCCGGAGTTCATGAAGCAGGGCTACGACCTCATGGCCACGAGCGGCGTGAACAACTTCTTCTACCACGGGCTCAGCGCCACCTACAGCGGCAACGACGACCCCGCCTTCACGTCCGACGACAACCTCTTCGCCGAGGAAGGCTGGCGAGCCTGGCCCACGATCGGCGTCGAGATGGCCGACACGGCTGGCATCGCCGACTACTACGCGTCGATGAACGACTACGCGTCGCGCGCCAACTACGTCATGCAGTCGGGTACGAACAGCAGCGACGTGGCGATCTACATGCCGCTCTTCGGGGCGCTGGCGAGCGGCGGCGGATTCGGCGGCGGCTCCACGCCGCTCGCGTCCGTCACCACGGCCCAGGCCAACGGCTGGGCGTGGGATGCCATCAACGACGACACCATCCAGACGGGCCTGAGCTGGGACGGCTCGCACCTCGTCGCGAACGGCGGCAACGCATCCTTCGACGCCATGCTCGTCGAGAGCGGCACCGTGCCCCTCGAGACGATGCAGGCGCTGCAGAAGCTGAAGGACGCCGGCGCACCGATCGTCTTCGTCGATGCGGCTCCCGCCGCGCAGCCCGGCTATTCGGGCGGCGACTACGCGGCACTGGATGCTCAGGTGAGCGAGATCGCCGATGCCATGGGCGGTGCCGTCGAGGCAGCCGCCGTCCCCGCGACGCTCGCGGCCTCGGTCGACGCGCCCATCTCCTACGAGGAGAACGCGGACCTCCGCTTCGGGCGCCGCACACTCCCGACCGGAGGCGAGCTCGCGTACGTGCGCAACACCTCCGCGGAGGCGGCAACGGGTGTCAGCCTGACGGTCGCCGACGGCCTCGACTCCTGCTGGTGGCTCGACCCCGAGACGGGCGAGATCTTCGACGCGGAGGTCGACGGCAACGTCGTCTCGGCGACGCTCGACGCGAGCGGAGCGGTTGTCCTGCTCTGCGAGCCAGCAGGCACCGGCATCGCCGATTCCGCCGTCTCCGACGGGACCCCCTCGTCGATCGACACGACCGAGCGCGGTGTCGGACATCAGCTCGGTGCCTTCTCACTCGAGGTCTCGGCCGACAACATCGGCACGAACGCCCCAGGTGAGGCGAGCACGTCCGAGTACACGGGCGAGGTCCTCGGCGACTGGAGCGCCGACGGCTTCCTCGGCAACGAGCTGCGGTACGTCACCGACTCGGGAACGTACCGAACCACGGTCGAGATCCCGGATGCGGCCGACCTCCTCGAGGGCGGTGCGGTGCTGAACCTCGGCACCGTGAACAACGCGGCGACGGTTCGCGTGAACCCCGGCACCGAGCACGAGCTCGTGACGCAGTTGTACGCCGCACCGTACGAGGTCGACATCGCGCCGGCGCTCGTGAACGGCTCCAATGTCATCGAGATCGACGTGCAGCCCGTGCAGAGCAACCGCCGCGAGGGCCTCAAGGAGCTGTACAACAGCGACCCGGTCGCCAACGTGAAGTACCAGGCGTACAACAGCGTGCACGGCGGGTCCGGCCTCATTCCGGCCGGCCTCGTCGGCCCGGTCACGCTGAGCAGCGCCGTCGAGAGCATCGCGGAGCCGAGCCCGACAGGCACGACTGATCCCACGCCGCAGCCGACCTCGACGGACGGTACCGGGACCACGGCGCCGACCACGAGCCCCGGCAACGGCGGCGGGAACGGGTCCGGAAACGGGTCCGGGAACGGCGGCTCCGACGCCGGCGGCCAGGACGGCGACCTCGCCACGACGGGCGTCGACGGCAGCCTCGCCGGCTTCCTCGCCCTCCTCGGGGCTGTGCTCGCTGGCACCGGAGCGGCGTTCCTCATCAAGAAGCGCCGCGGACGCGTGACGAGCGAGTAGCCGCTCTCGGTCCGAACGAGATCGCCCGGACGGTCGTCACAGCCCCAGCTGACGACCCTCCGGGCGATCCCGTTGACACGAGAGGCACGACGATTGAGGTCGCCTCGAAGGCAGTGCAAGCCTGTCGACGGACGCGGCAGCCCTCAGCCGCGGCCTCCGATCGTGCTTGCGCGCTCGTGCAGACTGGGCGGCAGGACGATCGTGCGATGCTCGTGCCGATCACCGAGAGCGATCTCCTCCATGAGCAGCTCCGCGCCCACCCTCCCCATCTCGAGGCCGGGCTGCCCGACACTCGTGATGCGGACTGGGCTGTCGGTCGACATGCGGTTGTTATCGAAGCCGACGACTGCCAGATCCTCCGGCACCGAGACGCCTGCCGCCAGAAGCGGTTGCATGGCCCCGAATGCCAGGGCATCGGACGCGCAGACGAGCGCATCCGGCCGCTCGTGTGGCGGGCGCTCGGCCAGCATCACGCCGAGGCTATGGCCTCCACGAACGGTGATGCGTGGCGTCTCGATGGTCTCGATCTCGACACCTCGACTCTCCTCGCAGGCCCGGAGCACACCTCGCCGACGCGCCGCGACCGCGGAGAGCGAGAACGGGCCACCCGCGAAGACGAGCCTGCGACGCCCGAGCGCGATGACGTGCTTCGCCGCCAGGTAGCCACCAAGCTCTTCGTCGGCCACGACCCCGCAGGCGTCGCCGCTTCCCGGCCAGTTGACCTGCACGACCGGCATGCCCCTGCCCCGCGCGTGCTGCGCGGCGTCGAGCGGAGCGTCGAGTGGAGCCAACAGGATGCCGGCCACCTGTGTCTCCTCGAAGAGCTCGATGTGCCCTGTCTGCTTGGCGAGGTCGACGTCGCTGTTGGCGAGAAGGAGTCGCTTGTGCTTCGTGTCGAAGGCCTCCTCCGCCCCTCTGGCGATGTCGAGGAACAGCGAGTTCGCGAGATCGACGATGACGAAACCGACCGTGTCAGCCCGTCCCATGGCGAGCGATCTCGCCGTCCGATTCCGGACGAAGCCAAGCTCCTCGATGGCGCGCTCGACTCGTTCGCGCGTTCCTGCCGCGACGAGGTTCGGGGTATTGAGCACGTTGGAGACGGTCCCCAATGACACCCCGGCGAGACGCGCGACGTCAGTCATCACTGGCCGCGGTCGATCCCTGGTCTCATTGGTCGTCGGTGACATGGATCAGAACTCTATACGACAGGAAAGTTATCCGTTCGCTTGCGAATCGTGCAGGTTCGTGGTTGTCTTTGAAGCGCTTCAAGCACGCGAGGTCGACTCGCCCAATCAAGGAGGATTCATGAAGCGAACCCCTCGGGTCGCGCCAACGCGCTTGACCCTGACCGCTCTCGCGGGAGTCTCTGTACTCGCGCTCACGGCCTGCTCTGGTGGAGGTGGCGCATCCGTCAGTGACGATGAGTTCTCCGTCTTCATCAACGTGGAGAACACCGAGGTTCCAGCCGTCCTCGAAACCCTAGCCGGGGACACCTGCTCCACCGAAGCCGGCGCGCAGCCACTGAGCGTCGAGACCGTCCCCCAGACGAACCTCGACCAGCAGCTCCAGCTCAAGGCAGGACAGGGGGACCTCCCCGTGCTGTTCTCAGCAGGCAACGCACCTGCCCTGACGCAGACACTCGCGGAGTCGGGCAACATCGCCGACTTCGAAGCGCTGCTAACGGAGTCCGGACAGCTCGACAAGATCGAGCCGGCAGCCGTCTCCACGATCGAGAACCTCTACGGCAGCTTCGCCGTGCTCCCCTTCGAGTACAACGTCGAGGGCATCTGGTACAACAAGACGATCTTCGATGAGCAGGGCATCGCCGAGCCACAGACGTGGGACGAGCTCACCGCGGCCTCGGAGACGCTCGACGCTGCAGGCATTCAGCCGTTCTCCGCGAGTGGAGAGCAGGGGTGGCCGATCACGCGCCTGATCTCGAGCTACCTGTTCCGCACCCTCGGCCCAGACGCGATGCAGAAGGTCGCCGACGGCGAGGCCAAGCTCACCGACCCCGAGTACGTCGAAGCCGCGCAGGCGATCGCCGACCTCGGCGCCGCCGGCTACTTCGGTCAGGGCGTCGGATCGATCGACATGGCGACGTCCGAGAACCAGTTCCTCAACGGCAGCGCCGCGATGTTCTACATGGGCAGCTGGTTCCTCAGCGGCCTCAACGACCCAGAGGCGAACCGGATCGGCGTCGAGAACGTCGGCTTCATGCCCTTCCCCGGCGTCGAAGGCGGCGCAGGCGACCGCTCCCAGCTGGCCGCGAACGTGGGCCTCCCACTCACGATGAACGCCAACGCCACGGGAGAGAACTCCAAAGCATGGCTGAGCTGCATCGTCGAGAACTACGGCAGCACCGCGCTCGCACAGGAGAACCGCGTCTCCGGCTTCGCGCTCTCCGAAGAGGTCGCCGACGTGCCACCGCTGACACAGCTGGTCCAGGACCAGATCGCTGAGACAGAGACCACCGTGCTCTGGTTCGAGGCGCTCTTCTCCCCTGAAGCGACAACCACGAGTCAGCGCAATGCCGCCCAGCTCGTGACGGGCAGCATCACCGCCGAGGACTTCATGGCGCAAGTCCAGGCCGACCTGGGCTAAGTCCCCGCGAGGTGCGGGAGCGTCCGCTCCCGCACCTCCACCGGATTCGGAGATACACATGAAAAACGTGCTCGGCGACAAGCGCACGATCGCCATCCTGCTCGGCCCCGCACTCCTCGTCTACTCAGTCGTGATGCTCGTGCCGGTGCTCGTCTCACTCGGGTACACCCTCTTCGAGGGGAACGCGATCGTCGGCTTCACCTTCGTGGGCTTCGACAACTTCGTGCGACTGTTCGGCGACTCCGAAGTCCACGCAGCCCTCCTCTTCACTCTGAAGTACGCGGTCGTCGTGACCATAGGCCAGGTGCTCTTCGGGTACGGCCTGGCACTGCTCTACGCCTTCGCGCTGAAGCGGGCCTCGGGCCTCATCCGGACACTCGTCTTCTTCCCGGTCGTCATGCCGACCGTCGCCGTGGCCTTGCTCTTCCAGCAGCTCTTCTCCGTCGCCCCCACGCAAGGTGTCGTGAACTCCTTCATCACCTCATTCGGTGGCGTCCCGCTCGACTGGTTCGGCGACGGCGGCAGCGCCTTCGTCGTGATCGCGATCATGGACATCTGGCGCTCCATGGGCTTCTACGGCGTGCTTCTCTACTCAGGGCTCATCGACATCCCCGAAGACGTCATGGAATCCGCCAGACTCGACGGAGCCAGCGGGTGGAAGCTCATCCGCCACATCGTGCTTCCGCTCTCGCTGCCCGTCCTCATCTCCTCGCTGATCTTCTCGATCAACGGAACGCTCAAGGTGTTCGACAGCGTGCTCGCACTCACGAACGGCGGGCCCGGCAGCACCACGAGCCCCCTGACGATCGCGATGTTCGACCAGTCCTTCACCTACGGCCAGTACGGCTACGGCTCGACGATCGCGATGCTCCTGACGATGGTGTGCCTCGCCGTCACGTTCGTCGTCTTCCGCGGGGCCGCCCGCAACCGACAGAAGGCCGCATCATGACCACGACCAACAGCTTCTCGCCGGCCCGTGTCCGCCGGCTGCTCGGCCGGATCCCGGTCTGGATCGGCGTCGCCTTCCTCCTCGTCATCGTCGGCTACCCGCTGCTCTGGCTCCTCCTCGGCTCCTTCAAGACGCAGCGCGAGTTTCTCGAAGAACCCACCTGGGCGATGCCGGAGCAATGGAACTTCGACAACTACAGCGTCGCGTGGGAGACGGCCGGCCTCGGCCAGACGTTCCTGAACAGCGCAGTCGCCGTCCTGCCCTCGCTCTTCCTGATGCTCCTCCTCGGCACGGCCGCGGCGTTCGCGCTGGAGGTCATGGTGTGGAAGGGGCGCAGCAACGTGCTGCTCATCTTCCTCGCCGGCATCATGGTGCCGACCCAGATGATCCTGCTCCCGCTCTTCAGCGCCTACTTCCAGATCGGCCTCACCGGCACCCTCTGGACGCTGATCATCACCTACACAGCGACCGGGCTCCCGCTGACCGTGTTCCTGATGGCGACCTACTTCCAATCCATCCCCAGAGAGATCTTCGAAGCGGCGACCATCGACGGAGCATCCGTCATCAGGCAGTTCTTCTCCATCGGACTGCCGATGATGAAGAACGGCCTGTTCACCGTCGGGCTCGTGCAGTTCTTCTTCTTCTGGAACGACCTGCTCATCGCGCTCACCTTCGCGAACTCCGGCAGCATCCGCACGCTGCAGCTCGGCCTCCTCAACTTCAACGGGAACTTCGGCACGACGCAGTACGGTCCGCTCTTCGCGGCCGTCAGCATCAACGTGTTCGCACTCCTGATCGTCTACCTCATCCTCAATCAGCGAATCCAGAAGGGCCTCACGGCCGGAGCGGTCAAGGGATGAGCATCAACACTCCGAACAGGAACACCGTGCACGTCACTCCCCCCACGATCGAGCACCTCCGCGAGAGCATCGGCATCGGCACCCCCACCCCTCGACTCAGCTGGAAGATCAGCGCCGCTCCCGGGTGGACACAAGATGCCTGGGAGCTCGAAGTGGATCGCGGCGGGCAGCTCAGCCGGTCAGGTGGTCGAGGCCACGAGCAGGTTCTCGTGTCGTGGCCGTTCGAGCCGCTTCGCTCGCGTGAGTCAGCAGCCATCCGTGTCCGCGTGCTCGGCGGCGGCACGTGGTCCGCCTGGAGCGACGCCACAACGGTCGAGGTCGGCCTCCTCGAGGAGGCCGACTGGCAGGCAATGCCCGTCGGCGCAGCCTGGGAGGAGGAGGCCGGGACCGACCGGAGGCCATCCCTCGTCCGCCGCGAGTTCCACCTCGCGAAGCCCGTCCGAAGCGCCCGCCTGTACGTCACCGCGCACGGTCTCTACGAAGCGGAGATCAACGGGCAGCGCGTGGGCGACCACGAGCTGTCTCCAGGCTGGACGAAGTACGACGACCGCCTCATCTACTGGACCTTCGACGTCACCCAGCACGTCCAGCAGGGCGCGAACGTCATCGGCGCCTGGCTCGGGGACGGCTGGTACCGCGGCCGGCTCGGCTTCAACGGCGGCTACCACGACCTCTACGGCACCGACCAGTCCCTCATCGCTCAGCTCGAGATCGAGCACACCGACGACTCCCGCCACGTCGTCGCGACCGACGCCGATTGGGTAGCGGCGCTCAGCCCGATGACCAGCACCGGCCTCTATGACGGCGAGAAGCACGACACCCGCGAGGAACAGGACGGGTGGAGCACACCCGGTGCCTCCGATGACGGATGGACCCCCGTCAAAGTCCGCTCTCGCGACGCCGCCACTCTTGTCGCGCCGTCGCTCCCGCCGGTGCGATGCACGCAGGAGATCGAGCCTGTCTCGGTCACCCGAACCGCAGAGGACTCCCACCTCATCGACTTCGGGCAGAACCTCGTCGGTCGGCTCCGCGTTGAAGTCGACGGGCCGGCCGGACACCGCATCGAGCTGCGTCACGCCGAGGTGCTCGAGCACGGCGAGCTGGGCGTCCGCCCGCTCCGCCTCGCTGACGCCCACGACATCATCACCCTGGATGGCCGCGGCCCGCGCCTGTGGGAGCCGAAGTTCACCTTCCATGGCTTCCGCTATGCCGTCATCACCGGCCTTGCGGAGCTGCCCGTCGGAGGTGTGATCGCGCGCGTGCTGCACAACGACATGGAGCGCACGGGAACGCTCACCACCTCATCCGATGACCTGAACCGGCTGCACGAGAACGTCGTCTGGGGCATGCGCGGCAACTTCCTGTCGATCCCCATGGATTGCCCGCAGCGCGACGAGCGGCTCGGCTGGACGGGCGACATCCAGGTCTTCGCCCCCACCGCGTCCTTCCTCTACGACTGCGCCGGGTTCCTGGAGAGCTGGCTCGCGGACCTCGCCCTCGAGCAGCTGCCCGACGGCACCGTGCCGTGGTTCGTGCCCGTCGTCCCGGGCGGGCCCACCTGGACCCCAATCGAGACCGGCGCTGTGTGGGGCGACGCCTCTGTGCTCACTCCTCTGGTGCTGCACGAGCGATTCGGCGACCGTGGCATCCTCGCGCGTCAGTTCGAAAGCGGGCGAGCTTGGGTCGACCGGATGATCCTCCAGTCGGGCGACTCGCGACTCTGGAAGTCGGCACACCAGCTCGGAGACTGGCTGGACCCTGCTGCTCCGCCTCATGACCCGGCAGACGGGCAGACCGACAAGTACCTCGTCGCCTCTGCGTACTTCGCATACACGACGAGGCGTCTCGCCGACATCGCCATCACCCTCGGCCGAACCTCGGAAGCGAGCAGGTACGCGACGATCGCGTCCCAGGCGCGCGACGCATTCCGCGGCGAGTACGTCGTGGATGGCGGCCTGCTCACGAGTGACGCGCAGACCGCATATGCACTCGCCATACGCTTCGACCTCCTCTCGGCCTCGGAGAAGCAGGTTGCCGGTGCACGGCTGGCCCAGCTCGTGCGCGAGGCGGGCCACCGCATCGCGACGGGTTTCGCCGGAACGCCCGTCATCAGCGACGCCCTCACCGCAACCGGGCACCTCGACGATGCGTACGCACTGCTCCTCGAGGACTCGTGCCCGTCCTGGCTCTACACCGTGCGCATGGGCGGCACCACGATCTGGGAACGGTGGGATTCGATGCTCCCCGACGGCAGCATCAACCCGGGTGAGATGACCAGCTTCAACCACTACGCGCTGGGCTCCGTGGCCGATTGGATGCACCGCACCATCGGGGGGCTGGCTCCCGCGCAGCCTGGCTATCGGCGGGTCGTCTGGGCGCCACAGCCCGGCGGCGACCTCACGAGCGCGACGATCGCCTTCGATTCCAGGTACGGGAGGATCACTGGCTCGTGGACGCGAACCCTCGAGGGGGTCAGCTACGAGCTGCAGCTTCCGACCGGCGTCACGGGGCAGGTACGACTCCCAGGGGCCGATGAGCGATTCGAGCTCGTGTCTGGCGCGAAGTTCGAGCACCGCGTCGCGGCCCCCGCACTCGAGACGCGGGTGCGATAGGGAGAGCGGGCTCACCGTGTCCGGAACGATCTCCCTCGCACGCGACCCCAGAGCGCAGCTCGTGCTCGGGACGCTCGGTTTCGGCACGAAGCAGAACCGGGATGCTTCGTTCGCCCTCCTCGATACCTTCGTCGAGGAGGGCGGGCGGACCATCGACACGGCACACGTGTATGGCAATTGGGAGCATGCGGCCCCGCCGAGTGCGAGCGAACGCATGCTCGGTGCATGGCTGTCGTCCAGGGGCATGCGCACAGTTGTCAACGCCACGACCAAGATCGGCCACCCCTCACTGGATGACCCCGAGGTGACGCGCCTCGACCCCGAGTCACTGCGCCTCGACATCGAGGAGGCACGCGACAACCTCGGGCTCGAGACGATCCCTTTGGTGTACCTGCACCGGGACAGCACCGCGATACCCGTCGAAGAGCTCCTGGAGCCGCTGGAGGGGTTCACCCGAGCAGGTCTCATCGGTGGGTACGGCGCCTCGAACTGGACGACCACGCGTCTTCAGGAGAGCCGTGTGGTCGCGGCGGCTCGCGGGTGGACCGGATTCGTGGTCAACCAGCCCAGCTGGGGACTCGCGCGCCCACTCGAGACGGCACTCCCGACCGGGATGGTGGCGATGGACGGGACGATGCATCGCTTCCACGAGCAGTCGGGCCTTCCCGCCAGCCCCTACTCGTCGCAGTCGAAGGGGTATTTCTCGCGCTGGAGGCGCGGTCCAGCTGACGCGACGGTTCGGCTTTTCCACGACAACCACAACAGGGCGACAGCACTGCTGCTCGACGAACTCGCGCCTCTCTACGGCATACCCGCGACCGAGTTGTCGGTCGCCGTTCTCCTCGCCTCGGCGTTTCCAGTCGCTCCGGTCATTGGCGCTGGCACCGTCGAGCAGCTGCGATCCAGCTTCCGCGCCGCCTCGGTGGGCGTGTCTGCGGCCCACCTCGAGGCCGTTCGCGCGCTTTGCAGATTGCCCGTTGTGTAACGGCATGGCGACTGATAATTTCGTGTCACCCGGATGTTGAAGCGTTTCAACACATCGCTGCGTTCACCGACGAACGCTCCATCCGCGTGCCTCCACTCCCGATGAAGCACCTCAACGAAGAGAACGGAAGATCGCACTTGATATCGAAGACCCCCCACAGCAGAGGCCGATCATTCAAGGCCGCGACAGCCCTGACGCTCGGCACCTGCCTCCTCGCAGGATCCTTCGTGAGCGCGCAGCTCGCCATCGCCGCTCCGACCGACACCATTCCCGTCGCTCTTCAAGTCGACCGCCAGGAGTCCCCCGTCCTGGTCGACTCCACACCGAGCTTCAGCTGGCAGATGGATGCGGCGCATCGCGGCGCCGCACAGACCGCCTACCGCCTCGTGGTCGCGACCTCGGCCGAGAAGGCCTCCAACGGCGAGGGTGACGTCTGGGATTCCGGCGTCGTCGAATCGAACGCCAGCTCAGCGGTTGCCTACGCTGGCCCCGCGCTGTCGCCGAAGACCAGCTACTTCTGGGCCGTGCAGGTGACGGATGAGCGCGGGGAGACGCTGCCCACCGCCACGTCGTCCTTCCGAACCGGCCTCAAGGCGACCGACGGGAGCACAGGTTGGAACGGCGCCCAGTGGATCACCCAGCCAGGCGCCGAGCCCTCGCTCGCTGACGATCGCTCGCTCGCAACGACGTTCGATGTCTCGACGAGATTCCAGATCCTGCAGGGGTCCGCCGGCCTCACGTTCAACGGGGTCGACGACGACTTCATCCTGCTCAACGTGGCTGAGGTCGACGGTCAGTACCGGCTCAAGCTGCACGAGGGCAACGCACAGGGCATCCGAGACTTCACCCGCGACAACGGCGCGGCCGAGAATCCGGAAAGCCCCCGTGGCTTCGACCCCGTGAATGTCGACGTCGCACTCGACGGCTTCGACCCCGCCGCCGAGCACACGCTCACGGCGAGCCTCGTCGGAGGCGGAGGGGTCTTCCCCTCCGGGTCGACGTGGAAGATCAGCCTCGACGGTGCAGTGCTCGCCGAGTTCGAGCTGCCGGGCAACCGGCAGATGGTGCGAGCGGGTCTTGTCGGCCTGTACAACGACAACGGGACGAGCGCCAAGTACACCGATGTCTCCCTGACGGTGCCCGATGCGGCCGAGAAGCTCGACGAGACCCAAGCGAAGCTCACCGCAGATCCCAGCGCATCCGCCTTCGCTGAAGCCGACGGTGCGAAGATCGCCGACGGCTGGATCACGGTTGCGGACAGTCTCGCTCAGGAGTCCGACACAAGTGCGTCAGATGGCCTCTTCCGCGAGGAGTTCACCACCAGCGGGAAGACAGTCGAGTCGGCCCACCTCTACGCGAGCGCCCTCGGCATCTACGAATTCGAGCTCAACGGCGAGAAGGTCGGTGACTCCTACCTCGCGCCTGGCACCTCCGACTTCTTCAAGACAGCGCTCTACAACGCCTACGACGTGACCGATCAGATCGCGGCCGGCGACAACGCGATCGGCGCACAGGTCAGCGATGGCTGGTACTCGGGGTCCTTCGGCGCGCTGCAGAAGCCCTACGGAGCGCAACCGGCGCTCATGGCGAACCTCGAGATCACGTACACCGACGGCAGCACCGAGTCGGTCGCGACGGGACCCAATTGGTCGTACTTCGGCGAGGGCCCCATCACCGACAGCAACCTCATGGACGGCGAGAACTACGACGCTCGGCTCGAGCCAGCAGTCGCCGGATGGTCGCAGGGCGGCTTCGATGAATCAGGCTGGGCAACACCCGCAACCACCTCGCTGCCCGCAGGACTCAAGGTCGTCGGCGACAGCGCATCCGCGATCAAGAAGGTCGAGGAGCTCTCGCCCGTCTCCCGCACGGTCGATGCAAACGGCAACCTCGTCTTCGACTTCGGCAAGAACATCGTCGGCAACGTCGCGATCAACGTGTCTGGGCCCGCCGGTTCGACCGTCGAGCTCAACTACGGCGAGATGCTGAACGACAACAGCGCAACAGCCGACGGCCCCGCGGGCACGATCTACAACGAGAACTTCCGCTCGGCGAAGGCCAACGACTTCTACACGATCGGCGACTCGGGCTCCGGCTCGTTCGAGCCGACGTTCACCATGCACGGCTTCCGCTACCTCGAGGTCTCCGGCTTCGACGGATTCGACGCGAACTCTGTCGGCACAGGCGACGTCACGGCGCACGTGCTGAGCTCAGCCACCGAGCTGACGATGGACCTCGAGACGTCGAGCGACGGTCTCAACGCCCTGCACGAGAACACGATCAACGGCCTGCGCGGCAACTTCAACTCGATCCCGACCGACACTCCGGCGCGGGACGAGCGGATGGGCTGGCTCGGCGACATCCAGGTGTTCACGTCGACCGCGTCCATGACCGCGGATGTGCGCAACTTCCTGCAGAAGTACACGGAACTCGACCTCGCGGATGCGCAGTTCGCGGACGGTCAGTACCCACGCTTCGCGCCCTATCACTCCGGCTGGGAGTTCGTGCACGGCACGTCCGATCCGTGGACAGACGCCAGCATCATCGTGCCCTACGAGCTGTGGAGGGCGTACGGCGACACCGAGATCCTCGAGGTCAACTACGAGCAGATGAGTGCCTACGCGACGGCGCTCAACGAGGGCCCGCGCGGGTTCGTGCTCGGCGACTGGCTGTCGTTCGCGAAGACCGACACCGAGTTCGTGATGCAGGCGTACAAGGTGCACACGATCGCGCTCATGGCCGAGGCAGCAGAGGCCCTCGGCAAGACCGAGGACGCGCAGAAGTTCCGCGGCTGGCACCAGGAGTGGAAGAACACCTTCGTCGCCACCTACTTCCCGAGCGGTGGCTCGCAGATCGAAGGCGTCGACCTCGAGACGCAGGCCGCCTACGCCATCGTGCTCGACTTCGGCCTCTACCCGGATGGCAGCCAGGCTGGGCTCGCCGAGCGCCTCGCACAGCTGAGTCTCGCGGGCGAGAACGGCGAGCCCGCGCTCACGACGGGCTTCCTCGGCACCCCCGCCATCCTGCCGGCGCTCTCCGGCAGCGGCCAGCTCGACGCCGCCTACGACCTCGTGCTCAGCAACGCCTACCCGAGCTGGCTGTACACGGTCGACCAGGGCGCCACGACCTACTGGGAGCGCTGGAACTCATACACGCTCGAGGACGGCTTCGGCGACGTGAGCATGAACTCGTACAACCACTACGCCTACGGCGCGGTCAGCGAGTGGATCTACAACACGGTCGCCGGCATCAACCAGGACCCGGCGAACCCCGGTTATCAGCACTCCGTGCTCAAGCCGCAGCCGGATGCCGACGGCCGCGTCACGTGGTCGAACGCCGCGTTCACCACGAACTACGGCACGCTCGTCTCCGACTGGACGACCGAGAACGGCGCGTTCGAGTACCACGTCGAGGTTCCCGCGAACTCGTCCGCGACGGTCTACGTGCCAGTTGCCGACGAGAGCATGACCGTACTTGAGGGCGGACTCGCCGCGGCCGACGCCGAGGGCGTCACGCTTGTGGGCATCGAGAACGGGACTGCCCAGCTCGAAGTCACTTCCGGCAGCTTCGATTTCACGGTCGGTGTCGCCCCGGAGCCGACGACGGAGCCCACGCCGCAGCCGACCTCGACGGACGGCACCGGGACCACCGCGCCGACGTCGAGCCCCGGGAACGGTGCCGGTGACGGCGGCGACAACGGGTCCGGCAACGGTTCGGGCAACGGCGGATCCGACGCCGGCGGCCAGGACGGCGACCTCGCAACGACGGGCGTCGACGGCAGCCTCGCCGGCTTCCTCGCCCTCCTCGGGGCTGTGCTCGCCGGCACCGGGGCGGCGTTCCTCATCAAGAAGCGCCGCGGACGCGTGACGAGCGAGTAGCCGCAAGGGGACTCAGGAAAACGCCCGGGCGGATGGGCTGGCACTCACCAGTTCATCCGCCCGGGCTCTTTCTGCACCTTCAACTGCTCTGCCTACCCAAGAGCGACCTGGAGCGCGACCGCGCCTTCGCCACAGCTCTCGACCGCGCACTTGGCGAACTCCCCCGACGCCAATAGCGTGGCCCGCGACACGAGGTGTTCGCGCTCACCCGAGCACCAAGCCAGCTCGCCCCGCGCAAGGAGTCCCGATGAAGGTCACCACCACGACCCTGGAGATGCTCGAGCAGCCCCGAGACGAGCCTCGGGCGTTTCCCGACGACGTCCGCCTCGACCGTGCGGGTTCGATCTCGCCGGAGTACGCACGGTTCCTCTACGGACTCGTCGGCGGGCCATGGTTCTGGACGGAGCGGCTCGACTGGACGAGGCGCCAGTGGGTGGATGAGCTCGCGGAGCCAGGGACCGAGTTCTGGATCCTCTACGGCGACGGCAATCCGCTCGGGTACGTCCACCTTCAGCCGAAGCCGTCCGACAAGGGAACCGAGGTGGAGATCCGGTACTTCGGCCTCGCCGAGGCGGCCCAGGGTCGCGGACTCGGGGGACGATTGCTCGAGCACGGCGTCCTCGCCGCGTGGACGCTGCCGGAGCACGCCCAGCTCGCACCCGTCTCACGGGTCTGGGTGCACACCTGCACCCTCGACGGCCCGCTGGCCCTGGCGAACTACCAAGCACGTGGATTCGTGATCACCGGAACCGAGGAGACCTTCGAGGACCTCCCAGATCGACCGCTCGGGTCCTGGGTTTCCACGGGTGGGCGGGCCGCGCAGCCATGATCGCCGAACACAGGGGAGCAGCGGCTAGCGTGAAACGCATGCCGGATGCTCTGCCAGACCAGCCCACGCACGACGCGCCACGCGCCCCTGTGCCCGACCGAACCACTGGGATGCGAGCGGTCGTGAACTCGACGGATGGCGGCCCGCGGAGCTTGCAGCTCCGCGAGGTACCGGTCCCGCACCGAGCTCCCGGTCACGTGCTCGTCGAGGTGCGGGCGGCTGGCGTCGCGTTCCCCGACGTGCTGCAGTCGCGCAGCGAGTACCAGCACCGCATCCCGACTCCGTTTGTGCTCGGTAGCGAGTTCGCGGGAGTTGTCGCCGAGGCCGGCGAAGATTCCGGGTTCGCAGAGGGCGACCGGGTCTTCGGCGTCGCCAGCCATGGCGCCTTCGCCGAGTACGTCGTCGCACCGGCCGACCGGGTGCTGCCGCTGCCCGACTCGATCAGCTTCGTGGATGCCGCGGCGCTGCCCATCAACCTCCTGAGCGCCGACTTCGCCCTCCGCGACCGCGGGCAGGTGCGGGCAGGGGAGACCGTCCTCATCCAGGGGGCCGCTGGCGGGCTCGGCGTCGCGCTCATCCAGCAGGCGAAGCTCATCGGCGCCACCGTCATCGCCGTCGTCTCGACCGAGGAGAAGGCTGCGCTCGCACGCTCGGTCGGCGCAGACCACACGGTCTTCGCCGCAGACTTCCTCACCGAGGTCCGCCAGCTCACCGACCATCGCGGCGTCGACGTCGTCCTCGACCCCGTCGGCGGCGACCGCTTCACCGACTCCCTGCGGTGCCTCGCGAAGCGCGGGCGCCTCGTCGTGCTCGGCTTCACCGGCGGCAGCATCCCGACCGTCAAGACCAACCGGCTGCTGCTTGGCAACATCTCCGTCGTCGGCGCGGCTTGGGAGGGGCTCATGCCCGAGTGCCTCGTGTCGCTCCCCGAGCAGTGGGCACGGCTCTCGCCCGCCGTCGAGCGCGGCGAGCTGCGCGCCTCGATCACCGCGGTCGTCCCCCTCCGCGAAGCAGCCGAGACCGTCGCGAGCCTCGAGGAGCGCCGCGCCCGCGGCAAGGTCGTGATCGACCTCGGCCTGGAGTAGGCGGACGCCGCGAGCTGCGCGGGGGCTCACGAGACGACGCGCCCCTCGACTCACCCCCTCGCCCGATGCCAGACTCGGATGATGACCGGCCCCACCGCC